>NZ_MUXB01000101.1:0-263362 GCF_001994935.1 Herbaspirillum sp. VT-16-41
GGTGATGTGGTGTTGTGCGTGGGTGTAGTACGAGTTTTGTGGTGTGGGGAGGGGTGGGCGGGGGGGGAGCGGGTGACTGAGTTGGGACGGCTGTGGGGGGGAGGGTGTGGCTGGGGGTGGAATGGTGAGAGGGGATGAGAGTGGATAGGGTGACAGCGGAGGGAGCGGAGGGGGGGGGGGGGGGGGGGGGGGGGTAACATCAGGGCTATCAACGCTTGCCTACAACCCGATAACTCTTTCCCGTGCGAACAATCTGGACGAAGCCTTCCTCACCGAGGTGCATACCCGCGATAAGTAGTTGGTCCGCACTCACCATATCCAGCAAATGAACCCGGGTTGCCGTCGCCAGATGCGGATCGAGGTCGAATGCAATGGAGACGTCGGGGCGAGCGATCTGCAGGTGCGGGAAATGCACGATATCGCCCCAGATCAACAGGCCCTGCCCATTTGAGTTGATGTGATAGCCGCAATGTCCGGCGGTATGTCCGGGCAGCGGCTGGGCGCTAATGCCGGGAAGGACCTCGCCGCCGGCGAAGGTGCGCAGCCTGTCCCGATACTTGCCGAATACCCGGCGCGCGAAGATGAAATTTCCGCGCGCCCGCTCGCTGGCGCGGCAGAAATTGGCGTCGTTCTCCCAGAAGTCCAGTTCCTGCCCCTGCACTACCAACTCCGCATCGGGAAAGGCGCGGTCTCCTGCGCTATCGAGCAGGCCACCAATGTGGTCGGGATGAGCATGGGTCAGAAGGACGGTATCGATGTCGGAAGGCAGCACTCCGGCCTGCTTGAGATTGTCCTGTAATCGGCCGCCCCATTGCTTGAAGCCACCGGCGCCGGCATCGACCAACACGGTTTGCGTCGGGCTACGGATCAGATAGCAATTGATATGGATGGCAGAGGGGTCGCTCATTCCTGCCGCATGCTGGAGCCTGGTCGCCTCTGCAGGATCGATATTGGACAGCAGCTCCAGAGGTGCGCTGAGAAAACCATCACTGATGGCGGTGACGGAGAAATCACCGATTTGCTGACTGGGGAAATGCATTTTCGTCTCGTTTGCTGTGGGTAGGAATCAATGCCTTGCGCTGATGGACTGCGCGGCATAGGCAAAGCAGCGGATGCGCGGCAGCAGTCCGGTATGGTCCTGGATGGCCTCGTCCAGCTGCTGCATGAAATCTTCCATGATGGCCGGCGTCCTGTTTGCCGACATCCGATAACGGACGTCGGCGAATGCAGGATGGCCTGTCCCATGACCGACCGCGACGTAGATGACGTGGATGTTCTCGGGCCGCGCCTCCAGAATCTTCGTGCAGAGCTGTATGCAGCGCGCGGTGAGCCGATCCAGGGATTGCGCGGCGGGCATCTGGTCCTGGCGGATGTAGAAAGTGAGATTGGGCATCGTGCTAGTTCGCGCTGACAATGGCCGGCTCGCTACCGCTGCGCAGTTGCGCAGTCATCGGAGCATAGAGATGCAGCCCTTCGGGCAGGGCAATACCGTCGATATCGACGGGATCGGAAAGGACTGCCATCCATCTCCATTCCGGGAATTTCTCCAGGGCGACGGCATGCAGGATCGATGGCGACAGCCCCATTGCCACCAAGGGATCGGGGCCACGCGCACTGAGCAGCAGGTACTCCCCGCTACGCACCGCAGGGGCCGTAGCCGATGTTTCATAGAGATTGCGATGCCAGTCGGTGATGTGTTGCTGCCATCGCGCGAAATTGCCACCGCCTTTTCGCCGGTATTCGTCAGAGAGAAGCACGTCGTGATGGTCAATGGTATGCAGCGCGAGATAGACCGGGCAGCCTTCCCTCAAAGCCTTGAATCGCTGCGAAGTGTGAAAGCCGCGCACGGAGATAAGGGCGGGCAACTTTTCCAGGCTGTAGAAATCGTTCCATTCTGCTTCGCTGGTGGGGTCGGCGAAGCTGCATTCGACGGTATAGATCATAATGATGATGGGCCACGGCCACCCTTGTGGCGGCCTGCTTGGTTGAGGAGTTGTCATGATAGGCAGCCAATCCCGGTCAATAAATCGATACTTAGGCAAGCTTCACTGACATAAGGTAAAGCTCACGTCATCAACCCGCTTATGGAATACGAGGAATACGATGCGGCGCAGGATTCCCAGCAACAGCTCACTGATGGCATTCGAGGCTGCGGCGCGTCACGGCAGCTTTGCACGTGCCGCCGAAGAACTGGCCTTGACCGAAGGCGCCATCAGCCGGCAGATTGGCCGCCTGGAGGGATTTCTGGGAGTGACCCTGTTCGAGCGGATCGGCAACCGCGTGCGCTTGCTGCCGCATGGCCAACGCTATGCCAGCCATGTCCGGGAAACGCTGGAGCGCCTGGACCGAGACAGCCAGCATCTGATGTCCCAGCCGCCTGACGGAGCCAGCCTGGATATCGCGGTCAGCCCTACGTTTGCGATGCGCTGGCTGATCCCCCGCCTGCCGCGCTTTGCTGCCCTGCATCCCCACATCACGGTGCATCTCTCCGAACGCATGGAGCCGTTCCTGCTGCCTGGCAGTGGCCTGGATGCGGCGATCCATTTCTTGCATCCGGCCTGGGCCGGAATGCACACCTATCGTCTGCTCGATGAGGTGCTGGTGCCGGTATGTCATCCTGCATTACTGGAAGGAGCGACAGGGACCCCTGCCTTGGACACTCTGCCTCGCCTGCATCGACGTCAGAATCACGATGCCTGGAACCGCTATGCCGCGCAGACCGGGATTAGCCTGAGCCATTCTGCGCAAGGGCCCCGCTATGACTTGCATGGAATGCTGATTGAGGCAGCATTGGCCGGGCTGGGCGTCGCGCTGGTGCCGCGTCTGTATGTGGAAGTCGAGCTGGCGCAAGGTCGCCTGGTCGCACCGTGGCCGCAGGACAGCAGCATTTCCAAGACATTTTGCCTTGTGCTCCCTGAGCCGTTGCAACTTGGCAGTGAGCCCCTCAAGGCGTTCGCGCAGTGGATTCTTGAAGAAGCGAGACCGTTGGCCGGACTTGAATGAGCGAATGGCCGACTTTCGTATGACCACGTGGCACCCTCCGGAAGGCAATGAAAGAGGGTCAGGTGGAGCGGCTCATCCTGCGAGCGAACCATGAATGGCTATGTCCCCCGGATGATACGGTTCATCGGTGCGGAAAACGCGCGTGAGATGACCTGGGCCAGCGCAGCCGACATCATGAAGTAAGCGGGCAGGAGCACCATCTTTCCTCCTCCTGAAATGGTTTGCGGCGGGAATCCTGCGCGCATCAGGCCGAGTACGATCAGATGAAAAAGATAGAGCTCATAGCTCAAGCGCCCGCATGCAGCCAGCCCACGGCACGCGACTGTCGTGCCGCGTGCGGGCCTGTATTGCGCGGCGACCAGCATAAGAGCCGTCCCTGCAGCCATGACCGTGCAACCCAGCACCTTGCTCTGCGCGATCGGCCAAGCCAGATATAACACCGCCATGGATAGTCCGACCGCGACCCGCACGACAGGGTGATTCAGCCATGCGAACCCGCCGCGCCTGGAAAAGATCGCAGCACAACAGCCGATCGCGATACTGTCGAAGCAGGCCCAATAGCCATACAGGAATTGCCCCTCGTCGCCGGGGTGCGCAAAACGATAGACCGGCCCGACCACGATGATCACCGCCATGAAGACCAGAAGCCGGCGCTCGCTTTTCAACACCAGACAGGCCAGCGGGAACACCAGATAGAACACCTCTTCTACGGAAAGCGACCACAGCACGCCGAGCGCATAGTTCACCCATCCATGCCGCGCAATCAGCACGTTCATGTGGAAAGCCACCCCGGCCAGGTTGACGCGCCACATCGACACGCTGCCTCCATCGACGACGCGGTTCTGAAAGATGGTCAGCCCCGCCATAGCCAGCAGATCCACCAGGCATAGCAGGAGCAGCAGGCAAGGCAGGATGCGCGCGATGCGCAGACGGTAGAAGCCGGCCAGGTCGATCTGGCCGATCTCCCGCCGGCGCTGAAAGACTTTGGACGTGATCAGGAAGCCCGAGATGGCGAAGAAGATGGTGACGCCGTAGTTGCCGTTGCGCGCCAAGGCGCGTAATGCCGGCCATCCGAACACGTCCGCCAGCCATGTCTCTTCAAGCCGATAGGCAATATTGAAATGGTGAAACAGTACTAGCAGGATCGCGATGCCTCTGAGTACATCGATCCGGGGATTATGCGTCGTCAGCATGCGGTCGTGACAATCGGTGGAGGGCATCGAGGGTATGTTGGCCTTTCAGATGTATAGACATTTTAGTCTAGACACTTTGGTCTAGAAAATATATTCTACTTCGCAACGATCATGCCTTTAGGAATCCGATATGGAACCAGCCCACAAGAAATCCAGGCCCACCGCGGCCGAATTGAACCTGTTGCGCGTGCTGTGGCAGCTGGGCGATGCCACCGTCAAGCAAGTGCATGAGGCCATGCTGCCGGAGCGGCCCGATCTCTCCTATGCCACCGTGTTGCGGCAGATGCAGGTCATGCACGGCAAAGGCTTGCTGACGCGCGATGAAAGCGAGCGCTCTCACGTCTATGCACCGGCTCAGCGGCAGAAGTCGCTGCAGGCGACCCTGCTGAAGGATCTGATCCAGAAGGCATTCTCGGGATCGGGCAAGGCGCTGGTGATGGCGGCATTGCGCCATCACGTGACGCAAGAAGAGAAAGACGAGATCAGGAGACTACTGCACGGAGATGAGCGGTGATCGCGGAATCATCTACCGTGGTCACGGCAATCGGCTGGGCGCTTCTGAATTTCCTCTGGAAAGGGGCACTGATCGGTGCCGTCGCCGTCGTGCTGCTGCGCCTGCTCCCCACTGCGGCTTGCAGGCAACGTTATCTGATGCTGTGTCTGGCGCAACTGTCGTGCCTGGCGTCGGTGTTGCTGGAGGCAGGCCTGTCTATTGCAATGACCACAGCATCGACGGGCGCCGGCCACGGTCTGGCCGGGATGATCGGAAGCCAGCCCTTTTCCATCTTCCTCACCTCCGCAATGCCATGGCTGGTTGCCTGCTGGTCGGTCGGCGTGATCGCAATGGGAGCGCGGCTGGCATCCGGGCTGTACTGGAGCAGGAATATCGCAGTACAGACCGGCGCAGCGCCCACGCGTTGGCAGGCCTGCGCCAGCTCCCTGGCGATATGTTGCGGCATCCGCCGACCGGTCTTGCTACGTGTGGCGCATGGCAACCATGGACCGCTGACGACGGGATGGTGGCGGCCAGTCATCATCGTCCCGGGGGCGATTTTTCTGAGCATGCCACCGCAGATGCTGGAAGCCTTGCTGGCTCATGAGATCGCCCACATCAAGCGCCTGGACTACCTCATCAATCTGTTGCAGAACGCGATCGAGGCATTGCTCTTCTTCCATCCAGTGGTGTGGTGGCTCTCCCGGCAAATCCGTATGGAGCGCGAGTTGATCGCCGACGATCTGGCCGGTACGCTGACCGGCGAGCCGCGGCAATTGGCGCTCGCGCTGGAGCGACTGAGTCAATGCCAGACGCGGGACAATACGGTAGCCGTGTCGCTGCAAGCGGCGAGCGGGGAATTGCTGGAGCGCGTGAAGCGGCTGGCGCGGCCGTCAACACGGATCCCGCCCACGGTCATGATATCCACGGTGCCGGCGGTGATGCTGGCCCTGACGATGGCTGCCGCGCTCGCGGCTGGTCTGCAGTTTGTGCCGGCTACGCCATCATCGATGGCAGCGACGCGCGCCGCGTCGGAGCATCGGCAAGCCGGCACCTTGCCGGATGCCGTTCAGGAGGGGGAAGCCTCTATGCTGGGACGGCTGTTGGAGTCGAATCATGTGGCGGTTCTGGATAGCCATTCCGGTCGCGTGCTGCTGCGAAAGGACGCCGATGCGGTGGTGCCGATCGCCTCGCTGACCAAGCTGGTCACGGCGATGGTCGTACTCGATGCAAAGCCTGATCTGGATCGACTGGTTCGCATCGAACAGCAGCACGTCAGTGCCTTGCGGCAGGTCAGTTCCAGTCTGCCGCAAGGGGCCCGCGTCAGCCTGCGCACGCTCATGCAACTGGCACTGGCTTCTTCGGATAACCGTGCTGCCTATGCGCTCGCTCAAAGCTATCCGGGTGGTCTGCCTGCGTTCAGGCGAGCGGCCAGTGCCAAGATCACGGAACTCGGCCTGGCGCACACCACATTGGATGATCCGACCGGGCTCTCGCCACGCAACACCTCGACTGCGCTGGAGCTGGCTGCCATCGCCGGCGCGGCCGCAGGCTATCCGGACATCGCACGTTATACGACAGCCCCGGCGGGCGCGATCACGATCGCCGGGCAGCGCGTCACCTATCGCAACACCAACCAGCTGGTCGGGCAAAAGGGATGGGACATCGCCTTGTCCAAGACTGGCTTCACGGCAGCGGCGGGCCGCTGCCTCATCATGCGGCTGAAGTCGCCACAGCAGGATGTCACGCTGGTCTTGCTCGACGGCGCCAGGCCTGACGCCATGGAACGTGACGCCCGCAGTATTCGCCGCTTGCTCCCCGCGATTCCGCAGCAGCAACCGCAGCAGAACGGCTGACACTTTTCCCGATCGCGGATCTCGTTCTGGTAGCGCCGATGCCTGCCGGGGCGAGTTGTGCCCTTTTCCCAGCTCCTTGCACTGACGAGAAAATTTCCCCATGACCATTTCCTTCAAACGCCGGCAACTCAGCATCGGTCTTCCCCTGGCATTCGGCCTCGGCGGTATCGCCTTTGACCTGCGCGCCGCTACCTCCCCGCTAGCCGAACTGGAACACCGCTATGGCGGGCGCCTGGGCGTGTTCGCGGTCGATACCGGTTCGGGCAAGACACTGGCACATCGGGCCGATGAACGTTTCCTGATGTGCAGCACGTTCAAGGGCATGCTCGCTGCGCAGGTGCTAGCCCGCGTCGATCAAGGCAAGGAGAGCTTGCAACGATCAATACCCTATACCAGGAAGGATCTGATCTTCACCTCGCCGACCACCCTGACCAACGTCGGGCGCGGCAGCATGACGGTAGGCGAGCTGTGTCAGGCGACCGTCGAACTGAGTGATAACACTGCCGCCATCCTGCTGATGCGCAATGCTGGCGGCCCGGAGGGCTTGACTGCTTTCTTGCGAAGCCTGGGCGACACCGTGACGCGTTCCGACCGTTATGAGCCGATGTCCAATCAGTACAGTGGTGCGCGGGACACGACCACGCCGCGGGCCATCGTCGGCAATGCACGCGCCATCCTGACGGGCGATGTCTTGAGTCCGGATGCGCGCCAGCAACTGGAAGACTGGATGATCGCTTGCCGCCCGGGACGCAATCGCCTGCGTGCGGCCCTGCCGGCGGATTGGCAGGCAGGCGACCGCCCCGGCACCAGCGTGGAGCGGCAGACCAATGACTACGCGATCGTGCGTCCACCGCAGCGTAATCCGCTATTTGTCGCTGCTTACTATGATGCGCCGACGTTGGATATGCCGCGCCGCGAAGCCGCCCTCAGAGAGGTGGGAGAAATATTTGTGGCGTGGGCCCAGACATCGTCCAGATAGATGGGTCTCCTTTGCATAGCGCTTCGCCCCCGAGTTATCCTGAATTCTTTCTGCACTATCCGAAGCATTGCCAAACACCAGTGGGACTTCGTGAATTCGACGAGTTTCCAGAAAACTCAACCCGCGAGTTAGTGGCCGGTGCGAGCTCCGAAGCGGGCAGTTCCAGACATCCAATTGTCCGCATACAATGCGTATCCCCTTAATGAACACTCACGCAATGAATCAAGTGCATCTCGTTGAAGGCCCTGTCGGGGCTGGCAAATCCACCTTCAGCACCGTCTTGGCGGAAAATGTCGGGGGTGTACATATTGCGCTCGACGAGTGGTTCGCCAGGCTCTTTAGTCCTGATCGCCCCGAAAGTGATTTCGTCCCTTGGTATGTCCAGCGCAAAGAGCGCTTGTTGGACCTGATCTGGATTCATAGTCAAAAAATACTGGATTCAGGGCGAGATGTGGTGCTGGAACTCGGCTTGATCCAACAGTTACCTCGAATGGCGTTTTGCCGGCGCATCGTGGACCAGGGATTTTCACTTCGTATCCATGTGCTTGATGCCCCTCTGGAACTTCGTCGCGAACGTGTCCGACGGAGGAATCAGGAGCAAGGTCCCACATTCTCAATGCTCGTGCCGGATCATATATTCGAGATCGCGAGCGCACTTTGGGAGCCGCCGGATGAATATGAGTGTGAAGAATTCGATATCGATTTCGTCAGCACTAGCCCGATAGCGCCGACTCTTGCCTGAAGACATATGATGAATATTAGAAAATCACATCGCGACGATGGTGATCGAGTGCTGGACATCTGGCGCAATGCCGTACTGGCCACGCATGATTTTTTGAGTCCGACTGACTATGCGGAAATTGCCAATGAGGTCCGGGAATTTCTTCCAGCTGCTCCATTGCTATTAGCCGTCGACGAGAACGACAGACCGTTGGGCTTCATGTTGTTGAATGACGCGCACATGGAGGCGTTGTTTATCGATCCTGCCCATCATGGCAAAGGCATTGGTCGTGGCCTGGTCGAATACGCATTGGGCTTATCGCCTTTTCTGACGACGGATGTCAACGAACAGAACGAGCAAGCATCCGCTTTTTACTTGCACTTGGGCTTCATCAAGACAGGGCGATCAGAACTGGACGGTCAAGGACGGCCTTACCCGCTGCTTCATCTGGAATGCCGACGCCAGCGGTCAATCTAGTGTTGACCCGGTTTGCGAGCAATACCGACACTGGGGGCATTGCAATTCGTAACTGTCACTTTCGGCCAGTGGGGAGGAAGCGCGACGCTTGCTGCGGCCTGCACAACAGGCGGGAGCCATCCGCCGAGCGCTACGGTAAGGTTCCATCTGGCTTGTCTGTACGGCAATCACTTGCCACCCTGACATCGATGTACGCCGGGCCAGGGCGGTTTATTTGCCAGATTCATCACAGTTTCCGCACGGCATCCCGGTAATTCTGCGCGACTCAGGATTTTCCCTGTGGCAGAGCGCAACAATGGGCGTAACATAGCGAATTCGTACCGGCAGCGGTACGCCCGATCCGGTCCAGTATCCGTCTTCAGTCTTCGCAGTCACAGGGAGCCCAACATGCCCATCGACATTTCCTCCGCCGTCAACGCCGTCGTCTCCGACCCCAACGGCAATACACCCACCACGGGCAAAGCCAACGACCCGGTCGCCGTGCGTCGCGCCGAAGAGGCCGCAGCCGCCGCCAAGGCCGAAATGCGCCGCCAGGAAGAAATCCAGGCCGACCAGACCCGTGCCGAGACCGCCAACGAAGAACGCAATCGCCGCGAACAGGCTTCGCGCAACTCCACCGGCGAAATCATCGGCACCACCATCAATTCGGTGGCCTGAGCCGCTTCAGTCCGTAGGGCAACGACAAAGCCCGCCCTGCCAATGGCAGCGCGGGCTTTGTCGTTGCCGCTCCTCCTCAGTGATGCTGGCCGGGGCCGTTCAGTGAGCCCAGCAGCCAGGTCTCGGCCATGTCGATCTGGTTGATCAGCATCAGGAAGGTTTCATCGTTGATGCGCTGTTCGGCGCGCAGGTAGTGCACCTCCAGGCGCTCGGCGCGGATCGCCTCCAGCCGCAGTTCGCGCTCGAACTGCTTGAAGCGGTTGGCGGCGCGCTGGGTGTCTTCCGAATCGCTCTCCGCATTCATCCGCATCCGGTAGGTGGCCAGCAGGCTGCCGCTGACTTCGGTCAGCAGCGCCAGGTCGTTTTCGTCCAGGGTCACGCCGATGCGTTCTTGGGCGGTCTCGATACTGCGCACGGCCGCCTCCGACAGGCGCAGACGCGCCATCATCTCCTCGGCCCGGCGACGCTTGACCTCGGCATCGAGCTGCAGGTCCTTGAGCATCCACGGCAGCAGGAAGCTGCCAAACAGCAGCGAGCAGACGATCACCCCGGTGGCCAGGAAGATCAGCAGGTCGCGCGCCGGGAAGGGCGTATGTTCCTTCAGCAGCAGCGGGATCGACATCACACCGGCCAGGGTAATGGCGCCGCGTACGCCTGACAGCGCGGTGATGCTGATCAGGCGCAGGTCGAACTTGCGGTTGCGTCCGCTCTGGCCGCGCAGTGCCGACGCGAAGCGGCGCATGCGCAGGTTGATCCACACCCACACGAAACGCAGCACGATCAGCGCCAGCGTGATGGCCAGGATATAGACGAACAGGTGCCAGACCGGGACGTTGCCGGCCATCTGCGCATCCACGTGAGCCAGGCTGACGATGCCCGGCAACTGCAGGCCCAGCAGCAGGAAGGACATGCCGTTGAAGACGAATTCCAGCATCGTCATGATGCTGCGCCCCTGCAGCCGGGTGGCGGCCGATTCGCCGCCGGCCGTTTCCAGGTAGGGCATGAGCATGCCGGCAGCGACCGCCGCCAGGATGCCGGACAGGCCAAAGTGTTCCGCGAAGATATAGGCGGTGAAGGGGATCAGCAGCAGCAACACCACCTGGATGCCCGGTTCGTCACCGGCCCATTCGATGATCTTGCGCCGGATCAGGCCAAAGCCCCAGGCCACGATCAGGCCCACCGCGATACCGCCGGCGGCGATCAGCACGAAGGAAATGCTGGCGTCCAGCAGCGAGAAGCTGCCGGTGATGACCGCGGCGATGGCGAACTTGAAGGCCACCAGGCCGGAGGCGTCGTTCATCAGCGCTTCGCCCTCCAGCACATGCTGCATCGACGCCGGCAGGCGCCCCTTGCCGATGATGGACGAGACCGCCACCGCATCGGTGGGCGAGAGCACGGCCGCCAGGGCGAAGGCCGAGGGCAGCGAGATGACCGGGATCATCCAGTGGATGAAGTAGCCCACCCCGACCACGGTGAACATCACCAGACCCAGTGCCAGGGCCAGGATGGGGCGCGCCAGCCGGAAGAATTCGCGCTTGGGCATGCGCCAGCCATCGGTAAAGAGCAGTGGCGGGATGAACAGCAGCAGGAACAGTTCCGGATCGAAACTGATGCGCAGGCCGAACATGGGCAGGGCCAGCACGGCGCCCAGGGCGATCTGGAACAGTGGCAGGGGCAGCTTGAATGGTGCCAGCCTTGCCACCACGCCGGAGACGGCGACGGCCAGCAGCAGGATCAGGACGGTAAAGACGATTTCCATGAGGCAGCGGTAGTGTGTTCTTGTGATGAGGCGCGGGAGGGTCAGACCCGCGTGACCGCACTGAGTTGCAGGGGAGTTACAAAGGCTTGCAAGCCGGTTGCAGATGACTTGCCAGGCGATGCAGGAGAACGGGAAGTATACGGCAGGAGGGGGCAATCCGTCGCCCGGGCGGGAAGCGGGCCTGTGTCCTCAAAAGAAAATGCCGCCCGGCGTGGCACCGGGCGGCATCATGGTTCGGAGGAATTCAGCGGAAGAACGTTAGCGATCTCAGCCTGCGACCTTGGCCAGATAGCGCGCGCGCCAGGGTTTCAGGACCATCAGCGCCAGGCAGGCGGTCAGGATGTCCAGCGTGATGGCGGTGCCGAAGACCGGATGCCAGCTGCCGGTCTTCTCGTGCATCATCGCCGCCAGCGGGCCGCCGAAGATGGAGCCGATGCCCTGCGAGATGTACAGCCAGCCATAGTTGGCGGTGGCGTTGCGGGTGCCGAAGGTGTCGGTGAGGGTGGAGGGGAAGAGCGAAAAGATCTCGCCCCAGCCGAAGAACACCACGCCCGACAGCAGCACGAACAGCACCGCGTTCTCGCGCGTGGCCAGCCACAGTGCCATGGCCACGCCTTCCAGCGCGAAGGCGAAGAACATGGTGTTCTCGCGACCGTAGCGGTCCGAGATCCAGCCGAAGAAGGGGCGGGTCAGGCCATTGGTGAGGCGGTCGATGGTCAGCGCCAGCGGCAGCGCGGCCAGGCCGAACACCATCACGTTGGCCACGCCGAAGTCGCGGGCGAAGGTGGCCATCTGCGAGGTCACCATCAGGCCCGAGGTCGACATCATGGTCATCATCGCGAACATCAGCCAGAACAGCGGGGTACGCAGCATCTGGCGCGGCGCCAGGTCATGCGTGCTGGCGGCAATGGCTGGGGCCGGCATGGCGGCGGCGTGGCTGGCATCCGGCGAGCGCAGGGCCTGCGAAGCGATCACGCCGATCACGGCAAACACCAGGCCGAATTGCCAGAGCGTGGTTTCCAGTCCGGCGCTGGCCAGCGAGGCCGAGATCGGGAAGGTGGTCAGGATCGCGCCCATGCCATAGCCGGCCGCCACCATGCCCACGGCGAAGCCGCGCCGGTCCGGGAACCAGCGCACCATCTGGCCGACCACGCCGACATAGACGATGCCGGTACCCAGCCCGCCCACTAGTCCATAGGCCAGGTAGAACATGCCGATGCTGGAGACCTGCGCCGCCAGGACCCAGGACAGGCCGGACATGAAGGTGCCGATGGCGATCAGGCGACGCGCGCCGAAGCGCTCGATCAGGCTGCCCTGGAAGGGCGAGAAGAAGGTCTGCAGCACGATCAGCATGGAAAAGGTGATCTGCAGTTCCGACAGCGGCACACCCAGCTTGGCGGTCAGGGGTTTGGTGAACAGGGTCCAGACGTATTGCGGGCTGGAGATGGCCATCATGCAGATCAGGCCGATCAGCAACTGGAACCAGCGGTTGCGCAGCAAGCCCTGGGTGCTCGCCGGGGCGGTTTGGGTGAGGGTGGTCATGCGTTTCTCCTGTACAGAAAGCCGGATGGGAGGCCAGGGACTGCCGGATGAGGCAGCGGGCCGCGTGCCTGAATTTATGTATGCATAAATCCTGGGCTCACAAAAGCAGCTTTCATGCCATTTGCCTGGCGGCAAGCGCGCATGGGGAAAAAACCGTCCGCTACAGGTTCACACAGAGGGGGTACAGGGCAACCGGGGAGGGGGAGCGGGCGTGCTCAGCCGAAGCGCTTGCGTCGCGCCGGTGCTCCGCCGGCGACCAGATTGCCTTGCGGCGGTGCGGCCTGCACCGACTCGGCGCGCACCTGTTCCAGGCGGGTGATGGTGAGGCGCTCGACCACGGTGTGGCTGTCCTCGATGTGACGGGCGATCAGGGCGCCGGCCAGTTCGGCGTCGGCGCCGGCGATGGCGTCCAGGATGGCGCAGTGCTCGGCGTAGGTGTCGTCGATGCAGTCGCCATAGGCGAAGTCGAGCCGGCGCATGATGCGCAGCTGGTCGGTCAGCTGGCGATAGACACTGTCGGCCTCGCCATTGCCGGCTGCCTGCACCAGCGCCGCATGGAAGCCTTCATCCATGGCCGCTACGGCCAGGCCGTCCGGCAGGCGGTCGGTGGCGGCGCACTGCCAGATGGCGCCCTGTGTCGCGACCAGTTGCTGGCGACGTTCGGGCGCGACGCGCGGGGAGCACAGCTTGCGCACCGCGTGCAGTTCCAGCATCTCACGCAATTCATAGAGGGAGGCGAAACGCGCCAGGTCGATCGGCACCACTTCCCAGCCGTTGCGGAAATGGCCGCGCACCAGTCCCTCGCTCTGCAGTCGCATCAGCGCTTCGCGCACGGGGGTACGCGAGACCTGCAGGCGTTCGGCCACGTCATTCTCGGCGAAGCGGTCGCCGGGCAGCAGGCGGAAGGCGTAGATGTCGTCGCGCAGGCTGGCGTACACGGTATCGGTCAGCTTGCCGGTGCGGTGCTGGGCCAGTTCGGTGGAGGCGATGCGGGGCTTCATGAGGGTGGCGGGCGGGCAGGTGCGCTGCATGGAATGACGTGGCGGCTATCTTAACGCGCTGTCGGCTTTGCTTGGAAGATGCCCGCCAGCAGAGTTTGCGGGCCGCGCCTACAATGGTCGCCACTGTTTCCGACCATCATGACAAGGAGATTCCGATGCAACAACGCAAGCTGGGTCAATCCGATATCACCGTGGCACCGCTGGCCTTCGGCGGCAATGTGTTCGGCTGGAGCATCGACGAGAAGACCTCTTTCTCCATTCTCGACAAGTTCGTCGAGGCCGGCCTGAACCTGATCGATACCGCCGACGTCTATTCGCGCTGGGCGCCCGGCAACCAGGGCGGCGAATCCGAGACCATCCTCGGCAAGTGGCTGGCCCAGGGTGGCCGGCGCGACAAGGTGGTGATCGCCACCAAGGTCGGCAAGGACATGGGCGAGGGCCGCGTGGGCCTGAAGAAGGATTACATCCTGCGCGCCGTGGAAGATTCGCTGCGTCGCCTGCAGACCGACCATATCGACCTCTACCAGTCGCACGACGATGATCGGAGCACGCCGCTGGAAGAAACGCTGGCCGCCTACGACACCCTGGTCAAGGCCGGCAAGGTGCGCCTCATCGGGGCCTCCAACTACGAGGTGGACCGGCTGGCGCAGGCGCGCGACATCGGTCGCCAGCTGGGTCTGCCGTTGTACCAGACCCTGCAGCCCGAATACAGCCTGGTCGCCCGCGAAGGGTTCGAACGTACGCTGGAGCCGTATTGCCTGGAGCAGGGCGTGGGCGTGATCGGCTTCTATTCGCTGGCCAGCGGCTTCCTCAGCGGCAAGTACCGGAGCGAGGCCGACCTCGGCAAAAGCGCCGCCCGTGGCGGCAAGGTGAAGTCCTATCTCAACCCGCGTGGCTTCCAGATTCTGGCTGCGCTGGATGCGGTCGCCGCCCGTCACGCCAGCACTCCGGCCGCCGTCGCGCTGGCCTGGCTGATTGCGCGCCCCAGCGTGACCGCGCCGATTGCCAGCGCCACCTCGCTGGCGCAGCTCGACGAACTGGTGGCCGCCACGCGCTTGCAGTTGAGCCGCGAAGACATCGCCGCGCTCGACCAGGCCAGCGCCTATTGAGCGACCCCGACCCGTCTCATACGAGGGCGCAATGCAAACAGGCCGGCGTTTTGGCGCCGGCCTGTGCTTGCTGCCCTGCGGGAACGGTCAGGCAGTGGTGACCGCCGCTTCCAGCTCCTTGCCCTGCGTCTCCGGCAGGATCAGGCAGGCCACGATCACCAGTCCGTAACAGCCGGCGGCGATCCAGCCGATGGTCTGTCCCAGCGGCATGCTGTTGCTGAGATAACCCACCAGCGCCGGACAGATCGCACCGATGGCGCGGCCGAAGTTGTAGCAGAAGCCCTGGCCCGAACCCCGCACATCACTGGGGAACAGTTCGGACAGGTAGGCGCCCATGCCCGAGAAGATCCCCGACAGGAAGAACCCCAGCACGAAGCCCAGCGCCAGCATCCAGGCGTCGGTGATGATCATCTGCGTATAGCTCAGCACCAGCAGGATGCCCATGGCCGCGAACAGCATGAAGCAGCGACGACGACCGATGGTGTCGGATAGCCAGGCCGAGGTGAGATAGCCACAGAAGGAGCCGCCGATCAGCACCAGCAGATAGGTACTGGTACCCAGCACCGAGAGATGGCGCTCGGTCTTGAGGAAGGTTGGCAGCCAGGTGGTCACCGAGTAGTAGGCACCCTGCATGCCGGTGGCCAGCAGGCTCGCCAGGATGGTGGTGCGCAGCAGGTCGCGATGGAAGATGCGCAGGAAGTTGCCGCGCTGGCCGCTTTCCCGCATCTTCGCCTGGGCCGCCACGAACACCGCCGGCTCGCTGATGGCGCGGCGGATGTAGAGGGTCAGCAGGGCCGGCAGTACGCCGATCCAGAACAGCACCTTCCACGCCTTTTCCGGCGGCAGCACCGCGTACATGCCCCAGAAGGCCAGCGCCGACGCCGCCCAGCCCACCGCCCAGCTGCTCTGCACCAGCCCCGAAGCCTTGCCGCGATGGCGCGCAGAGATGGTCTCGGCGATCAGCACCGAACCGACCGCCCACTCGCCTCCCATGCCGAAGCCCTGCATGGCGCGGGTGAAGAACAGCTGGCCGAAGGAATCGGTGAAGCCGGAGAGGAAGGTGAAGAAGGCGAACCACAGCACTGTCCATTGCAGCACCCGCACGCGGCCGTAGCGGTCAGCCAGGATGCCGGCGGCCCAGCCCCCCACGGCCGAGGTCAGCAGGGCGCCGGTGGCGATGTAGCCGGCCTCGGCGCGGCTCATGCTCCAGGCCGCCAGCAGCGTGGGGATGAGGAAGGTGTAGATCATGTAATCGAAGCCGTCCACCGCATAGCCGGTGAAGGTCGCCGTCAGGGTGCGTCGTTCCGCGCTGCTGGTTTCTTTGAGCCACATGGTTCTCTCCGGGGCGGGGTGTCAGAGTTCGCTGTTGAGCTTGTCGGTGACCAGCATGTAGCCGGGCGCGTGGGTGATGCAGAAGGCCGGGCGGGCCGCTACGATGGCCGCCTGCGGCGTGACGCCGCAGGCCCAGAACACTGGCAGTTCATCGTCGTGGACCGCCACTGCATCGCCGTAGTCTGGCTGGTTGATATCGCTAATGCCGATCAGGGCGGGGTCGCCGATGTGGATCGGTGCGCCATGCACCTGCGGTGTGCGGGCGGTGATCTGCACGGCGCGGATGGCGTCGGCGGCCTTGAGCGGACGCATGGAGACCACCGTGGGGCCGGAGAAGACACCCACCGGCCTGGTCGGGATGTTGGTGCGATACATGGCCACGTTGCGGCCTTCGCTGACATGGCGCAGCGGGATGCCCTCGGCCAGCAGCGCGTGTTCGAAGGAGAACGAACAGCCCAGCGCGAAGGTCACCAGGTCGTCGCGCCAGTAGGCACGCAGGTCGGTGACCTCGCCCACGCGTTCGCCATTGCGCCAGATGTGATAGCGCGGCACGTCGGTACGGATGTCCAGGTCCTGGCCCAGTCCCGGGATGGCCGGCGAGCCTGGCTCGGAGACGCCCAGCAGCGGACAGGGCACCGGATTGAGTTCGCAGAAACGGCGGAAGTCATCGGCCAGCGCGGCCGGCAGGATGGCCAGGTTGACCTGCACATGGGCGCTGGCCACGCCACTGGTGTGGCCGGTGAAGTCGCCATGGCGGGCGGCCAGTCGCACTTCCAGTGCGGTCGAATCGGCGGTGAGGGAAATGCTGCGGGGGGCGTGCGGCATGGTGGGCGTTTCAGGCATGGCGGTCTCCTGCGTCGTGCTGGCGCTTGATGGTGGGATGGGAATGCCACCGATGGTAGGAGGGGCATCCAGCACGCGTCCAACAAAAAATTTATATCTTTTGTTATCGATTTTTTCGATGACGTCAGCGTTTTTGTTGATTGACTACTTGTTGTTCCCGTCAGCTGATAGATGTTTCCTGTCTGACGCGAAACGCGTTGCCTGATGGCGATGGCCGGGGGGGATGGTGTCGGATTCAGTCTTCGTCCGCCGTGGAAGCGCCGCGCCTTTTGCCCTGGGCGCGCCGGGCGTGTTCCAGGGCCGAATCCAGCACCAGTTCGGCCACGCTGGAGCCCGGCTCCTCGCGATAGCTGGCGTGGATCT
Organism: Herbaspirillum sp. VT-16-41; assembly: GCF_001994935.1. Lineage (NCBI taxonomy): Bacteria > Pseudomonadati > Pseudomonadota > Betaproteobacteria > Burkholderiales > Oxalobacteraceae > Herbaspirillum > Herbaspirillum sp. VT-16-41. Next base: position 17,329 of record NZ_MUXB01000101.1, read on the forward strand.
GCAGCGGGGGCAGCGTTTCTTCGCAGCGCAGGATGCGCAGCGGCAGGCGGCGGGTCAGTTCACGCATGGCCAGCTTGGGCAGGGTCGCCACGCCGAAGCCGCCTTCTACCAGTTGCACCATGGCCGAGATCGAGGAGATGGCGTGCACGCGTGGCATCGGCAGCCCGGACTCCTGCAGCAGCTGCAGCAGCCCCTGGTGCGGCTGCGAGCCGCGCTGGAAGGTGATGAGGTCGTCGGCCGCCAGCTCTTCCAGCCGATAGCGACGCGTGCCATGGGTATCACGATGGCCGACGAAGACCATCTCCATGGACGCCATGATGCGCGAGCGCACCGCCGTATCGCTGCCCACGATGGAGGTGAAGACCAGGTCCTGGGCGCCGCGCCCGATCTGTTCCATCAGCACCGGCGAGGTTTCCACGGTCAGTTCCAGCGCGAAATCAGGATAGCGGCTGCGGATTTCCTTGAGCCAGCCGGGCAGCCAGCTATGCACCACCGATTCGATGCTGCCGATGCGCAGCGCCATCGGCCCGCCCGGACTGCCGCCCAGTTCCTGGCGGATCTGGCTTTGCAGCGACAGCAGCTTCACCGCCAGCAACTGGAAGCGCTGGCCCGAGGCGGTGAGACGGAACTGCTTGGCCCGGCGGTCCAGCAAGACCACGCCCAGTTCTTCTTCCAGCGAGGCGATGCGACTGGACATGGTCGATTGCGTGATATGCAGCTTTTCGGCGGCGCGGGTGATGCTCTTGAGCGAGGCGGCCCAGTGGAAGGCCTCTACGAAGCGCAGGTTCATGGATAGACGAGGGAAGCGATAGGCGCGCCTAGCCTAACAGATGCGATGCAGATGGAGGGCATCGGTCATCCCCATGGTACGATAGAAAACCATACGTGAATTACGTATGGTTTGCGGATGAAAGCCGTATTCAAAGAAACACGACTGTTTGAAAATTGCCGGAGTCAATATCTCTCCGACGACGCCTATGCCGAACTTCAAAAGTTGATGATGAGTAATCCACAAGCGGGAAAGCTGATTGCAGACAGCGGTGGACTGAGGAAGCTACGCTTCCCCGATGCTCGCCGTTGCAAGGGAAAGCGGGGTGGTTTGCGGATCATCTACTATTTCTGGAACGGAGAAAGTCAGTTCTGGCTGTTGACGATCTACGGCAAGGACGAAATGGACGACCTCACAGCCGAACAGCGCAAGCTGCTTAAGCGTGTGCTCGACGCTGAACTGATGGCAAGGAAAAGATCATGAAGAAAAGAAATCTGTTCGACGAACTGATGGCCGGCGTGGAAGACATGGCCAATGAACGTACGGGAAAGCTCACCTTGCGCACCACCCGCTGCCAACTACCTGCCGAGCCGGTCTCGATCACAGCTGAAGAAATCCAGCGGGTCCGACAAAAGGCCCGCGTGTCACAGGCGGTGATGGCGCGTAGCCTGCGAGTCAATGCCCGAACCTATCAGAACTGGGAGCAGGGCGTATCTCGACCGAATGCCCAAGCGGCGGTCTTGCTGAAACTGGTAGACCAGGATCCGGGCCTGTTTGCCCGCATCAGTTCGTTGACCTGATGCGCCGTCGGGCCTAGACGTCCCATCCCGCGCTCTTTTCTTGCGCGCCGCACCAATGTTCCCGCCGCTTGACACATCCCGCCCCGATACCTATCCTCCACAGCCATTGGTCTTACCTTTGCGACGCATGCGTCCCAGGCCAGCAAGACGTTGCCGATGCGGCAACGAATCATCCCTACAGGTCTTCACCCCCCGACAGCATGTCCTTTGATCCCATCGTCCAGAAATCGATTTCCGAGCAGGTCGCGCAGCGCTTGCTGACCATGATCCGCAGCGGTCTGTTGAAGCCCGACCAGCAACTGCCGCCCGAGCGCGAGCTGGCGGCCATGCTGGGCGTGGGCCGGCCGGCCGTGCGCGAGGCCATCCGCGGGCTGGCACTGCTGGGCTTGCTGCGCATCCGCCAGGGCGAGGGGACCTTCGTCAGTTCGCTGGAAACCCGCGAACTGCTGGAGCCGCTGGAGATGATCATCGACCTCAATCCCGGCACCCTGGAAGCGCTGTTCGACGCCCGCCTCATCATCGAGACCGGGGTGGCGGCGCTGGCGGCCACGCACATGGAGCAGGCCGAGCTGGACCGGCTGGTACGCAACGTCGAGGACGAGGCGCGCCTGCTGTCGGACCCCGCCGCTTTCTCGGCGGCCGACGTGGAATTCCACGAAGCCATCATCGAGGGCTGCAACAACCCCTTCCTGCAGAGCGTGGCCGGTAGCCTCTACATGCTGGGCAAGAAGAGCCGTTCCATCACCTCGCGCATTCCGGCCACGCTGGAGCGCAGCCTGCAGGACCATCGCGACATCCTCGATGCGCTCAAGGCCCGCGATCCGCAGAAGGCCTCCGAAGCCATGCGCAATCACCTCATGAATGTGCGCGACGCCTACCGCAGCGCCGGTCGCAACCGCGACGAATCGGTACACGACTGATCAGGCAGCAAGCGTCGCCGTTGCCGCCGGACCGGGTCCCGCCGGACCGGGTCCTGCGGCATTCCACAACGGCGACGTGGCAGGACAGCCGCAGTGTGACCTGCTGCGGCGCCCGGAATACAAGAAGCGATACCGGCAGGGCGCGCAGGGCCGCCCCATGCACAAGCCGGAGCATGAATGATCAACCGTTTATGAACAGGAGAACAGCATGCTGGATCTGGCAGGAAAAGTCGTCTTCATCAGTGGTGCAAGCACCGGCATCGGCGCCGCCGCCGCGCGTGCCTTCGCCGCCCGTGGTTCCCATGTGGTGGTGCACTACAACAGCTCGGCCAAGGAAGCCGAAGCGGTCGCCGCCGAGGTGCGCGCCGCTGGCAGCAAGGCCATCACCATCGGCGCCGACGTGCGCGACAGCGCCGCCATCAATGCCGCCGTGGCCAAGGCGGTGGAGCAGATGGGGCGCATCGACGTACTCATCAACAACGCCGGCAGCCTGGTCCAGCGCATGCCGCTGGAGCAGGTCACGGATGCCTTGTTCGACGACATCATCAATATCAATTCCCGCTCGGTGGTGGCCTTCACGCGGGCGGTGATTCCGGTCATGCGCGGCCAGGGCGGCGGCAACATCATCAACGTGACCTCGGTGGCGGCGCGGCATGGCGGCGGCCCGGGTGCGCTGATCTATGCGGCCTCCAAGGGCTTCGTGAGTACCATCACGCGTGGCATGGCCAAGGAATTGCTGGCCGACAAGATCCGCGTCAACGCCGTGGCGCCGGGCGTGATCATGACCCCGTTCCAGGAACGCTTCACCACCCCGGAACAGCTGGAGGGGTTCCGCAAGACCATCCCCATGGGCCGCATCGGCGACCCGGACGAGTGCAGCGGTGCCTTCCTCTACCTGGCCTCGGACCAGATGTCGGGCTATGTGACCGGCCAGATCATCGACGTCAACGGCGGGCAGTACATGCCGTAACGGGGCCGGCCGGTGCCGTTGTCGGGCCAGGCCCGGGCGGCGGGCACTGGCATGCCTCTTGCGGGCAGGTGGGGATCATGCACAACGATCCCCACCTGCCCGTTTTTGCTTCCGATGCCCTGGCCGCACCCGGCGGCCTGCTGCGCGACAAGCTGGCGCTGCTGCTGGACTCCACCGGCGAAGGCATCTACGGTATCGACCTGGATGGCCTGTGTACCTTCATCAATCGCGCCGGCGCCGACATGCTGGGCTATGCCCCGGCCCAGGTACTGGGGCGCAACATGCACGATCTGGTGCACCACAGCCATGAGCACGGCGGTCATTACCCCGAGGCCGACTGTCCCATCCTGAAGGCCTTCCGCAAGGGCGAGTCCTGCCGGGTCGATCAGGAAGTGTTCTGGCGTGCCGACGGCAGCTTCTTCCCCACCGAATATTCTTCCTACCAGATCATCGACGGCGGCCAGGTACGCGGTGCGGTGATCACCTTCAGCGATATCTCCAAGCGCCGCCAGGCCGAGGAACAACTGCAGCGCGCCAAGGCCGAGCTGGAAGTGCGGGTGGCCGAGCGCACCCGCGAACTGTCGGCCGCGCTGCGCCAGGTGCGGCAGTTGTCGGCGCATGCGCACTCGGTGCGCGAGGATGAGCGCACCCGTATCGCCCGCGAGATCCACGATGAACTGGGCAGCCTGCTGGTGGCCTTGAAACTGGATGTGAACTGGATGGCCAAGCGCGTCACCGACCTGGAACCGGTGGCCCGCAAGTGTGATGCCATGAGCCGCCTGATCGAGACGGCGGTGGACAATGTGGGGCGCATCATCACCGACCTGCGGCCCAGCATCCTGGATCACCAGGGCCTGATCGCCGCCCTCGAATGGCAGGTGCAGGAGTTCTCGGAAGCCACCGAACTGCCCTGCGAGGTCGAGTTCGATATCGCGCCCGAAGCCTTTCCCCCGGATGGTGCCAAGGCCACGGCGGCGTTTCGCATCTTCCAGGAAATGTTGTCCAACGTGGCCCGTCATGCCAATGCCACGCGGGTACGCATCGCCGTGCACCTGAGCCCGTCGGAGCTGCGCATGGAAGTGGAAGACGATGGCGTGGGCGCACCCCGTGCGGCGCTGGAGGCGGCCACCTCCTACGGCGTGATGGGCATGCGCGAGCGGGCCTTGCACTTTGGCGGCGCATTGAGCATTGCTGGTGCGCGCCTTGCACCAGAGAGCGGCAGGCCGGGGACCCTGGTCTGCCTGCGCCTGCCCAGTCACGGCGGCCGGGAGGCAGCATGAGTGCCGGCGCCGAGACTATCCGCATTCTCTTATGCGACGATCATCGCATCGTGCGCGAGGGTCTCAAGCAGATCCTGGCCGATACCCCCGATATCGAGGTCGCCGCCGAATGTGCCAGCGGGCCGGAGGTCTTGCACGGGGCCCGGGTGGAGGCCATCGACCTGGTGCTGCTGGACATCGCCATCCCCCAGCAGGACGGGTTGGACGTGCTGCGCCAGATCAAGCAGGAGATGCCGCGCCTGCCGGTGCTGATGCTGTCCACCTATCCCGAAAAGCAATATGCGGCGCGCTGCTACAAGCTGGGCGCGGCCGGCTATCTCAACAAGAGCGCCGATCCCGAACAACTGGTGGATGCCATCCGCAAGGCTGCCGGCGGTGGCCTCTACGTGAGCGCGCAGATGGCCGAGACACTGGCCTCCGGCCTGGCCCAGCACGCTGGTGCTGCGCCGCGGGCCGCGCACGAGAGCCTGTCGCACCGTGAATACCAGGTGTTCCAGCTGATCGCCGCCGGCCGCAGCGTGCGGGAGATCGCCGAGCAGCTGGAACTGAGCCCCAATACGGTGAGCACCTATCGCAGCCGCATCCTGGAAAAGACTGGCGCCGCCAATGACGTCGGCATCGCCATGTATGCAGTACGTCATCAGTTGCTGCCGGTCTGACGCGGGTTTGGCCCCGGCTTGTAGTGCCAGCACTACAGGATGTCGTGACAGCATGACGTAGCCCATGAGGCTGGCAAGTCCCTTGCAATGGTGGATGGTGAAGCAAAGAAATCACCGCACACTCACCAAACGGGGGAATCATGCCGAACGCAGCAGACACCAATCTGTTCCACACCTATGACGCCGAGCGCGCCGGCCAGGGCTGTTCCTGTGGCCGCCACGGCAGCCAGCAGCAACACGATGTCGAGGTCGAAGCACTGCGCCAGCAACGCGGTCAGGATGTGGAAGCCCTCACCAACGACGTGGTGGAAGAAGCCGTGATGCGTTCGCTCTTCCCGCGGGTGGCCGAGCGCCGTGACTTCCTGCGGGCGGTGGGCCGCAATGCAGCGCGGGCGGCCATTGCCAGCGTGTTGCCGCTGGGTTCGCTGCAGGCCATGGCACAGGAAAAGAATGGTGCCCTGGAAAAGAAGGACCTCAAGATCGGCTTCATCGCCATCACCTGCGCGGCGCCGCTGATCATGGCCGACCCGCTGGGCTTCTACCGCAAGCAGGGCCTGAACGTGTCGCTCAACAAGACGGCTGGCTGGGCGTTGATCCGCGACAAGATGATCAACAAGGAACACGACGCCTCGCACTTCCTCTCGCCCATGCCCATGGCCATGTCCATGGGGGTGGGCAGCAATGCCACCCAGATGCGCGTGGCGACCATCCAGAACATCAACGGCCAGGCCATCACGCTGCACAACAAGCACAAGGACAAGCGCGATCCCCGGCAGTGGAAGGGCTTCAAGTTCGCGGTGCCGTTCGAGTATTCGATGCACAACTTCCTGTTGCGCTACTACCTGGCCGAACATGGCCTGGACCCGGACCGCGATGTACAGATCCGCGTCACGCCGCCGCCGGAGATGGTGGCCAACCTGCGGGCCGGCAACATCGACGGCTTCCTCGGCCCCGATCCCTTCAACCAGCGCGCGGTGTATGACGAGATCGGTTTCATCCACATCCTTTCGCGCGACATCTGGGACGGCCACCCCTGCTGTGCCTTTGGTACGTCGGAAGAATTCATCAAGCAGAACCCCAACACCTTCGCCGCGCTGTTCCGCGCCGTGCTGACCGCCGCCGCGATGGCGCGCGACCCGTCCAACCGCTCGCTGGTGGCCAAGGTGATCTCGCCGGCAGCCTACCTCAACCAGCCCGAGACGGTGGTGGAGCAGGTGCTGACCGGGCGCTTTGCCGATGGTCTGGGTAATGTGAAGAATGTGCCGGGCCGTGCCGACTTCGACCCGGTCCCCTGGGATTCGATGGGGGTGTGGATTCTCACGCAGATGAAGCGTTGGGGTTACATCAAGGGTGATATCGACTACAAGGCCATCACCGAGAAGGTGCTGCTGCTGACCGAGGCCAAGAAACACATGAAGGAACTGGGCCAGCCGGTGCCGGAAGGTGCCTATCGCAAGTATTCCATCATGGGCAAGGAGTTCGACGCCAACAAGGCCGAGGCCTACGTCAACAGCTTCGCCATCAAGAGGAGCGCATGATGCCGGCCAGGCATCTCGGCTGGCGCGCCGCGCTGATCTCGCTGTTGCTGCTGGCGGCGTTGCTGATGGTGTGGCATTTCGCGACGCTGCCGCAGGAGGGCGCGGCCAGTGCCGCCCAGGATGAATACGCCAAGCTGATGGGCAAGAGCAGTGGCGCGGCCAAGCGCGACGGCTTTCCCGGCCTGGCGCAGATGGGCGAGACCATCCGCAAGGAATTGGCCAATCCCTTCTACGACAACGGTCCCAACGACAAGGGCATCGGCATCCAGCTGGCCTATTCGCTGGGACGGGTCGGACTGGGGTTTGCGATTGCGGCGGTGGTGGCGATTCCGCTGGGTTTCCTGCTGGGCATGTCGCCGCTGATGCAGCGCGCCCTGAATCCCTTCATCCAGATCCTCAAGCCCATCTCGCCGCTGGCCTGGATGCCGCTGGCGCTGTACACGATCAAGGATTCGTCGATCTCGGGCGTGTTCGTGATCTTCATCTGCTCGGTCTGGCCGATGCTGATGAACACCGCCTTCGGCGTGGCCTCGGTGCGGCGCGACTGGCTCAACGTGGCCAAGACGCTGGAAGTGTCCTCGTTGCGGCGCGCCTTCCTGGTGATCCTGCCGGCGGCGGCACCCACCATCCTGACCGGCATGCGCATTTCCATGGGGATCGCCTGGCTGGTGATCGTGGCGGCCGAGATGCTGGTGGGCGGCACCGGCATCGGCTACTTCGTCTGGAACGAATGGAACAACCTGTCGCTGACCAGCGTGATCTTCGCCATCCTGGTCATCGGCGTGACCGGCATGGTGCTGGACCTGATCTTCGCCCGGCTGCAAAGACTGGTGACCTATGTCGAGTAAATCGCGTACATCGAATGAAGAGGGCAAGAGCATGGACCACAATTTCCTGAGCGTGCAGGGGCTCTCCAAACGCTATGCGGCGGGCGCGCCGCCGGTGTTCGAACAGGTTTCCTTCGGTATCGACCGCGGTGAATTCGTCTGCGTGATCGGCCACTCCGGCTGCGGCAAGACCACCATCCTCAACGTGTTGGCGGGGCTGGAGGCGGCCAGCGACGGTGTGGTCATCATGGACCGGCGCGAGATCAAGGGGCCGAGTCTGGATCGCGGCGTGGTGTTCCAGAGCCATGCACTCATGCCCTGGTTCAGCGTGCTGGGCAACGTGGTGTTCGCGGTCCGTTCGCGCTGGCCCGACTGGTCGCGCGCCAAGGCCGAGGAACATGCGCGCCGCTTCATCGCGATGGTGGGTCTGAAGGGGGCTGAGCACAAGAAGCCCTCCGAACTCTCGGGCGGCATGAAGCAGCGGGTGGGTATCGCCCGGGCCTTTTCCATCGAGCCCAAGATGCTGCTGATGGATGAACCCTTTGGCGCCCTCGATGCCCTCACACGCGGCGTGGTGCAGGACGAGCTGCTGAAGATCTGCGCGGCCACCGGGCAGACCGTGTTCATGATCACTCATGACGTGGACGAGGCCATCCTGCTGGCCGACAAGATATTCCTGATGTCCAATGGCCCGCAGGCCTGCATCGCCGAAGTGGTCATCAACACCTTGCCCAAGACCCGCAGCCGGGAAGCCATGCATCACGATCCGCAGTTCTATCGCATCCGCAATCACCTGGTGGATTTCCTGGTACACCGCTCGCGCCAGATCCAGGCGGCCCAGGCCAGCGGGGGACCGCGTCCTCCCACGCGCATCGTGATGCCGGGGCTGGAGCAGGCGGTGGCCTGAAAACCGGCAGGGCAGCCCAAGAGATTTCGTCATTGTGTCGCAAGCATTCGTCACGATCGATGACGCGCACTGAGAGGTGTGTCGTCGATCTTTATTCCGTCCACCCAAAAGGAGATAGCCATGGACCGCAACCAAGTCACCCAGAAGATCGTTACCGCCAAGGTCAGCAAGAAGATGACCTGGGCCCAGATCGCCGAGCGCATCGGCCAGAGCAAGGAGTGGACCACCGCTGCCATGCTGGGCCAGATGACCCTGACCGCCAAGCAGGCCGCCACCGCCCAGGAGCTGTTCGAACTCACCGATGAAGAAACCCTGTGGCTGCAGATCGTGCCCTACAAGGGTTCGCTGCCGACCCCGGTGCCGACCGATCCGCTGATCTACCGCTGGTATGAGATCGTCAGCGTCTATGGCAGCACCATCAAGGAACTGATCCACGAAGAATTCGGCGACGGCATCATGAGCGCCATCGATTTCAAGATGGACATCCAGCGTCAGGCCGACCCCAATGGTGATCGCGTGAACGTGATGCTGTCGGGTAAGTTCCTGCCGTACAAGACCTACTGAGCGACTGACGCGGAGAGTCACATCACGTTACAAGGCAGTGAAGCCCAAAGCGGGGCGGCGCGGCTAGAATAGCGCGCATGCTCAAAGACAAGAAACTCTCCGCCTACGCCCCGTCGGCGACCCGCATCCGGGCGCGCTTCGTGGCCATCTCCTGGCGGGACCTGGCCGTCAGCTTCGGTCCCATCATCCTGCTGATCCTGATCGGCGCCTGGCTGGTGATCTGGCTGATCCGCCCGGCCCCGCCGTCTTCGATCACGATCGCTGCCGGTCCCAAGGACAGCAATTTCTGGCGCGTGGCCGAACGCTACAAGGCCATCCTGGCGCGCGATGGCATCCGCCTCGATATCGTCGAGACCGGGGGCTCGCTGGACAACCTGAAACGCCTGGCCGATCCCGACCAGAGCCTGGACGTCGGCTTCGTGCAGGGCGGCCTGGCCGGCGCGGTACCGGCCGAGGCGCTGGCGCCGCTGGTGTCGCTGGGCAGCATTTCCTATGTGCCGGTGTCGGTGTACTACCGCACGCCGCCGCCGCGCGAGGACGGCAAGCCGGTCCCGCCGCTGCGCCAGCTGTCGGAGCTGGCCGGCAAGCGCATCGCCATCGGTGGGGCCGGTAGCGGTTCCAGCGTGCTGGCCGCGACCCTGCTCAAGGCCAACGGTGTGGAAGAGGGCGGCAGCACCCAGCTGTTGAACATTGGCGGCGATGAGGCGGCCCAGGCGCTGACCGGTGGCAAGATCGATGCGGCCTTCCTGATGGGCGATTCGGTGTCGGTGGCGACCATGGGCAAGCTGCTGCGCGCCCCCGGCATCCGCTTGCTGGATTTTTCCCAGGCCGATGCCTATGTGCGGCGCTTCCGCTATCTCAATACCTTGAAGATGCCCATGGGCGTGTTCGACCTGGCGCGCAACCTGCCGGCCCGCGATACCCAGCTGATCGCACCCACGGCCGAACTGGTGGCGCGCGAGGACTTGCATCCGGCACTGTCGGACCTGCTGATCGCGGCCGCCCGCGAAGTGCATGGCAAGGCCAACGTGATGCAGAAGGCGGGGGAATTCCCGGCGCCGCTGGAGCATGAATATCCGATCAGCGACGATGCGGCGCGCTATTACAAGTCCGGCAAGACCTTCTTCTACCGCACCCTGCCGTTCTGGATGGCCAGCCTGGTGGACCGGGCGGTGGTGATCGTGCTGCCGGTGATCCTGCTGCTCATCCCGGGTATCCGCCTGGTGCCGATGCTCTATGGCTGGCGTGTGCGTTCGCGCATCTATCGCTGGTATGGCGAGCTGATCTCGCTGGAACGCGGCTTGTCCCGCGAATCGCCGGAAGACCAGGCCGAGATGCTGAGGCGCCTGGACGAGATCGAGATCGCGGTGAACCGGATGAAGATGCCGCTGGCCTTTGCCGACCAGTTCTATGTGCTGCGGGAACACATCGGCTTCGTGCGGGCGCGCCTGGCGGCCGGTGTGGCTTAGGCGCCACGGCGGGAAATGCAGGATGGGCCGGCTGTTGTATGCTCGCCATGGCGCATGCAGTACTGTATAAAAAATACTGTTTATTCATACAGTACTTGTGCTAAAGTGAAGCCTCCAATCGACAAGAAGAGGAATCGCTGCCATGACACACTTTGATCTTGCTTCCGACGCTCGCTTCGCTGTTGCATCTTCCAGCCCGTCTTCGCTGGCGATCCGCCTGGGTCGTCGCGAAATCTTCATCTGCCGTGACACCTATGTGCGCCGTTATCGCGTCAATCCGGTGATCGAGTGCAGCGCCGGCATCGAGCCCGGCCATGTGGAAATCCTGCTGCTGCGCCGCTGGCTGGTGGTGCTGTCGAAAGCCCGCTACTGATGCGGCGCGCCCTCGACTGGCTGGTGGTGGATGCGCTGGGCCGGGCGGCCTGCGTGGATCAGCGTTTGCCCACTCCAGCACTGGCGGTGCCGGCCTCTGCGGCGGCCGCCAACGACGACTCCATGCTGGGGAAGGTCACCAGATGCGTGACGTCCAGCCTGATGCCTATCCACTCGCCCACCGCGTGATCGTGGTGGGAAGGGACCAGCGACAGCAGTTGCTGCCCGTTCTCCAGCGCCAGCGTGTAGAGAAATTCCGCTCCCCTGAATGATTTGCGAACGACTCTTCCCTTGAAGGGTGAGGCGTCGTCATGCATCACGTCGTCAGCCCGCAGCAGCACGTCCACCTGCGCATTTGCCGGCTGGGGCTGATCGTGCAAGGGCATGCCGCGCAACAGGCCGGCTGCGGTCTGCACTTCGATTTCTCCCTCGCTCCCGTCCCTGCCTGAGGTCGGGGCAGATGTCTGCATCAGTGTTCCCTGCAGCAGCACGCCGTGCCCGATGAAATCGGCCGCGAAGCGGGTGGCCGGGCGGTGATAGAGGGCGTAGGGGCTATCCCACTGTTCCAGGCGGCCTTGCCGCATCACGCCCACCACGTCGGCCACGGCAAAGGCTTCCATCTGGTCGTGCGTGACCATCAGGGCGGTGGTGCCGGTGCGCTTGAGGATGTCGCGCACATCGTGTGCCAGACGTTCGCGCAATTCCACATCCAGGCTGGAAAACGGTTCGTCCAGCAACAGCAGGCGTGGCTGCGGTGCCAGCGCCCGCGCCAGGGCGATGCGTTGCTGCTGGCCGCCGGAAAGCTGGTGCGGGAACTTGCCACCCGAACCCGACAGACCGACCAGCTCCAGCATGGCCGCCACCACCTGTTCGCGCTGGCCGCGTGCCATGCCGCGCAAGCCGAAGCCGATATTGGCCGCCACATCCAGATGCGGGAACAACGCGAAATCCTGGAACACCATGCCGATGCGCCGCTCCTCGGCCGCCACCCGGATGCCATCGCCTTCCAGCAACGTCCCGGCCAGCCGGATGCGGCCGGCCTGTGCCGGCTCCAGCCCGGCCACGGCGCGCAGCAGGCTGGTCTTGCCGCTGCCGGAGGGACCGATCAGCGCACCCAGTTCGCCCGGCTGCAGGCGCAGCGAGACGTCGTCGACGGCGGCGGAGGGAGTACGGGGATAGCGGATGCTGAGGTGCTCGACTTCCAGAAACATGGAGATGCCCGGTGAAATGGTTACAATTCGCGATTGCCTGAGGGTGTGCAGTGTAGCGCAAGCCCTCGCGTCTTCCACCTGGGTAGTCCATTTTCACCGTTTCCTTGTTATGCATATCATCGGTTTGCTTGCAGTCCTGATCGCCTTGCCGCTGTTGGGCATCCTCGCCGCCTGGTTGGGCCTGGACGCGGCCGGCGTGGACAGCCTGCGCCAGCAGATGCAGACCGTCCTGCCCGGTTACCTGGCCACCTCCGGCTGGCTGGCGCTGATGGTGCCGCTGGGCGTGGTGCTGGTGGGCGGTGCGGCGGCGGTGACGGTGAGCCTGTTCGAATTTCCCGGACGGCGCTGGCTGTCCTGGGCCTTGCTGCTGCCCATGGCAATGCCGGCCTATGTCTCGGCCTATGCCTATACCGATTTCCTGCAGTACGCCGGGCTGGTGCAGAGCACGCTGCGCGGCTGGTTCCCGGGCTGGCGCATGGATGTGCGCGGCTTGCCGGGGGCGATCTGCATGTTTGTCTTCACGCTCTATCCCTATGCCTATCTGCTGGCGCGCAATGCGCTGTCCGAACGCGGCAACCATCTGATGGAAGCCGCCCGCATGCTGGGTACGCCGCTGGCCGAGCGCATCGTGCGCGTGGCGCTACCGCTGGCACGGCCGGCACTGGCGGCCGGGGCCGCGCTGGCGCTGATGGAGACGCTGGCGGACTACGGCGTGTCGGCCTATTTCGGCCTGACCACCTTTACCACCGGCATCTACAAGGCCTGGGTGGTGCTGGACGACCGCATCGCGGCGGCCCAGTACGCCTCGCTGCTGTTGCTGTTCGTGGCGGTGCTGCTGTGGCTGGAACGCCGCGAGCAGGGCCGCATGCGCTTTGCCGCCACCCGTGGCGCGCGCAGTGCCGATGCCGCTGACAGCGCCGAGGGCGCGCGCCCGCCGCTGGCAGCCGGCCCGACGGTGCTGGCCTGGCTGGTGTGCGGCTTGCCGGTGGTGGCAGGGTTCCTGCTGCCGGTGGGCATCCTGCTACACCTGTGGTGGGGCGAGGTGGGCCGTGATGCGGACAGTGGGACCAGCGTCGCCTTCGATCTCGCTCGCTATGCCGGCTGGGTGTGGAACAGTTTCCGCTTCGGGGGCATGGCGGCGCTGGCGGCCATCGTGCTGGCGCTGGCCCTGTGCTTTGCGCTACGTGCCGGTGGTCTGCCGCGTCTGCAGGGGGCGATGTTGCGCCTGACGGCGCGGCTGGCCGGCATGGGCTATGCGATTCCCGGATCGGTGATCGCGGTGGGCATCCTGCTGCCGGTGGCCTGGTTGCAGGCGCGGTGGCCGGCCGCCGGTCTGGGTGTGCTGCTCACGGCCAGCTCCCTGGGCGTGATCTATGCGTATCTGGTACGCTTCACGGCGGTTGCGGTGCAGTCGGTGGAGTCCGGCTATACCCGCATTCCAGTCAGTCTCGATGAAGCGGCGCGTACCCTGGGCAGTTCGCGCGCGGCGATCGCCTGGCGCCTGCACCTGCCCTTGCTGTGGCGTTCGCTGGCGGTGGCAGCCCTGATGGTGTTCGTCGATGTGGTCAAGGAATTGCCGGCGACCCTGCTGTTGCGTCCCTTCGATACCGACACCCTGGCGGTGATCGCGCACAACCTGGCGCGTGACGAGCGTCTGGGCGAAGCGGCGTTGCCGGCGCTGTCCATCGTGCTGGTGGGGCTGGCACCGGTGCTGCTGGTGATGCGCGCGCTGGATGGCCGGCGCCGGGCGCCCTTGTAAAGCGGCAGTACGCCCGCATAACGGTCAGACCGACCAGATAGAACACGGACGCGGCCAGGGGGCAGCGTCCATGCAATGGAGAAACCATGAGCCAATACGATTACGACCTCTTCACCATCGGCGGCGGGTCCGGTGGCGTGCGCGCTGCGCGCTTCGCCGGCCAGACCGGCGCCCGCGTGGGCCTGGCGGAGAAGGGCGACCTGGGCGGCACCTGCGTCAACGTGGGCTGCATTCCGAAGAAGCTGATGTCCTACAGTGCGCATTACCACGAGGACTTCGCCGACGCCGCCGGCTATGGCTGGACCCTCAACGGCAAGCCCAGCTTCGACTGGTCGGCCCTGATCGCCAACAAGGATCGCGAGATCGCCCACCTCAACGACATCTACCAGCGTCTGCTGGACGGGGCCAACGTCAAGCTGCATCGCGGCTTTGCCACGGTGGAGGATGCGCATACGGTCAACGTCGATGGCCAGCGCTTCACCGCCCGCCACATCCTGATCGCCACCGGCGGCCATCCGGACAAGCCGCAGATTCCGGGGAGCGAACTGGGGATCACCTCGGATGACTTCTTCCACCTCAAGGGCCTGCCCAAGCGCGCGGTGGTGCTGGGGGGCGGCTATATCGCGGTGGAACTGGCCTCCATCCTCAACGGCCTGGGCAGCGAGGTGACCCTGGTCTATCGCCGCGAGCGCCTGTTGCGCAACATGGATGCCGACCTCGGCGTACACCTGGCCGACGAGATGGCCAAGAAGGGCATCCGCCTGGTGTTCAATGCCAGCATCGATGCCATCGAAGCCGAGGATGCCGCAGGAGCCACGGAGGACAGCGTCAAGCAGGTGCGCCTGACCAATGGCGAGACCCTGCAGGCCGAGTGCGTGCTGTTCGCCACCGGCCGCACGCCCAATACGGGCCGGCTGGGGCTGGAGAAGGTCGGTATCGCGCTGGCGAAGAACGGCGCCATTCCGGTCAACGACAACTTCGAGAGCAGCGTGCCCTCCATCCTGGCCGTGGGCGATGTCATCGACCGCGTGGCGCTCACCCCGGTGGCGCTGGCCGAAGCCATGGTAGTGGTGGCGCGCCTGTTCGGAAAGGGCGAGCGCAGCATGTCCTACCGCAACATCCCCACCGCTGTCTTCAGCCATCCCAACATCGGCACCGTGGGCATGAGCGAGGAAGAGGCCAGGAAGGAAGTGGGCGCGGTGAAGATCTTCAAGACCGATTTCAAGCCGCTCAAGAACACGCTTTCGCGCAATACTGAACGAACCTTCATGAAGCTGGTGGTCGATGCCGCCACTGACCGGGTGCTGGGCGTGCACATGGTGGGCGGCGACGCCGGCGAAGTGATCCAGGGTTTCGCCGTGGCCCTGCAGTGTGGTGCCACCAAGGCGCAGTTCGATACCACCATCGGCATCCATCCGACCTCGGCCGAGGAGTTCGTCACCATGCGCACGCCGGTGGCCTGACGAGCGACCCAGGTCCGCTGCAACAATGAACAACGGGGATGCAGTGCATCCCCGTTGTGCTTTTACCGGCCAGTGCTCGGGCCCGGTCCTATCGCCACAAGGCGTAGCCGATGCGCAGTTGCGGGCTGTCCTTCTGGTTGTAGGTCAGCAGGCTTTCGCCGTAGCCGGAGAAGTAGCTGGCCATCAGGTAGCCGGCGGTACCGGGCAGCAGGCGCGAGAGTGGATAGGAAATCTGCGTCTCGGCGCTGTACTTGCCGCCCAGCCTGCCCTTGCGCAGCATGGTCGCCACTTCCACCCCGTCCGGTTTGCCATAGGCCAGCTTCAGGTCCAGGTGGCCGCGGTAGTCGGCGATGTCCGGATTATCGCGGGTCGGGCCGAGATAGGCGTAGACCTTGGGCGCGACCTTGAAGTGATAGTCGTTGAGGTTGCCGAAGTTGAAGGTCGGTTCGATGAAATAGGTATTGATGCTGCGCGATTCGGTACCGTCGCGACCATTGGACTCGTGCTCCAGGCCGGTGGCGATGCCGATGCGGCTGAACACGCCGTTCTGGATGCCCAGGTCTGGCAGGTAGTAGTAGAGGCTGGGGCGATAGCTGGTATCGCGGAAGGGCGCGGAAGGCGCCGACAGGTCCCACAGCGAGAACTGGGTGTAGCCCAGGTAGAGATTGTCCAGCAGGCCGCGCGAGCGCGGATCGTCCGGCACGAAGACGCGGAACTTGAAGCTGAACTGGAAGCGGGCATTGGTATCGCCGTGGTTATGCCCGACCGTGAAGTACATCGGCTCGTTGAAGGACAGGCGGCGATTATTGGAGAGGATGTCTTCGGCCGCCGGTGCGCTGTCGATGGGCGAGGCATTGGTGCCGGGCGTGAGCACCGTGGCCGAGGGCGCCACCGGGGCCACCTTGCTGCTGGAGTCGGCCAGCGGGGTGTTGATCAGGTCGGGCGACTCCGGCAACGGCCCCAGGCTCGCATCCGGACGCACCACCGCCACCAGCACCGGCGAGGCGTCGATGCCGATCGGCTCGATGCGCACCATGCCGCGCAGGCGCTCCGGCAGCACGCCGCGATAACGTACCTTGCGGAACTCGCCTTGCCGCAGCGTGAGGCGGTCCTCGCCATCGACCCGCTGCAGGGTGATCTGCTGAGGCGGGATCATGTCGGCCGAGGCTGCCACCAGCAGGGTGGGCGGCAGGTTGTAGCTGCGTTCGGCCTGTTCGTCCTCGGACACCAGCAGCGTCAGTTCCAGGGGTTTGCTGGCATCGATGCGCTTGGGTGGCTGCACCATGGAGATGCCGGCCTGGGCCGGGCTGCTCCAGAGCAGCGCTGCGCCGATGCCACACAAAGCCAGCGCAATCAAGCGGGAAGTGCGTTTCCAGCGTGGGGTCAGGCAGTTTTTCCGATGGCGCGGACGGGTTTGGGGTAAGCTCAGCATGATGTCCTTGTTGTCGATTTGTTGTGTTTTGTTTTCATTTTGCATGTTGTCTTGCTGCGCGGGCGGGCCGGGGAGGCCAGCGCCCTCCAGAAAAAACGGGAAACAGGGACGCAAAGGCTGGCCGGCAGGCGCACTGCAGTGAGAACAGATCGATTGCGCTCGATAAAGTTGCCAATCACGTGGAGATCAGCTGCCGATAGCTTGCAGCTTGTTACTCCCAGGCTGAGGAGGGGCGCCGAAACATATCAGGATGACAACGGGTATTTCCTGATTGTGGGACAATGCTGCGCCTTCTAAGCTTGGTTCCATGGGCATACTGGGTCACTGATATCGGCTGCTAGCTCCTGATATTGACTGAATTTCCCTGATCTTCCCGGTTGTCTTCCGTGATTTTCGTCCTGTTCCTGTCCTGATACTGATACGCCGTACCGTTCGCCATGCTCATCGCCACCTACGACAAGTTGCTGGTTGTCGTCTCACTGCTGGTTGCCATCCTCGCCTCCTATACGGCGCTGGACATGGCCGAGCGTATCAATACCACCAGCAACCAGCATCCGCGCGTGGCCCGCTTCTGGCTGACCGGCGGCGCCATCGCCATGGGTGTAGGGATCTGGTCCATGCACTTCATCGGCATGCTGGCCTTCCGCCTGCCGATCGCCCTGGGTTATGACGCGTGGATCACGGCGGTATCGCTGTTGATCGCCATCGGCACCTCCGGCTTTGCGCTGTGGATCGTCACCCGCAGGGACCTGCCCCTGCGGCGCCTGTTCGGCAGTGCGCTGCTGATGGGGGTGGGCATCGCCGGCATGCACTATACCGGCATGGCCGCCATGCGCATGCAACCGGGCATCGATTATGACGTGGCGCTGTTCGTGGTGTCGGTATTCATCGCCATCGCGGCCTCGGCTGCGGCCTTGTGGATCGCCTTCAGCCTGCGCAAGAATACCCCGCATGTGAAGGCCGCGCGCGCCGGTGCTTCGGTGGTGATGGGCGTGGCCATCGTCGGCATGCATTACACCGGCATGGCGGCGGCCAGTTTCCCCAGTGGCTCGGTCTGCATGTCGGCGCGCGAAGGCGTGGGCATCGGCTGGCTGGCAATCCTGATCATCGTGGTCACGCTGGCGGTGCTGACGATTGCCTTGCTGACCTCGGTGCTGGATGCACGCCTGGAGTCGCGCACCGCCAAGCTGGCCCGCTCGCTGGCCGAGGCCAATGAAGAACTGACACAGATGGTGCTGCACGACCATCTCACCAAGTTGCCCAACCGCACCCTGCTGGAGGACCGCCTGACCCAGGCGATCAACAAGGCGGCCCGCAGCAACGGCCATTTCGCGCTGATGTTCATGGACCTGGACGGCTTCAAGGCCATCAACGATTCGCTGGGTCACCATGTGGGCGACCGCCTGCTGGTGGAGGTGGCGCGCCGTCTCACGGCCACCACCCGCGCCCACGATACGGTGGCGCGCCTGGGCGGGGACGAGTTCGTGATCCTGGTCGACCTGACGCTGCCCGATGACGCCATGCCGGTGGCCGAGAAGCTGGTGGAGGCGGTCAACCAGCCCTTCCGTGTGGGCGAGCATGAGTTGCGGGTCTCGGCCAGCATCGGCATCGCCATCTATCCGGAAGACGGCAATACCCGTCACGACCTGGTCATCAACGCCGATGCCGCGATGTACCACACCAAGCGCGCCGGTCGCAATGGCTACAACTTCTTCGAACCTTCAATGAATGCCAATGCCCACCATCAACTGCAGTGGCTGCAGGACCTGCGGGTGGCGCTGGAGCGCAAGCAGTTCCGGCTGGTCTATCAGCCCAAGTTCAGCCTGCCCGATGGCCCGGTGCTGGGCGCCGAGGCGCTGCTGCGCTGGCAGCATCCCGAACGTGGCCTGGTGGGGCCGGATGAATTCATCGGTCTGGCCGAGCGCTCCGGGCTGATCATCCCCATCGGTGCCTGGGTGCTGGATGAGGCCTGTCGCCAGATGCATGAGTGGCTGACCCTGGGCTATGCCGACTGGAAGATCGCGGTGAACCTGTCGGCAGTGCAATTTGCCGATCCGCATCTGGTGGAGGTGGTGCGCGCCGCGCTGGAGCGCCATCAGCTGCCGCCGCAGAGCCTGACGCTGGAGGTCACCGAATCGACCGCCATGCACGATACCGAGGCGAGCCTGCTGACACTGCAGAAGATTGCCGACCTGGGGGTGGAGATCTCCATCGATGACTTCGGGACCGGCTATTCCAGCCTGTTGTACCTGAAGCGCCTGCCAGCCAATGAATTGAAGATCGATCGCGGCTTCGTGCGTGATCTCAGCGACGGCACCGAGGATGCGGCCATCGTCTCGGCCATCGTGGCCCTGGGACGCACGCTGAACCTGCGCATCGTGGCCGAGGGCGTGGAGACCGAACGGCAGCAGCAATTCCTCGCATCGGTGGGCTGTGATGCCCTGCAGGGCTATCTCAGGGGGCGGCCGATGGCGCCCGACCTGTTCCTGCAGACCATGCGCGAGCAGCACAAGAGCGCGGCCTGATCGGCCTGCTCCGTCTGATCCGGGAAATTGGCCGTGGCATTGCTCGCTATTCCTCGGATTGCCACGTAGCGCGAGATGCAAAGATGACCACATAGGGAAACCTTGCTGCGGCAAGCGTTTCAGGCAGGCTCCTGAGGGGGAGGTTGGGGCGGACGGCTCGTGATAGCGTCCGTCCCTTTTTGTTTGCCGGCCCGTACTGCCCTGGCGGCTATAGCACCTTGCCCGGGTTCATCAGCTGCTGCGGGTCCAGCGCCTGCTTGATGGCGCGCATGAGCCGCAGTTCCACCGGCGACTTGTAGCGCAGGATTTCCTCGCGCTTGAGCGCACCCAGTCCGTGTTCGGCCGAGATCGAGCCACCGAAGCGGTCCACGCTGTCATGCACCACCAGGTTGATGGCTGACTGCTGGCCGAGGAATGCGCTGTCGGCCACGCCCACCGGTGGCGAGACGTTGTAGTGGAGGTTGCCATCGCCCAGGTGGCCGAAGGTCACCATGCGGCAGCCGGGCGCGGCCTGCTGCACCAGCACGTCGGTGGTGGCGATGAAGTCGGCGATGCGCGAGATCGGCACCGAGATGTCGTGCTTGATGTTCTTGCCCTCGTGCGCCTGCGCCATGGAGATGCTTTCACGCAATTGCCACAGTGCCCGCGATTGCGCCAGCGAGGCGGCGATCACGGCATCGTTGGCCAGGGCCTGTTCCAGGGCGTCGCCGATGACGCTTTCGAAGAGGGCGCGGGCGTGGTCTTCCGATTCGCTGTCCGACAGTTCCAGCAGGACGTATTGCGCATGCCGCTGGGCGAAGGGCAGGCGCTGCTCGGGGAAGTGCTTGCAGACCAGCTGCAGGCAGAAGTCCGACATCAGTTCAAAGCCGGTCAGTGCCGACGCACAGCGTGACTGCGCCAGTTGCAGCAGCTGCAGGGCCTGGGCCGGGGTGTCCAGCGCCACCAGTGCCGTCACCTGCGCAAGCGGTTGCGGGAAGAGCTTGACCACGGCGGCGGTGATGATGCCCAGCGTGCCTTCGGCACCGATGAAGAGGTCGCGCAGGTCGTAGCCGGTATTGTCCTTGCGCAAGCCCTTCAGGCTGCTCATCACCTCGCCCTCGGCGGTGACCACTTCCAGACCCAGGCACAGTTCGCGGGTATTGCCATAGCGCAGCACGCCGGTGCCGCCGGCATTGGTGGAGAGGTTGCCGCCGATGGTGCAACTGCCCTCGGCTGCCAGCGACAACGGGAACAGTCGCCCCACGGCAGCAGCCTGCTCCTGCAGATGCTGCAGCACGCAGCCGGCTTCCACGGTCATCGTATTGTTGATCGGGTCGACGGCGCGGATGCGGTTGAGCCGCCGCAGCGACAGCAGCACCGCATTGCCCTGCTGGTCCGGCACGCTGCCTAGTACCAGGCCGGTGTTGCCGCCTTGTGGTACCAGTGGCACCGCGTAGTGCGCACACAGCTTGACGATGGCGGCCACCTCGCCGGTATCGGCCGGACGCAGCACGGCCAGGGCACGGCCGGTGTAGCGGCCGCGCTGGTCGGTCAGGTAGCCGCCGGTGTCGGCCGGTTCGGTGAGGACATGTGCGGCGCCGATGGCGGCGCGGCAGGCGGCGAGGAATTCAGTGGTGGTGTCGGTCATGGCGGTCATGGCAACAGGTGCGCGCCGCCACCGGGGCGGCGCGTCGTATTGGAGCGGATTGGAGCAACTGATCGCGTTGGCGAAGATCAGCGCGAGGCCTTGTGGATGGCCTGGCGGGCGATTTCCTTGGCGGCCTTCTTGAAGGGGTGCAGGTAGGCCAGCGCGCAGATGAAATAGATCGTGGTCAATGCCACCTCGACCCAGGCCAGCCAGACCGAGGTGTGGTTAGCGTCGCTGGTGGCGCGTACCAGGCCCTCGGCCAGATACACCAGAATCAGCATGGACGACCATTGCAGGGTATAGACGTCGCGCTTGAGGATGCCGCGCAGGGGCAGCAGCAGCGGCACCACCTTGAGCACCATCCACGAGCCGCCCGGGCGCAGCGGCGCCAGCGCCAGTTCCCATGCCACACAGAGCAGGATCAGGACGACCAGGCTGGAACTGGCTCCCAGGTGGAAATAGCGCGCGCTGCTGTTCATGATGGTCTCCGTAGTTTTAGTGCGGTCTCTGCCAGCCGTTTGCCCAGCGCGATGGCCAGGGTACGCGAGTCGTCCGACAGCGGCTGGTTACCGTTGACGCCCGCCCAGTGACTGGCGCCGTAGGGGCTGCCGCCGCTGTGGGTATTCATCAGTTCGGGATGCGCATAGGGCAGGCCCAGCAACAGCATGCCGTGATGCAGCAGGGGAATCATCATGGTCAGCAGCGTCGACTCCTGGCCGCCATGCAGGCTGCCGGTGGAGGTGAACACGCAGGCCGGCTTGCCGGTCAGGGTGCCGGAGAGCCATTGCGGCGAGGTACCGTCCCAGAAATACTTCATGGCCGCGGCCATGTTGCCAAAGCGCGTGGGCGAACCCAGGGCCAGGCCGTCGCACTGCGCCAGGTCGGCCGCTTCCACATAGGGCGCGCCAGAGCTGGGGACGTCCGGCTCCAGGGCCTCGGTGACGGTGGAGACCGCCGGCACGGTGCGCAGCCGGGCATCGCAGCCGGGGACGCTTTCCACGCCCTGGGCGATCAGTTCGGCCAGCTTGCGGGTGGCGCCATGGCGCGAATAGTAGAGCACCAGGATGGTGGCGTTGGAGGGAGCGTTCACGGAAGAGGGGGAGGAGCTGGTCATCATGTGACTTATTATATTTCCGTTTTTTTCCTCCCAGCGTGAGGGAAAAAGAGAGAAATCTCCTCGACTGCTGCCTTTTGCTGCGCATCATTGAGGTCATAACTGCAACTTTAGGATGCAGCTTCGATTTTTGCGGGATTTTGCCGGCGGCTTGGGCGATAATCGCCAAACTTGTCATCCTGCCGCCTGTCGGCGGGAAAGAACCCGGGTGTGGCGCTGTTGCTTGCCGTCACCCCATGAAGTTGAACCGATGCCCTCTTTGCGTTTTCCCTTTTCCCGTATGCGTGGTCTGACCCGAGAACAGTTGAGCGATCTGTTGCGCTTCGCCGGCCGGCGACTGCGCGAGGATCGCCTGCCCCAGGTGGCCGGCAGCCTGACCTTCACCACGATCCTCTCGCTGGTGCCGGTGCTGACCATCGCGCTGGCGCTGTTTACGGCCTTCCCGCTGTTCTCGACCTTCCGCGCTTCGCTGGAAGCCTATTTCGTCGAGAACCTCATGCCCAAGGGGGTGGCCAATACCATCCTGGGCTACCTGAACCAGTTCGCGGCCAAGTCGGCACGCATCTCGGCGGTGGGCGGGGTGGTGCTGATCCTGACCTCGGTGCTGACCATGTCCACCATCGAGAGCGTGTTCAACCAGATCTGGCGGGTCAAGAAGTCGCGTCCGCTGGTGCAGCGGGTGCTGGTGTACTGGGCCATCATCACCTTGGGTCCGCTCTTGATCGGGGTGTCCATCAGCGTGACCTCCTACCTCTCCAGCGCCACCGGTGGTGCGGTCAAGAGCCTGCCGTGGCTGGGCGCGGGTTTCTATACCCTGGTCTCGCTGATGTTTTCGACGCTGGCCTATACGCTGCTCTACAGCACCGTACCCAACCAGACCGTGGACTGGCGCGACGCCCTGGCTGGTGGCCTGCTGGCCGGTGTCGGCCTGGAAATCGCCAAGCGCCTCTTCGCGGTCTACATCATGCAGTTCCCGACCTACACCATGGTCTATGGCACGGTGGCGGTGCTGCCGATCTTCCTGGTGTGGATCTACATGATGTGGATGATCACCCTGTTTGGCGCCCTGCTGACGGCGGCGCTGCCGGTGGTGCGCTACGAGCGCTGGTGGCATGTGGCCTCGCCGGGCGCGGAGTTCATCGATGCGGTGAAGGTCCTGAAATTCCTGCATGCGGCCCGCGTGGGGGTGGAGTCGGCGGTGGTGAGCATGGATGAGGTGCGTCGTGCCACGCGACTGGGGCTGGGTGAATTGCAACAGTTGCTGAGCCGGATGAGTGAAGAAGGCTGGGTGGCCTCGGTCAAGCCGGAGACCAGTCGCCGCACCGGCTGGAACCGCCGCATCACCGATGACATGGACCGCTGGACGCTGGTGGCCAACCCCAGCACGATCCGGCTGGCCCAGGTGTATCGGCTGTTCGTATTCGATCCCGCCGTGCTGGCGCAGGCGGGTGACGAGGAGGCGCTGGTGAGGCGGGTGGAAGACGCCATCGACGGCGTGCTCGGCCAATCGCTGGATGACTACTGCAGCACCGCAGGCCTTGCCAGCGTCGACGCGCAGGCGCAAAGCACCGTGGCTGCCATGCCCTATGCCGCCGTGCCGCTCGATGAGCGGCGCCGCATGTGGGAGCGCTGAGCACTCAGAACGAGACCTGCCCGGTCAGCATCTGCCAGTACATGACCCAGTCGCCCATGAAGGAATACAGGGGATGGCGGAAGGTGGCCGGCTGGTTCTTCTCCACCATGAAATGCCCGACCCAGGCAAAGCCGTAGCCACAGAACAGGGCCACCGCCAGCCACCACCACTGGTGGGTGATGAGCAGCAGCAACAGGCTCAGCAGCGCCAGCGTCGACCCCAGGAAGTGCAACTGCCGGTTGACCCGGTGCGCATGTTCGCTCAGGTAGGTCGGATAGAACTCGCTGAAGCTGGCGTAGTGTCGGTCGGGCAGGGTGGCGGCCATGGGCTTCTCCAGGTGATCCTGACGATTCCAGCTTAGTCAGCGCAGCGCGCATATGCAAACCTTGTGCTGAAGCAAGCTTCGCATGATTGCTGGAAATACTGCATGGCAGCGTGATTGCCGGTTGCCCAAAGGGCGCGCTTGACCGTACCATGTGCATGCATCGCGCCCCCGCCAGCGGCGGCATCCAGGATCAGTTATCCTGTTGCCCCCATGAATTGGATTTTCCGGGCGTCATCGCCTACAGTCAAAACAGCTTCATACAACTAGGACGACATCATGAAAGTCTCTGAAATCCTCAAGGTCAAAGGCAACATTCTCTTCACCGTCACGCCGGACACCCCGATTCAGGAGGCGGTCGCCGCGATGGCAGAGAAAGACATCGGCTCGCTGGTGGTCATGGAATATGGCGACCTGGTCGGCATGCTGACCTTCCGCGAAGTGCTGCTGACGCTGCACAAGAACGGCGGCGCCCTGGGTGGCTCGACCGTGCGCAAGCACATGAACGACGCCCCCATCACCGTCACCCCCGATACCGACCTGAACGAAGTGCGCCGCATCATGCTGGAAAAGCATGCACGCTACGTGCCCGTGATGGAAGCGCGCACCGTGCTGGGCGTGATGTCCTTCTACGACGTGGCCAAGGCCGTGCTGGATGCGCAAGGCTTCGAGAACAAGATGCTCAAGGCCTACATCCGCGACTGGCCGGCCGAGGAAGAAGAGCGCGAAGGCAACGCCTGAGCGTCGCTGTCGCGGTTGCCGTTTCCTGCGCTGACGCCGCCTGCCACCGCAGGCGGCCTGGTCCTGACCGTTCCTGCTGGAGCGGTTTTTTATTGTCCATTGAGGTTGTTGTCATTTCGGCCCGGCCTGCGTAGGCTGCGCATTCCGTTTCCCTGACCTGATTGCCCATGCAAAAGAACAGCCAGTTCTCGCTTTTCTCCCAACGGCGTTTCGCTCCCTTCTTCTGGACCCAGTTCCTGGGCGCGCTCAACGACAATGTCTTCAAGACCGCGCTGCTGACCATCCTCACCTATGACGCCCTGTCCTGGACCGAGATGGATCCGGGCCTGCTCAACAACCTGATTCCGGGTTTGTTCATCCTGCCGTTCTTCCTGTTCTCGGCCACCTCAGGCCAGTTGGCGGACAAGCTGGAAAAGGGCCGCGTGGCGCGTTTCGTGAAGCTGCTGGAAATCGTCATCATGGGCATCGCCGCCTATGGCTGGATGACGCACCACCTGTGGCTGCTGATTGCGGCGGTGGTCGGCATGGGCATCCATTCCACGCTGTTCGGGCCGGTCAAGTATGCCTACCTGCCGCAGCAGTTGAAGCGGGAGGAACTGATCGGCGGCAATGGCCTGATCGAGATGGGGACCTTCGTCGGCATCCTGCTGGGAGAAATCCTGGGCGCGGTGCTGGTGGTGCACAAGCCCTGGGGGCTGCAACTGGTGGCCGGCGTGACCATCGGCATTGCCGTGCTGGGCTGGCTGGCGAGCCTGCGCATTCCGCTCTCGCCGGCTCCGGCGCCGGAGCTGAGGGTGAACTGGAATCCCTTCACGGAAACGGTGCGCAACCTCGGTTTCTCGCGCCGCAACCGCCCGGTGTTCCTCTCCTTGCTGGGCAATTCCTGGTTCTGGTTCTATGGCGCCATCATGCTGGCGCAATTCCCTGTCTATGCGAAGAACTACCTGCACGGCGATCACAGCGTCTTCGTGCTGCTGCTGGCGGTGTTCTCGGTGGGCATCGGCGTGGGTTCGCTGCTGTGCGAGCGGCTGTCGGGCCACAAGGTGGAAATCGGACTGGTGCCCTTCGGCTCCATCGGCCTGTCGGTCTTCGGGCTGGAGCTGTATTTTGCCAGCCAGGCCTACGTGACGCCGGCGGCGATGCTGGACCTGGGCGGGTTCCTGTCGCACGGCGGCAGCTGGCGCATCCTCGGTGATTGCCTGGGTATCGGCCTGTTCGGCGGGCTCTACATCGTGCCGCTGTTTGCGCTGATCCAGACCCGCTGCGATCCGGCGCACGTCTCGCGCACCATCGCCGGAATGAACATCATGAATTCGCTGTTCATGGTGGTGTCGGCGCTGGTGGCCATGGTCATGCTGAAATCGGGGATGACGATTCCGCAGATCTTCCTGGCCACGGCCATCATGAACGGCGTGGTGGCGGTCTACATCTTCTCGCTGGTGCCGGAATTCCTGATCCGCTTCCTGGCCTGGCTGTTGATCCATACCTTCTACCGGGTGCGCATCGTCAATGGCCAGGCCATTCCCGACCAGGGCGCGGCGGTGCTGGTGTGCAACCATGTGAGCTATGTCGATGCCATCGCCATCATGGCGGCCAGCCCGCGCCCGGTGCGCTTCGTGATGGATTACCAGATCTTCCGGATACCGGTGATGGCCTGGCTGTTCCGCAATGTGCGGGCGATCCCGATTGCACCGGTCAAGGCCGACCCCTGGCTGACCGAGAAGGCCTTCGTCGATATCGCCCAGGCCTTGCACGAGGGTGAATTGGTGTGCATCTTCCCTGAGGGAAAACTGACGCGTGATGGCGAGCTCAACCCCTTCCGGGGCGGCGTGCAGAAGATCATCGACCGCAGCCCGGTGCCGGTGGTGCCGCTGGCCTTGCGCGGCTTGTGGGGTAGCCTGTTCTCGCGCGATCCCAGCAACCCGGTCACGCGCACCTTCCGGCGCGGCTTGTTCTCGCGGCTGGAACTGGTGGCCGGCGAGCCCATCCCGGCCGAGCAGGTCAGCCCCGAGCTGTTGCAGGAAAAGGTGCGCGAACTGCGCGGCGACTGGAAGTAGGCTGCGACGGGGAGGGTGCCGTGGCTCGTCGGCGGCGCTCTGGGCTGGTAAAATCGCGTCTTTCTCCCCTTTTGCGCGAATTCCATCATGTCCGGCAATACCTTCGGCACGCTCTTCACCGTCACCACCTTCGGCGAATCCCACGGCCCGGCCATCGGCTGCGTGATCGATGGCTGCCCCCCGGGCATGACGCTGTCGGAAGCCGATATCCAGCCGGAACTGGATCGCCGCCGTCCCGGCACCTCGCGCCACGTCACCCAGCGCCAGGAGCCCGATACCGTCGAGATCCTCTCCGGCGTCTATGAGGGCAAGACCACCGGTACCCCGATTGCGCTGCTGATCCGCAACCAGGACCAGCGCAGCAAGGACTACGGCAATATCCTCGACACCTTCCGTCCCGGTCACGCCGACTACACCTACTGGCACAAGTACGGCATCCGCGATCCCCGCGGCGGTGGTCGTTCCTCGGCACGCCTGACCGCACCGGTGGTGGGCGCGGCGGCCATCGCCAAGAAGTGGCTGTTCGAGAAGTACGGCACCACCTTCAAGGGGTGCATGAGCCAGCTGGGCGAGATCGCGATTCCCTTCGAATCCTGGGAGCATGTGCCCCACAATCCCTTCTTCGCCGCCAATGCCAGCATCATCGGGCGCCTGGAAGACTACATGGATGCCCTGCGCAAGGACGGCGACTCCATCGGTGCGCGCATCGACGTGGTGGCGCAGAACGTGCCTGTTGGCCTGGGTGAGCCGCTGTATGACAAGCTGGACGCCGAGATCGCCTTTGCCCTGATGGGTATCAACGCCGTCAAGGGCGTGGAAATCGGCGCCGGCTTCCGTTCGGTGGCGCAGAAGGGTTCCGAGCACGGCGATGCGCTCACGCCGGAAGGCTTCGTCGGCAACAACGCCGGTGGCATCCTGGGCGGCATCTCGACCGGCCAGGACATCACGGCCTCCATTGCCATCAAGCCCACTTCCAGCATCCGCACCCCGCGCCCTTCCATCGACAAGAACGGCCAGCCGATCGCGGTGGAAACCTTCGGTCGCCATGACCCCTGCGTGGGCATCCGTGCCACGCCCATCGCCGAAGCCATGCTGGCCCTGGTGCTGATGGACCACGCCTTGCGCAACCGCGCCCAGTGCGGTGATGTGAAGGTCGATACACCGGCGCTGCGCTGAACCGGGCAGGACCGAGCGCAAGCCGGCCATCGCGCAAGCGGTCGCCGGCTTTTTCCTGCCTGAAACAATTTGCGGCTGTCCGGGTCGAAGCCGCTCACGGTGGGCGGGCGCGTGCAGGCCTGCCCACCGGCTGACCCGGAATCAAGATCAATTATTCAATGGAGGCGGGCATGAAGCTCAAACCTATCATCAAGAACAGTCTGCTGGCCGCAGCCCTGGTGGGCCTGGTGGCATGCGAGACCGTACAGACCACCCAGGGCGGTGCCGTGGGCATCGAGCGCAAGCAGCAGATGCTGGTGTCCTCGGCCGAGATGGAAGCGGCATCCAGCAAGGAATATGCGCAGGTACTGGCCGAGGC
Organism: Herbaspirillum sp. VT-16-41; assembly: GCF_001994935.1. NCBI lineage: Bacteria > Pseudomonadati > Pseudomonadota > Betaproteobacteria > Burkholderiales > Oxalobacteraceae > Herbaspirillum > Herbaspirillum sp. VT-16-41. The sequence goes on from NZ_MUXB01000101.1 coordinate 45,822, forward strand.
CAAGGGCAAGGGCCTGCTCAACCGCAACGCCGCGCAAGTGCAGCGGGTGCGCGCCATCGCCAATCGCCTGATCCCGCAGACCGGGGTGTTCCGCCCCGATGCGCTGAAGTGGAACTGGGAAGTCAATGTCCTGACCTCGGACGAAACCAATGCCTGGTGCATGCCGGGCGGCAAGATCGCGGTCTATACCGGCCTGATCGACAAGCTCAAGATCACCGACGATGAACTGGCCGCCGTGATGGGCCACGAGATCGCCCACGCCCTGCGCGAGCATGCCCGCGAGCGCGCCTCGCAGCAGGTGGTGGCCAATTCGGCCATTTCCATCGGTGCGGCCCTGCTGGGGCTGGGCGACGTGGGCAAGCAGGGTGGCCAGTATCTCTACATGGGCCTGATGGGCTTGCCCAACTCGCGTGCCAACGAGACCGAGGCCGATCGCATCGGCGTGGAACTGGCCGCACGCGGCGGCTACGATCCCAAGGCGGCGGTGACCCTGTGGCAGAAGATGGCCAGCCTGGGCGGGGACGAGCCGATGAAGTTCATGTCCACCCACCCCTCCAGCAGCGAGCGCATTGCCGACCTGACGGTCTATGCGCAGCGCGTCGATCCCTTGTACCAGCAGACCCGCAAGCGCTGAGCACTGAACCTCGCTGCAGACCGTATCGCAATCCGGCATGGCCTCGACGGGATGGGGAAATGCCGGATTTTTCATGTGGGCCGCAACTTCTGCGCTTTTTCTGCTGCCTTGCAGCATTATTGCCTGTTGTGGCGACGCGGCGGAAAACACGGCAAGGAGGTCAGACCCTTCGCTTTATGGCATAATCAAAAGCTATTTTTCCCGATCAGCACCCCTTTCCAGTTCCGCCGGACCGCAACATGCTCAAGACGCTCTACGACAAACTCTGGGAGTCGCACGTCGTTCATACGGAAGATGACGGCACCGCCATCCTGTATATCGACCGCCACCTGCTCCATGAAGTGACCAGCCCGCAAGCCTTCGAAGGCCTCAAGCTAGCCGGTCGTCAACCCTGGCGCAATTCGGCCAACCTGATGGTGGCGGACCACAACGTCCCCACCACCGACCGCGCCCACGGCATCGCCGACCCCATCTCGCGCCTGCAGGTGGAGACGCTGGACGGCAACGCCAAGGAATACAACCTGACCTACTTCGGCATGAACGACAAGCGTCAGGGCATCGTGCACGTGATCGGCCCCGAGCAGGGCGCCACGCTGCCGGGCATGACGGTGGTCTGCGGTGACTCGCACACGTCCACCCACGGCGCCTTCGCTGCGCTGGCCCATGGCATCGGCACCTCAGAAGTGGAACACGTGCTGGCCACGCAGACGCTGCTGGCACGCAAGTCCAAGTCCATGCTGGTCCAGGTCGACGGTGCGCTGCCGGCCGGCGTGACCGCCAAGGACATCGTGCTGGCCATCATCGGCAAGATTGGCACGGCCGGTGGTACCGGTTATGCGATCGAATTCGCTGGCTCGACCATCCGCTCGCTGTCCATGGAAGGCCGCATGACGGTCTGCAACATGGCCATCGAAGCCGGTGCCCGCGCCGGCATGGTGGCCTTCGACGACACCACGTTGAATTACCTCAAGGGCCGTCCCTATTCGCCCTCCGGCCCGCACTGGGAGCGCGCCGTGTCCTATTGGCGCACGCTGCATTCCGACCAGGGTGCCAAGTTCGACATGGTGGTCACGCTCAATGCTGCCGACATCAAGCCGCAAGTCACATGGGGCACCTCGCCCGAGATGGTGGTGGCCGTGGATGCCCGCGTCCCCGATCCGGACAAGGAAAAGGATGCCACCAAGCGCGACGGCATGGAAAAGGCCCTGGCCTACATGGCCCTCAAGCCCAATACCCCGATCGAGGATATCCGCATCGACAAGGTCTTCATCGGCTCCTGTACCAATTCCCGCATCGAAGACCTGCGCGAAGCCGCCAAGGTGGTGCGCGGCAAGTTCCGCGCCTCCAACGTCAAGCTGGCGATGGTGGTGCCGGGCTCCGGCCTGGTCAAGGAACAGGCCGAACGCGAAGGCCTGGACAAGATCTTCCGTGACGCCGGCTTCGAATGGCGCGAACCGGGCTGCTCCATGTGCCTGGCCATGAACGCCGACCGCCTGGAACCGGGCGAGCGCTGTGCCTCGACCTCGAACCGCAACTTCGAAGGCCGTCAGGGCGCCGGTGGCCGTACCCACCTGGTGAGCCCGGCCATGGCCGCGGCGGCCGGCATCGCCGGTCACTTTGTGGATGTGCGCTCGCTGTAAGCGCCGGAAGCGGGCCATGTGGCCCGTCGCTTCAGTTTTTGAACAGAAATCAGGAAGGACTGGGCGGCCGGATCGCCCGTCCGACCCAAGGTCAAGACCATGAATAAATTTATCCTGCACGAAGGACTGGTGGCGCCGCTGGATCGCGCCAACGTCGATACCGATGCGATCATCCCCAAGCAGTTCCTGAAGTCGATCAAGCGCAGCGGCTTCGGCCCCAACCTGTTCGACGAATGGCGTTACCTGGATCATGGCGAGCCGGGCATGGACAACAGCAAGCGCCCGCTGAACCCGGACTTCGTGCTCAACCAGGAGCGCTATCAGGGCGCTTCGATCCTGCTCTCGCGCAAGAACTTCGGCTGCGGTTCCTCGCGCGAGCACGCGCCGTGGGCGCTGGACCAGTTCGGCTTCCGCGCGGTGATCGCGCCCAGCTTCGCCGACATCTTCTTCAACAACTGCTACAAGAACGGTCTGCTGCCCATCGTCCTGACCGAGCAACAGGTCGATCACCTGTTCAATGAAGTCAAGGCCTTCCCGGGTTACCGCCTGGTCATCGACCTGGAAAAGCAGGTCGTCAGCACCACCAACGGCAGCCAGGCCTATCCCTTCGATATCAGCGAGTTCCGCAAGTACTGCCTGCTCAACGGTTTCGACGACATTGGCCTGACCCTACGCAAAGCCGACACCATTCGTGCCTACGAAGAGAAACACCTGCACGAACAGCCCTGGCTGAGCAACACGATCTGACAGGATCGTTGAAACAACAGCAAAGGGCGGTCAGATGACCGCCCTTGTCATTGATAACCCGAATTCGCTGCATAACTGAGAAAGAGAAGCCATGAAGATTGCTATCCTGCCGGGCGACGGCATCGGTCCTGAAATCGTCGATGAAGCCGTGCGCGTGCTCAATGCACTGGACGAGAAGTTCGAGATGGAATCGGCCCCGGTCGGCGGCGCCGGCTACGAGGCCCACGGCCACCCGCTGCCGGATGGCACCCTGAAGCTGGCCAAGGAAGCCGACGCCATCCTCTTCGGCGCAGTCGGCGACTGGAAGTACGACAAGCTGGAGCGCGCCCTGCGTCCGGAGCAGGCCATCCTGGGCCTGCGCAAGCACCTGCAGCTGTTCGCCAACTTCCGTCCCGCCATCTGCTATCCGGAACTGACCGGTGCTTCGTCGTTGAAGCCCGAGCTGGTGGCCAACCTGGACATCCTCATTGTGCGCGAGCTGAACGGCGACATCTATTTCGGCCAGCCGCGTGGCATGCGCGAAGCGCCGGACGGTCCTTTCAAGGGTGCACGTGAAGGATTTGATACCATGCGCTATTCGGAACCGGAAATCCGCCGTATCGCGCATGTCGCCTTCCAGGCCGCGGCCAAGCGCGGCAAGCGCCTGTGCAGCGTGGACAAGGCCAACGTGCTGGAGACCTTCCAGTTCTGGAAAGACGTCGTCACCGAAGTGGGCAAGGAATACCCGGACGTGGAGCTGTCGCACATGTACGTGGACAACGCCGCCATGCAATTGGTGAAGGCACCGAAGAACTTCGACGTCATCGTTACCGGCAACATGTTCGGCGACATCCTCTCCGACGCCGCCGCCATGCTGACCGGTTCCATCGGCATGCTGCCCTCGGCTTCGCTGGATGCCAACAACAAGGGTCTGTACGAGCCCTCGCACGGCTCGGCACCGGACATCGCTGGCAAGGGTATCGCCAATCCGCTGGCGACCATCCTGTCGGCGGCGATGATGCTGCGTTTCTCCTTGAACCGTGCCGAACAGGCCGACCGCATCGAGAACGCCGTGAAGAAAGTGCTTGCGCAAGGTCTGCGCACCGCCGATATTTATGAAGAAGGCTGCACCAAGGTCAACACCCAGCAGATGGGCGAGGCCGTGGTCAAGGCCCTCGCGTAAGCTCAGTGCCTCGTCTGCCCGCACAAGCCGGGCAGGGCGGGGCGCCTGGAATGCCGGATGGTCCGGCGCATATGTGTTCAATCTGAGTTGTTCACCATGGATGTTCTAAATAGGGAAAGATGATGAAACTGGTTGGTTTGGTTGGCTGGCGTGGAATGGTGGGTTCGGTCCTGATGCAACGCATGCAGGACGAGGGTGATTTCGATCACATCGAACCGGTATTTTTCTCGACTTCGAATGCGGGCGGCAAAGCGCCGTCGTTTGCCAAAACGGCAACGACGCTCAAAGACGCCAACAGCATCGATGAGCTGAAGAAATGCGACATCATCATTACCGCACAGGGTGGCGACTACACCAACGAGATCTTCCCCAAGCTGCGTGCAGCCGGCTGGGGCGGCTACTGGATCGACGCCGCCTCCTCGCTGCGCATGAAGGATGATGCCGTGATCGTGCTGGACCCGGTCAACAACAACGTCATCAAGGACGCACTGGCCAAGGGCGTGAAGAACTACATCGGTGGCAACTGCACCAACTCCATCCTGTTGATGGGCGTGGGTGGCCTGTTCAAGGAAGGCCTGGTCGAGTGGGTCAGCTCCATGACCTACCAGGCGGCCTCCGGTGGCGGCGCCAACCACATGCGCGAACTGTTGAAGGGCATGGGCGTCATCAACGCCGCCGTGTCCGAAGAGCTGGCTACACCGTCGTCGGCCATCTTGGACATCGACCGCAAGGTTGCCAAGACCATCCGTGAAGACGTGCCCACCGAGTTCTTCGGCGCGCCGCTGGCCGGCGGCCTGATCCCCTGGATCGACGCCCAGCTGGAAAACGGTCAGTCCAAGGAAGAGTGGAAGGGCCAGGCCGAAGTCAACAAGATCCTCGGCAACGAGAAGATCATCCCGGTCGACGGCCTGTGCGTGCGTATCGGTGCCATGCGTTGCCACAGCCTGGCGCTGACCATCAAGTTGAAGCGCGACCTGCCCCTGGCCGAGATCGAGTCCATCATTCGCGCCGGCAATCAGTGGGTGAAGTGGGTTCCCAATGACCGCGCCATCACGGTCAAGGAACTGACCCCGGCAGCCATCACCGGCGGCCTGGAAATCGGCGTGGGCCGTGTGCGCAAGCTGAACCAGGGCCCGGAATACATTTCCGCCTTCGTCATCGGTGACCAGTTGCTGTGGGGCGCGGCCGAGCCGCTGCGCCGCATGCTGCGCATCATCCTGGGCAACCTGGAGTAATGCGACGGCCGGAAAAATATCCGGCCGGCAACCGCCGTGCGTTGCTGCAATGCGAATAGGGCTTGCCTATCCCGTTGTCAGTCTGCAACAATAGCCCGCCAGCTTTTCCCCAGGGAGAAGCTGGCGGGTTTTTCTCATCTTGAGAAGTTAAGTACACTTGCGGGTGTAAGTTCTTGATGTTAATTTGAAAAGCCCATTCATTTCATGAAAACCAACATGGCAGCGCCATCGCCGGGCGCCTGCTGGATTTGATGAAATGGATCTGCATTTCCGTTCCCTGAGCTGCAAAACAATGCTTTCAAGACAGCAAGGGCTGCAGGGACAGCAGCAGCGACGGCCCACAGCAAGGCTGCGCGGCACATGCCCCATTCACGGCTTCCACCGGGTAGAACGCGAGCGTGACGGGTTTCAAGCGGAACGTTTCTCTAAGCCATATAAAACATGCCTCTGAATACTAACAAGAAGCTTCCCCTGTCCCAGATGAAGACCCTGAGCGCCGCCGTCGCGCTGGCCCTGGCCTTGCCACTGGGCGCGCAGGCGGCCGGACTGGGCAAGCTGACCGTGCTGTCCTCGCTGGGCCAGCCGTTGCGGGCCGAGATTGAGGTCACTTCCGTGAGCGCCGACGAGGCCGGCAAGCTGTCGGCCCGCCTGGCACCGGCCGAGGCCTTCCGCCGCGCCAACATGGATTACAACCCGGTACTGGGTTCGCTGTCCTTCGTGGTTGAACAGCGCCAGGGGCGTCACTTCATCCGTATCAGCTCTTCCCAGCCGGTCAGTGATCCGTTTGTCGACCTCTTGATGGAATTGAGCGCGGGCGATTCCCGCCTGCTGCGTGAATATACCTTCCTGCTTGATCCACCTGACAGCAAGGCACCGCGCAACGCCCAGGTGGCACCGCTGACGCCGGGCAATGCCGGTGCCACCAACGGTTCGGCTGCCCGTAGCGAGGCTGCAGCAAGCGCTGCGGCCGCCCCCACAGCCCCTGCTGCATCGGCTGCCCCGGCTGCCGATTCTGAACCGACCGCTGCCCAGGCTGCACCGGCCGCCGCTGCCGCGCCGACCCCCGCACCAGCACAGGCTGCCGCACCCGCTGCCGCTCCTGCCGCCAGCAGCACCCCGATCCCGGTCAGCGGCGAAGAGCCCGCGACCACCATCGTCCAGCGGCCTGCACCATCGGCCCTGGCCGAGGAACTGATCCGTCGCCAGCAGGCATCGCCTGCCGATACCCCGGCCTCGGCCAGCCCGGACGCGCTTGCCGCTTCCCGGCCGGCGACGCAAAGCGCCACGGGGACGGTGGCCCAGCCGGCCGCGTCTAGTCCGTCAGCGGCCGCTGCGCCGGCTGCTGCCGGCAAGAGCGCCGACTACCGCGTCAAGCAGGGCGATACCCTGGGCGCGATTGCCGCCCGCAACCAGCCGGCCAATGTCTCGCTGGACCAGATGCTCATCGCCCTGTATCGCGCCAATCCCGACGCCTTCCAGGGCAACAACATCAACCGCCTGCGCGCCGGCAGGATCCTCAGCATTCCCGATCAGCCCACCGCCGCCGCCGTCGACCGCGATGAGGCACGCGGCATGGTCGTGGCGCAGGCGCAGGACTTCAACGCCTACCGCAACAAGCTGGCCGGCCAGGTCGCCAACGCACCGCCCGGCAAGCCCGGCACCAGCCGCCAGAGTGGCGGCGGCAAAATCACCACGCGGGTGGAAGAACGTTCCGGCACCCAGTCGGCGCGTGATCGCCTGGAGCTGTCCCGCGCCAACAAGGGCAATGGCAAGACCGGCAGCGCCGGCGCTGCCGCCGAAGACAAGGCCGCCAGCGAGCGCGCGCTGGCCGAGGCCAATGACCGCGTCAAGGACCTGGAAAAGAACGTCGACAACCTCCAGAAACTGCTGGAGCTGAAGAACAAGACCATCGCCGAACTGAGCGCGCAACAACCGAAGGAGGGCGAAGCCGCCAAGCCGGCCGCCGACGCCGCCGCACCCAAGGCCGAGGACAAGCCGGCCGATGCGCCCGCAACCCCTGCGCCTGAACCTGCAACGGCGCCGGCTGCAGCAGTCGCTTCGTCGACTACGCCGCCGGCAGCCAGCGCCAAACCGGCAGACAAGAACGGTGGCAGCTTCGTTGACAAGGTGAAGGAAAATCCCGCCTTCCTGATCGGTGCCGGTGTGCTGGTCGCGCTGCTGGCCGCCGGTGGTGGTGTGCTGGCCATGCGTCGTCGCAAGAAGAAGTCCGAGGAAGGCGCCGTCGAACCTGCCGTCGAACCCGAGCCTGCTTCGCCTGCACCTGCAGCAGCGGCTGCGGCGGAGCCTGAAGCAGAACCCGAGGTTCCGGCGACCGTAGCGGTCGTCGCGCCCGTGGTCGAGGAGGCTGCTCCGGTGGCCGCCGTGGTTCCGGAAGAGCCGGTCGATCCGATCTCCGAAGCCGACATGTACATCGCCTATGGCCGTGACGAGCAGGCCGAGGACATTCTCAAGCTGGCCCTGCAGACAACGCCCGAGCGCCAGGCGCTGCACGCCAAGCTGCTGGAAATCTATGCCAAGCGCGGCGATGTGGCGAACTTCAACAAGGTCGCGCTCGACCTGCATCAGCTCAGCGGTGGTCTCAACGAAACCTGGGTCAAGGCCGCAGCCCTGGGCCTGGAAGTCGATCCCACCAATCCGCTGTACGGTGGTGTCCCGGCCGAAGAGGAACCGATCCTCGGCAGCGAGGAAGAGCAGGGCATGGAGTTCGACCTCAGCGACTTCAAGGGCGCCGAGCTGCAAGCCACGCCGACCCCGCCGGCAGGCGCGGCCATGGACCTGGGCAAGGACATCGATTTCGACCTGGACCTGGAAAACGGTGCCAAGCCCGACGCCAACGAGCCCATCCTGCCGGCATCGAGCGGCGCCACCTCGGCATCGGCCCTGCTGGACAGCCTGGATGAGGCGCCCGCTTCACCTGCTCCCGCTCCCGCTACGGATCTGGCCGATCTGGACCTGAGCCTGCCGGAGGAGGACGCAGCGCCAGCGTCCACCAACCTGCTGGAAGAAGATGAAGAGTCCGCCTTCGAGGCCGAGATGACCACCAAGCTCGACCTGGCCGCCGCCTATGAGGAAATCGGCGACAAGGAAGGTGCTCGCGAATTGCTCGAAGAAGTCATGCGCGGCGGCAACGATGCCCAGATCGCACGTGCCAAGCAAATGATGGCCGCCCTGGGCTGAAGCCCACGGCCAGCGATTACAATAGCTTCATCTCGCGGGCAGCTCGCATGAGCTGCCCGTTTGTTTTCATCGTGCCGCCTGAGCCTGGCAAGCAGCGCAAGGGCGGCCTGCAGTGATCACCATGACAGACATTCCCCCCCAGGCCGACGGCCTGCGCCGCGTGGTACTGGGCGTGCAATACGACGGCGCCTGCTGGCAGGGCTGGCAGACCCAGCCGCACCGCCAGACCGTGCAGGATCAGCTGGAAGCGGCCCTGCTGCGCTTCAGCACCCAGCCCATCGCCACCACCTGTGCCGGCCGCACCGACTCCGGCGTGCATGCGCTGGAGCAGGTGGTCCATTTCGACACCGCCATCGCCCGCGACAGCTTTTCCTGGGTACGCGGCACCAACGCCTTCCTGCCGCCGACGATTGCGGTGCGCTGGGCTTGCGAGCTGCCTTACGTGGATGACGCGGCCATTGCCAACGCCAGCGCCGCTGCCGGTGCCGGCACTGGCGAGGTCGCCGCGCTGCATGGCGCCGAGCGTGAAGGGGCGGCGCAGCTGGCGCAGTTCGGCTTCCATGCGCGCTTTTCGGCCATCGCCCGCACCTATCACTACGTGCTCTACAACCATGCGGTCCGTTCGCCGCTGCTGGCCGGCAAGGCCGGCTGGACCTTCCGCCCGCTGGACGCTGACCGCATGCACCGCGCGGCCCAGCACCTGATTGGCGAGCACGATTTCACCAGCTTCCGGGCCGTGGAGTGCCAGGCCAAGTCGCCGGTGCGCAAGATGGAAGGCATCGCCGTGCGTCGCCATGGCGACATGATCGTCTTCACGCTCAAGGCCAATGCTTTCCTGCATCACATGGTGCGCAACATCGTCGGCTCGCTGATCGTGGTCGGCAGCGGCAAGCAGGGGCCGGAGTGGATAGGGCAGGTGCTGGCCCTGCGCGACCGCAGCCGGGCCGCCCCGACCTTCATGCCGGACGGCCTCTACCTGGCGCGGGTAGACTATCCGGATGCCTGGGCGCTGCCGCAGGAGAATCGCTCCTGGCCCTGGCTGTAGCGCGTTGGGCCGCTGCGCGCACCCCTGAAATTCTTGCAAAAAGGCAATATCGATGAGCTTGCGTACCCGTATCAAGATCTGTGGACTGACCCGCGAAGAGGATGTCCGTGCCACCGTGGCCGCTGGCGCCGATGCGCTGGGCCTGGTGTTCTATCCAAAAAGCCCGCGCTATGTTACGCCGCAACGTGCCGGTGAGCTGGCGCGGGCGGTGCCGCCGCTGGTGAGCATCGTCGGCCTGTTCGTCAACCCGACCCTGGAAGAGGTGCAGCAGGTGCTGGCCGAGGCGCCCCTGACGATATTGCAGTTCCACGGCGACGAAACGCCCGAGCACTGTGCCGCGATCGCTCGCGCCGTTGTCAGACCCTTCATGCGCGCGGCCAGAATAGGAAGTTCGACGCAGCCCTCGGATTTGTTAGAATATGAACAGGCATATCGCTCCGCCAGTCCGTTTTTCACCGGACTGCTGCTCGACACCCTGGTCGAGGAGTACGGCGGCAGTGGAAAGGTTTTCGATTGGTCTCTCATTCCAAAAGAACTCGCGCCTCGGGCCGTTTTGAGTGGTGGCTTGAGCGTACACAACGTCACTGAGGCGGTGACCCGCGTTCGTCCCTACGCGGTCGATATCAGCAGTGGTGTCGAAGCCGCCAAGGGCATCAAGGATGCCGCCAGGATCGAGGCCTTCATCCAGGCCGTGCGTCTGGCGGACGCTACCCCGGCGTAGCACTCCCCATACAGTACGCAGTACGAGATTCAGAGGAAACCCATGAAAGAATTGAACCCCCTCGGCAGCTTTGCCGAGCGCCAGGCCGTTCCCGTCGCCGCCCTGCACCAGTCGGCCCACTACAACCTGCCGGACGCGCGTGGTCACTTCGGCCCCTACGGTGGCAGCTTCGTCTCCGAAACCCTGACCCTGGCCCTGAACGAGCTGCGCGAGGCCTATGCCCGTTACCAGCACGATGAACAATTCCTCGCCGAATTCCACACCGAACTGAAGCATTTTGTCGGCCGTCCCAGCCCCGTGTACCACGCCAAGCGCTGGTCCGAGCAGGCCGGCGGTGCACAGATCTACTTCAAGCGTGAAGACCTCAACCACACCGGCGCCCACAAGATCAACAACGTGATCGGTCAGGCATTGCTGGCCAAGCGCATGGGCAAGAAGCGCATCATCGCCGAGACCGGTGCCGGCCAGCACGGCGTGGCCACGGCCACCATCTGTGCGCGTTTCGGCATGGAATGCATCGTCTACATGGGCGCGGAAGACGTGAAGCGTCAGTTGCAGAACGTGTACCGCATGAACCTGCTGGGCGCCAAGGTGGTGCCGGTGGAATCCGGCTCCAAGACCCTGAAGGATGCCCTCAACGAAGCCATGCGTGACTGGGTCACCAATGTCGAGACCACCTTCTACATCATCGGCACCGTGGCCGGCCCGCATCCCTACCCGATGATGGTGCGCGACTTCCAGTCGGTGATCGGCAACGAGTGCATCCAGCAGATGCCCGAGATCGCCTCGCGCCAGCCGGACTACGTGGTGGCGGCCGTCGGTGGCGGCTCCAATGCCATGGGTATTTTCTATCCCTACATCGACTATGCCGATGTGAAGCTGGTCGGGGTGGAAGCCGCCGGCGACGGGCTTGATACCGGTCGCCATTCGGCCTCGCTGACCCTGGGCTCGCCCGGTGTGCTGCACGGCAACCGCACCTACCTGCTGCAGGATGCCAATGGCCAGATCATCGAGACCCACTCGGTCTCGGCCGGCCTGGATTATCCGGGCGTGGGGCCGGAACACGCATGGCTCAAGGACAGCGGTCGCGCCAGCTATGCCTGCATCACTGACGAAGAGGCGCTGCAGGCCTTCAACACCTGCTGCCGCATCGAAGGCATCATCCCGGCGCTGGAGTCCAGCCATGCCCTGGCCCATGCGGCCAAGCTGGCGGCGACCCTGCCCCGGGACCAGATCGTGCTGGTCAACCTGTCCGGCCGTGGGGACAAGGACATGCATACCGTGCAACAGCGCCAGGGCTGATCGCCGCCCCTGCCTGACGCGTGCCGGCTGCCCGACGGGTGGCCGGCTGGTTCGACAAAATACTTCACCATCATGTCCAGAATCCAGACTACCTTTTCCCAACTGGCCGAGCAGAAGCGCAAGGCCCTGATCACCTTCATCACCGCCGGCGACCCGGCCCCGGAGCTGACCGTGCCGCTGCTGCACGCGCTGGTGGCCGGCGGCGTCGACATCCTCGAACTGGGTGTGCCGTTCTCCGACCCCATGGCCGAAGGCCCGGTGATCCAGCGCGCCTGCGAGCGGGCCTTGAAGTTCGGCATCAGCACCCATGATGTGCTGGGCTATGTGCGCGAATTCCGCAAGACCAATACCCATACCCCCATCGTATTGATGGGTTATGCCAACCCCATCGAACGCTTCGGTGTGGATGCCTTCATCGCCGCTGCCAGCGAGGCCGGCGTGGACGGCACCATCGTGGTGGACTATCCGCCCGAGGAATGTGAAGAATTCGCCCAGAAGATGCAGGCCAACGGCATGGACCCGATCTTCCTGCTGGCCCCGACCTCGTCGGAAGAGCGCATCCGCCAGGTGGCGGCCGTGAGCAGCGGCTTCTGCTATTACGTCTCGCTCAAGGGCGTGACCGGTGCCGGCCATATCGACACCGCCGAAGTGGCCGAACGTATCGCCGCCATCCGCCAGCACGTCAAGCTGCCCATCGCGGTGGGCTTCGGCATCCGCGACGGTGCCACCGCCCGCACCGTGGGCAGCGTGGCCGACGCGGTCGTGATCGGCAGCCGCATCATCGCCGAGCTGGAAAATACCCCGCGGGAGAAGGCCTGCGAGGCGGTGCAGACCTTCGTCACCGGCATTCGCCAGGCGCTCGATGCCTGAGCCTGGCCGGCAGGAGTAATCGGACAGAAGGCCTCCGGGTGCACCGAACTGCGCCCGGAGGCTTTGTTTTTTGATAAGGCGCAAGCCGCCTATCCTTCATTTCTTGCTGGATGGAAAGCATGACCGTGCTTTACGTCCCGCCCCGGTCGGCTCTGGTACAATGCGCGCCACCGGAAAAATCTATGAGGTATCTATGAGCTGGCTCGAGAAGTTACTGCCACCCCAGATTCAACGCGGCTCCACCAGCCGCAAGGCCATCCCGGAAGGTTTGTGGGTCAAATGCCCCTCCTGCGAGGCCGTGCTGTACCGTACCGACCTGGAGTCCAACCTCCACGTCTGCCCCAAATGCAGTCACCACATGCGCATCCGCGCCCGCGCTCGTCTCGATGCCCTGCTCGACGAAGGCGGCCGCTATGAGATCGGCCAGGAAGCCCTGCCGGTCGACACCCTGAAGTTCAAGGACAGCAAGAAGTACCCCGACCGTCTCAAGGACGCCATGGAATCCACCGGCGAAACCGATGCCATGGTGGTCATGGGCGGCGCCATCATGACCCTGCCGGTTGTCGTGGCCTGCTTCGAATTCGAATTCATGGGCGGTTCCATGGGCTCGGTGGTGGGTGAGCGCTTCGCCCGCGGCGCCCAGGCGGCGCTGGAACAGAAGGTCCCCTTCATCTGCATCACCGCCACCGGCGGCGCCCGCATGCAGGAAGGCCTGCTGTCGCTGATGCAGATGGCCAAGACCACCTCCATGCTGACCAAGCTGTCGGAAAAGAAGCTGCCCTTCATCAGCGTGCTGACCGACCCGACCATGGGCGGTGTCTCGGCATCCTTCGCCTTCATGGGCGATGTGGTGATGGCCGAACCCAAGGCCCTGATCGGCTTCGCCGGCCCCCGCGTGATCGAGAACACGGTGCGCGAGAAACTGCCGGAAGGCTTCCAGCGTGCCGAATTCCTGGTCACCAAGGGCGCCATCGACATGATCGTCGACCGCCGCAAGATGCGCGAGGAAATCGCCCGTCTGCTGGCCCTGCTGCAAAACCAGGCCGCCGAAACGGTTTCCTGATAAGCGGATATACTTCAGGCCCGGATTTGCAGAAGTGCAAATCCGGGCCTTGTTTTTTCATGCATGTTTCGAATGTCTGACTACCGTTCGGCCTGAGTAGGCCCGGTCAGGGCCGTATCGAAGGCGCTCCCGCGCTTGCCGAAGGATTAGGCCGGAGCGCCTTCGATACGCGGCAATGCCGCTACTCAGGACGAACGGACACTTGTGTCATCCTCATTCGGAACAGCTGTCCAGTAATCCGTATTTCGTTTTTGTGCTGTAGCTTCACCGACCGAGACGCGCCATGACTTCCCAAGCTTCCCCGAGCCCTGCCACCCCCGCCACCTTGAGCGAATGGCTGGCGCTGCTGGAACAACGCCACTTCAAGCAGATCGACATGGGCCTGGAGCGGGTCATGCAGGTCAAGCAGAAGCTGGACATCCGGTTCGACTGCCCGGTCATCATGGTGGCCGGTACCAACGGCAAGGGCTCCACCTGCGCCATGCTGGAATCGATCCTGCTGCGCGCCGGCTATCGCGTGGGCCTGTACATGAAGCCGCACTTCCTGCACTTCAACGAACGCGCCCGCATCAGCGGCGACATGGCCAGCGATGCGCAACTGATCGCGGCCTTCGAGGCGGTGGAGGCGCAGCGCGGTGACATCTCCCTGACCTATTTCGAATTCACCACCCTGGCCATCATGAAGCTGCTGGCCGATGCCGGGCAGGACGTGGTGATCCTGGAGGTCGGCCTGGGTGGCCGCCTGGATGCGGTCAACGTGATCGATGCCGATGTGTCCATCGTCACCAGCATCGACATCGACCATACCGAATACCTGGGCGAGACCCGCGAAGAAATCGGCTTCGAGAAAGCCGGCATCTTCCGTCCCGGCAAGGTCGCCGTGTGCGGCGACCCGCTGCCACCCAAGTCCCTGATCGCGCATGCCGAGAAGATCGGCGCCGACCTGTGGCTGATGGGCCGCGACTTCAACTACCAGGGCGACAAGCAGCAGTGGGCCTATGGCGGACGCGGCATGCGTCGCAATTCGCTGGCCTATCCCAGCCTGCGCGGCGCCAACCAGCTGTTGAACGCCTCGGCCGCCCTGGCCGCGCTGGAGGCCTTGCGCGAAGTCTTGCCCGTGGGTGCGCAGGAAGTACGCACCGGGCTGGCCACGGTGGAGCTGCCGGGACGATTCCAGGTCCTGCCGGGCCAGCCGCTGGTGATCCTGGACGTGGCGCACAACCCCCATGCGGCCGCCACACTGGCGCAGAACCTGGACAACATGGGCTTTCATCCCTACACCTATGCGGTGTTCGGCTCCATGCTGGACAAGGACATCGAAGGCGTCATCGGTCATCTGAAGGACAAGATCGACCACTGGTGCGTGACCGACCTGCCGCTGCCGCGCGCGGCCACTGCGCAACAGCTCAAGGACGCCCTGCTGGGTGCCGGCGTGGCGCCGGAATTCAGGCGGGACGCGGCGCGCAGCATCGA
The DNA here is from genome assembly GCF_001994935.1 of Herbaspirillum sp. VT-16-41. NCBI lineage: Bacteria > Pseudomonadati > Pseudomonadota > Betaproteobacteria > Burkholderiales > Oxalobacteraceae > Herbaspirillum > Herbaspirillum sp. VT-16-41. Next base: position 60,912 of record NZ_MUXB01000101.1, read on the forward strand.
AACCTTCACTTCGCCGGCCGACGCCTATGCAAATGCATTAAGCAGAGCAGGGGAGAATGATAGAATTGTGGTTTTCGGGTCCTTCCTCACCGTGGCCGGCGTCATGCAGGCGCGCCGCCCCGGTCTGCACTGAACCCGTACCCGATTTCCGGAGCCGGCCGCCACGCCCGGCGGCGCCCCGACCTGATGGGTCGGGCAGGTTTTCCAAGATTTTCAGATCAATTCAAGACGACTCCGCATGGGCTTGTTCTCGTTTTTCCGCAAAAACAAGCAGGACTCTGCTTCCGACCAAGGTACTTTCCGTTCGCGTTCCGACGAGCAATCTTCCGTCATTCGCAGCCGCGGCAGCCGTAGCGCCGCCAATACCTCCGGCCGCGCCGCAGGGGGACGGGCCAAGGCCGGCAAGGATGCCGCCGCCGATCCCTTGTTGCCGGAAAAGAAACGTGCGCGCCGCCGCCTGATCGGTGCCGTCGCGCTGGCGCTGGCGGTGGTGATCGTGTTGCCGATGATCCTCGATTCCGAGCCCAAGCCGCTCAACGACGATATCGCCATCCAGATCCCATCCAAGGACCAGGCGGCCTCGGCCGGAACCTCGGCCCCGGTGCCAGCCTCTGCGGGCGATGCCAAGCAGGCCTCGCTGGACCAGAAGGAAGAGATCGTCGAGCCGGCCAGCATCGCGCCCGAACCCGCCACTGCCCCGGCCGCACAGCCGGCCAGCCCGCCGGTGGCGGCCGTGGCCCCCAAGGTGATCGACAAGCCCGCGCCCAAGGTCGAGGAAAAGAAGGCTATCGTGGTCGAGCACAAGGAAGAGCCGAAGAAGGAAGCCGCCAAGCCCAAGGCCCCGGCCCCAGCCTCCACCGCGCCGGCAGCAGCGCCCTCTGCCCATGACGATTCGGCCCGTGCGCTGGCGATCCTGGAAGGCAAGTCCGGTGCCGCTGCTGCGCCGGCAGAGAAGAAGCCGGCCGCCACCGGCGGCAAGTTCGTCATCCAGGTCGCCGCGCTGGCGACCCAGGACAAGGTCAATGAATTGCGCAACAAGCTCAACGCAGCAGGTATTCACTCCTACACGCAAAAGATCGCGACCCAGGCCGGCGAACGTACGCGCATCCGCGTCGGTCCCTTCGGCAGCCGCGATGAAGCCGAACGCATGGGAAGCCGAATCAAGAAGCTGGGCTTGAATGCTACTATTGTTCCTGCTTGAAATTGGCTGCAGATAGCCGCATATTGTTGTCATCGTGACGATATTTGACTACCTGGTGCTGCTGATCCTGGCGTGTTCCGTGATCATCGGCACCCTGCGCGGACTGGTGCGCGAGGTGTTGTCGCTGGCTGGCTGGATCGTGGCGCTGGTGGTGGCCAACATGTATGGCGAGGCGCTTTCGACGATGCTGCCGGACGTGGTGCCGGGCGAATTGACGCGACTCATCGTCGCCTTCGTGGCCTTGTTCATCGGGACGCGCCTGTTGATGGCGCTGGTGGCCAAGACATTGAGTGAGCTGGTCAAGGCCACGGGCCTGACCATGCTGGACAGGACATTGGGCAGTATTTTCGGCGTGGCGCGTGGCGTCCTGCTGGTGGTGGCGGTGGCATTGCTGTGCGGCACGACCTCGATTCCGCAACAGCCGTTCTGGAAAGAGGCCAGGTTCAGCCCCTGGGTTGAACAGGCTGCCCAGGCCGTACTGCCCTACCTGCCGGGAAAACTGGCCGAGCATGTGAATTTTTCACCCCCTGTCTGATGCCGCTGCCGCGGGCAGATCCCGTGGCAGGGTGCATTGGTCGTCGGTTGCAGTCGTGGTTCATTTTCGTTTTCGTTCTTCGTTAGGAGTCCACCATGTGTGGCATCGTCGGTATCGTCTCTCATAGCCCCGTCAACCAGATGCTGTATGACGCGCTGCTGCTGTTGCAGCACCGCGGCCAGGATGCAGCGGGCATCGCAACCAACCACAGCAACGGTTTCTCGATGCACAAGGCCAATGGCCTGGTGCGCGACGTGTTCCGTACCCGCAACATGCGCTCGCTGCCCGGCAACACCGGCATCGGCCAGGTGCGTTACCCGACCGCTGGCAGCTCTTCCTCGGAAGAAGAGGCGCAACCGTTCTACGTCAATGCCCCCTTCGGCATCATCCTGGCGCACAACGGCAACCTGACCAACGCGGAACAGTTGAAGATCGAGATGTTCAAGAACGATCGCCGCCACATCAACACCGATTCCGATACCGAAGTGCTCCTGAACGTGCTGGCCCACGAAATCCAGCAGGCCACCACCGGCTACTCGCTGGACCCGGCGGCGCTCTTCAAGGCCGTGGCCATGGTCCACAAGCGTGTGCGCGGCTCCTACGCCGTGGTGGCGCAGATCGCTGGTTATGGCCTCCTGGGCTTCCGCGATCCATACGGCATCCGTCCGATGTGCCTGGGCTTCAACGAAAGCGACAAGGGCATCGAATACATGATGGCCAGCGAATCGGTGGCCCTGGAAGGCATGGGCTTCCGCTTCCTGCGCGACGTCAACCCGGGTGAAGCGATCTTCATCGACAACGACGGCAAGCTGTACAACCAGCAATGTGCCGAGAACCCGTCGCTGAACCCCTGTGCCTTCGAATACGTCTACCTGGCCCGTCCGGACTCCATCATCGACGGCGCCTCGGTCTACGGCGCCCGCCTGAAGATGGGCGAGTTCCTGGCCGAGAAGATCCGCAAGCAGTTCAAGCACGGCGAGATCGACGTGGTCATGCCGATCCCCGATTCCTCGCGTCCGGCCGCCATGGAACTGGCACTGAAGCTGGGTATCGAGTACCGCGAAGGCTTCATCAAGAACCGCTACATCGGCCGTACCTTCATCATGCCGGGCCAGGCCCTGCGCAAGAAGTCGGTGCGCCAGAAGCTCAATGCCATCGGCAGCGAATTCAAGGGCAAGAACGTGCTGCTGGTGGATGACTCCATCGTGCGTGGCACCACCAGCCGCGAGATCGTGCAGATGGCGCGCGAGTCCGGCGCCAAGAACGTGATCTTCGCTTCGGCCGCGCCGCCGGTGAAGTTCCCCAACGTCTACGGTATCGACATGCCGACCCGCGATGAGCTGATCGCCTTCGGCCGCAGCGAAGAGGAAGTGTGCCGCGAGATCACCGCCGATGCCCTGGTCTACCAGGACGTGGAAGCCATGAAGCGCGCCATTGCCGATTCCAACCCGGCCCTGCGCAACTTCGAGGCATCCTGCTTCGACGGTCACTACATCACCGGCGACATCACCCAGGAATACCTGGACCGCATCGAATATGCCCGCAAGAATCCCAAGCCGGCACTGGAAGATGCAGTACGTTCGCAGCTGAACCTGAACCTGGCCCGCGTGGATTGATCCGCGCCTGACCAGAGGCTGGAACAGCACGCCGGTGGCCGCTTCTGCGGCGCCGGCGTTTTTCTTTCATGCGCAGCCGGTGGGAAACTGGCTTATCATTTTGCCTTTGGCCCGTGCTTGCCGCTGCCGGCCATCCTGCCCACCCTGCTCACCCTGCATTTCCGACTTCCGCGATGAACGATAAAAAGACCTACGGCTTCACCACCACCATCCTCCACAGCGACCGCCAGAAGGGTATCGAGCATGGCTCGCTGCACAAGCCCATCCACACTTCCGTGACCTTCGGCTATGAAGATGCGCGCCAGCTGGCCGAAGTCTTCCAGGGCAAGCAGCCGGGCTATCGCTACGGTCGCCAGGGCAACCCGACGGTGTCGGCGCTGGAAGAGAAGATCACCAAGATGGAAGACGGCAAGTCCACCATCTGCTTCGCCACCGGCATGGCCGCCATTGGCGCCATCGTCCAGGGTCTGCTGCGCGAGGGCGACCATGTGGTGTCCTCGGCTTTCCTGTTCGGCAATACCAATAGCCTGTGGATGACAGTCGGCGCGCAGGGCGCCATGGTATCCATGGTGGACGCCACCGATGTGAAGAATGTGGAAGCGGCCATCACGCCCAATACCCGCCTGGTGTTCGTCGAGACCATCGCCAATCCGCGCACCCAGGTGGCGGACCTGAAGCGCATCGGCGAGCTGTGCCGCGAGCGCGGCATCCTCTACGTGGTGGACAACACCATGACCTCGCCCTACCTGTTCCGTCCCAAGACGGTCGGCGCCGGCCTGGTGGTCAATTCGCTGACCAAGTCCATCGGTGGTCACGGCAATGCGCTGGGGGGAGCATTGACCGATACCGGCGAATACGACTGGACCCGCTATCCGCACATCGCCGACAACTACAAGAAGAACCCGGCGCCGCAATGGGGCATGGCGCAGATCCGTGCCAAGGCACTGCGCGACTTCGGCGCCACGCTGGGGCCGGAAGCGGCGCATCACATCGCCGTCGGCGCCGAGACCATGGCCCTGCGCCAGGAGCGCGAATGCAAGAACGCCCTGGCCGTGGCGCAGATGCTGGAAGCCGATGAGCGCGTGGCGGCCGTGTATTACCCGGGGCTGGAGTCCCATCCGCAGCATGCCTTGTCCAAGGCATTGTTCCGCTCCTTCGGCAGCCTGATGTCCTTCGAACTGAAGGACGGCATCGACTGCTTCGACTATCTCAACCGCATGCATCTGGCGGTGGCCGCCAGCAACCTGGGCGACACCCGCACCCTGGTGATCCCGGTGGCCCACACCATCTTCTACGAGATGGGCGCCGAGCGCCGTGCCAGCATGGGCATTGCCGAGTCGCTCATCCGCGTCTCGGTGGGCCTGGAAGATACCGAGGATCTGGTGGCCGACTTCCGTCAGGCACTGGAGGCCTGAGAGCCTAAAAGCCTGCTTAGGCCCCGATTTGGGCCAAAAGTGAAGAAATGAGAACGCCCGTCGCCTCGCAGGAGGGACGGGCGTTTTGCTTGCCGCAGGAATGTGAAGAAACGGAAATGAATCCTGCAAAACCTGCAGCCGCTCCAGGGCCGCAAGCGCGACCGGCCTTGGATTAAGGCACCAGATTGGCCACCGCTTCGCGATCGGCCCATTTGGTCTTGTAGGTCGGCTTGAAGCTCTGGAAGCGCTCGATCAGCGTGGCCGGATCGGCTTCATGCATCATCAGCCCGGACTGGTCGGAACTGACGAAACGCTGCGACACCAGATGGTCGACGAAGGCGATCAGGTTGTTGTAGAAGCCTTCCACGTTGTACAGGCAAATCGGCTTGTAGTGGAAGCCCAGCTGCGCCCAGGTCAGCACCTCGAACAGTTCTTCCAGCGTCCCCATGCCACCGGGCATGGCAACGAAACCGTCGGAAAGCTCGGCCATCATGGCCTTGCGCTCGTGCATGTCCTTGACGATGTGCAGACGGGTCAGGCCGTCGTGGCCCAGTTCCTTGTCCAGCAAGGCCTTGGGGATGACGCCGGTGGCTTCGCCCCCGAGTTTCATGACTTCGCTGGCGATGATGCCCATCAGGCCGACATTGCCGCCGCCATAGACCAGGGCGATGTTGTTCTTCACCATTTCCTGCGCCAGCTTGCGCGCCGCCTCGGCGTAGGCGGGCGATGCACCGGGGGAAGAGCCGCAATATACGCAAATCGATTTCATGTGTCCTCTGCAGTGTCCGTCGTGACGTCTTTACTTCGTTACAATGGCCGAGCTGTTTCCTGTGGGTGCCGGCATGTTGCTTTTGGTTGCCGATTTGTTTCCATCTGGCAGCCACTTTTCGGCAGCGCGGTATTCGTGTTATACCATGATAGTGCAGTGCAGCATAAGCTTATGTGGTGACCCGGGCATGACAGCCCGCTGGATGTGACCGAGGAAAAGGACATCATGTCGAACAAGATCGTCAGTCTGGCTCTGCAGGGTGGTGGCTCCCATGGCGCCTTTACCTGGGGCGTGCTGGACCGCCTGCTGGAAGACGGGCGGCTGGACATGGAAGGCATCAGTGGTGCCTCCGCCGGAGCCATGAATGCGGCGGTGCTGGCCCAGGGCTATGTGCAGGATGGCCGCGATGGCGCGCGGGCGGCGCTGGAGAGCTTCTGGACGGCGCTGTCCACCGGTGCGCCGCTGGACTACCTCAATGCCGAGGGCGCGCCGGTGGTGGCCAATCCCACGCCCATGCCGGGCATGCAGGCCTTGCTGGCGATGACCCGCTTCTTCTCGCCCACGCAACTCAATCCGCTGGACATCAACCCGCTGCGCGACATCCTGCTGGAGCAGGTGGACTTCGAGCGGCTGCGCCGGCAGCGCGAGTTGAAGCTCTTCATCGCCGCCACCCAGGTCAGCACCGGCATCCTGAAGATCTTCCGCAATGTCGACCTGTCGGTGGAGGTGCTGCTGGCCTCGGCCTGCCTGCCCTCGCTGCACCGGCCCATCGAGATCGATGGCGAGGCCTACTGGGATGGGGGTCTCACTGCCAATCCCCCGATCTTCCCCTTGCTGCATGCCTGCGCCGCGCGCGATGTGATGGTGGTGCTGCTGCACCCGAGCCGCCGCGCCGGGACGCCCACCAGCAGCCACGACATCGGCCAGCGTCTTTCGGAAATCAGCTTCAGCTCGGCCTTCTTCACCGAACTGAGCGGACTGGCCCTGGCCAAGCGCGAAGCCGAGAATTCCACCCTGGCCTTCGGTGCGCTGGAGCGGCGTCTGCGCCAGCTCAATATCCACATGATCGATGCCAACGAGCTGATGGAGCAATTGACCAACCTGTCCAAGCTCAATACCCAGGCCAGCTTCATCGGCAGCCTGTTCCAGCAGGGGCGGGAGCGCGCCTCCGAGTGGCTGGAGCAGAACTTTGCCGAGATCGGCCACCGTTCTACCTTCGACCTGGGGCGCTTCCTGCCCTGAACCGCCGGATCAAGGGCCTTCACGCACGATCGTTCACTTTTGTCTATACTTTGCTGCTTGATCTTTCGTAGTCCCGCCTTGCAGCACCGATAACAAAGAAAACGACATGCATCCGACCATCGCCAAGCACGCTTCACGTTCCGAATTCCTTACCGTACGCGGCCTGCGCTATCACATCCGTCACTGGGGCGACCCGCAGGCGCCCAAGATCTTCATGTTCCACGGCTGGATGGATATGTCGGCCTCGTTCCAGTTCATGGTCGACGCGCTGCAGCGCGAGTGGCACGTGATCGCGCCCGACTGGCGCGGCTTTGGCCTGAGCGAGCGCAGCCCGGCAGATTCCTACTGGTTCCCTGACTACCTGGCCGATCTGGAGGCCATCATCGACCACCATGCGCCGGGGGAAGCCATCAACCTGCTGGGCCACAGCATGGGCGGCAATGTGGTGACGCTCTATGCCGGCCTGCGCCCGGAGCGCATCGCCCGCCTGATCAATCTGGAAGGCCTGGGCCTGCCCACGGCCAAGCCCGAGCAGGCGCCGGGAAGGTTTGTGCAATGGCTGGACGAGATCAAGAACCCGCCACTGCTGCGCGGCTATGACACGCTGGAAGAAGTGGCCATGCGCCTGCAGAAGAACAATGCGCGCCTGTCCGACGAGCGTGCCGCTTTCCTGGCACAACACTGGGCGCAGCAGGATGGCAGCGGACTGTGGCAGATCCTGGGTGATCCGGCGCACAAGCAGGTCAGCCCCATCCTGTATCGGGTGGACGAGATGATGGCCTGCTGGCGCCGCATCACCGCGCCGGTGCTATGGATCGAAGCGACCGACAGCGACATCGGCCGCTTCTTCGGCCCGGCCTCGCTCAAGCGCGAGGAAATCGACCGTCGCATCGCCTGCATCCCGCGCATCCAGGTCGAGATGATCGACCAGGCCGGCCACATGCTGCACCACGACCAGCCCGAGCGGCTGGCGCAACTGATCGAGACCTTCCTGGCACGGCCGGCCTGAGCGGGGCAGGGAGGAAGGGCGTAGAATGAAGGTATTCCAATCACCCCGCATTCCCTGATCGGCGGCAGCCACAAGCGACCGGCCCGAGTCATCGCGCATTCCTATGTCTGAGCTCAAGTTCGACCTGCATTGCCACTCCAACGTCTCCGACGGCCTGTTGCCGCCGGAGGAGGTGGCCGCGCGTGCCAAGGCCAACGGCGTGGGCGTGTGGGCGCTGACCGATCACGACGAGGTCGGTGGCGTGGCGCGTGCCCGCGCGGCGGCGCAGGCCCTGGGCCTGCAACATGTGGGCGGGGTGGAAATTTCAGTCACCTGGGCCGGGCAGACTGTGCACATCGTCGGCCTGCGCATCGACGAGACCAACCGCGCGCTGGTCGAGGGACTGGCCGCCACCCGCAACGGCCGCGAGCGCCGCGCCCGCGAGATCGCCCAGGCGCTGGACCAGTACGGCATCTGCGGTGCCTATGAAGGCGCGCTCAAGCACGTGGGCAATCCCGACCTGATCTCGCGCACCCACTTCGCCCGCTATCTGGTCGAGTGCGGCCAGTGTGGCGATACCAAGGAAGTCTTCGCCAACTACCTCACCGAAGGCAAGCCGGGCTACGTGCCGCACCGCTGGGCCACGCTGGAAGAGGCGGTGCGCTGGATACGCGGGGCCGGCGGGGTGGCAGTGATCGCCCATCCGGGCCGCTACAAGTACAGCCAGACCCAGTTCGGCGCGCTGTTCGATGAATTCAAGCAGTTCGGCGGTGCCGCCATCGAGGTCAATACCGGCAGCCATACCCCCGAGCAGTATCAGGAATACGCCCAGGTGGCGCGCAGCTATGGCTTCCTGGCGTCGATGGGCTCGGACTTCCATGGCCCCGGCGAGTCGCGTGTGGACCTGGGCGGCCTGCCGGCCTTGCCGACGGGCGTCAAGCCGGTGTGGCACGACTGGGGACTGTAAGTCGGAGCTGCAAGCCGGGGCTGCAGGCCGGCGAAAACTGCTCCCATGGCCGAGCTTGCCCTTGATTTCCGGGGCCGGACTCCTATCTAATAACCACTTTCCCGATAGGAGTTTTCCCCATGAAACGCATCTTGTTGTTTATTGCGACCAATATCGCCGTGCTGGTCGTGATGAGCGTCATCTTGTCGCTGTTGGGCGTGGACCGCTTCCTGACCCGGTCCGGCCTGAACCTGCCGATGCTGCTGGTGTTCTCGCTGGTGGTCGGCTTCACGGGCTCCATCATTTCCTTGCTGATGAGCAAGAGCATGGCCAAGTGGTCCACCGGCGCCAGGGTGATCGAGACGCCCATGAACGGCACCGAGGCCTGGCTGCTGCAGACCGTCGGCAAGCTGGCCCAGCGCGCCGGGATCGGCATGCCGGAAGTGGCAGTCTATGACGGTGAGCCCAATGCCTTCGCCACCGGCGCGTTCAAGGACTCGGCCCTGGTGGCGGTGTCCACCGGGCTGCTGCAGGGCATGACGCAGGACGAGGTGGAAGCCGTGCTCGGCCACGAGGTGGCACACATCGCCAATGGCGACATGGTCACCATGACGCTGATCCAGGGTGTGGTGAATACCTTCGTAGTGTTCCTGTCGCGCGTGGTGGGTTACTTCGTCGATTCGGCCCTGCGCCGCAATAACGACGAATCCGGTCCCGGCATCGGCTATACCGTGACGGTGCTGGTCTGCCAGATCGTCTTTGGCATCGGTGCTTCGATGATCGTGGCCTGGTTTTCGCGCCACCGCGAGTTCCGTGCCGACGCCGGCGCGGCCCGACTGTTGGGTACGCCGCAGCCGATGATCAATGCGCTGGCGCGGCTGGGCGGTTTCTCGCCAGAAGGCCTGCCGCAGAACATGGCGGCCCTGGGCATCAGCGACAAGCCCGGCTTCATGGAACTGTTCTCGACGCACCCGCCGCTGGAACAGCGTATCGCCGCCCTGCGCGGCCAGCGTTAAGCCCGGCGGGCGGCGACAACGGCGGTGGCAACACCGCCGTTGTGCTTTTTACGAATTGAAATCGATTTGGTATTGGAAATGGAAACGGAAACCGCATCATGAGCCAGTTTTTCGAGATTCACCCCGACAACCCGCAGCTACGGCTGATCAAGCAGGCCGCGCAGATCATCCACAAGGGCGGCCTGGTGGCCCTGCCGACCGACTCCTGTTATGCACTGGTCTGCCAGCTCGACAACAAGGATGCGGTGGAGCGTGTACGTCGCATCCGCGGCGTGGACGACAAGCACCACCTGACCCTGCTGTGCCGCGACCTCTCCGAGATCGCCCAGTACGCCAAGGTCGACAACCGCCAGTACCGGCTGCTCAAGGCCGCCACGCCGGGTGCCTATACCTTCATCCTGGAAGCTACCAAGGAAGTGCCGCGCCGCCTGTCGCATCCCTCGCGCAAGACCATCGGCCTGCGCGTGCCGGAAAACCGCATCGCCCACATGCTGCTGGAAGAACTGGGCCAGCCGCTGCTGGGCACCACCCTGATCCTGCCGGACGAAGACCTGCCGCTGACCAGCGCCGACGATATCCGCAGCCATCTGGAAAAGCAGATCGACCTGGTCATCGACAGCGGCGCCTGCAGTCTGGAGCCGACCACCGTCATCGACCTCACCGACGATGAACAGCCGGTGCTGGTGCGCCAGGGCAGGGGAGATGCCGGCATCTTCGGTCTGCAAGCCGCCTGAGCCGGCGATTTCTTGCTTCAACAGCCCGCCGGGCTTGAATTCCCAAGCGCCATGTTGCCCCTCTGATAAAATCCCCGCCCATGAACGATCTCATCCAGACTGTCGCGGTCTACGCGCTGCCCGTGCTCTTCGCCATCACCCTGCACGAGGCGGCGCATGCCTATGCCGCCAAGTTCTTCGGCGACAATACCGCCTATTCCATGGGGCGCATGAGCCTGAACCCGCTCAAGCACATCGATCCCTTCGGCACCATCCTCATTCCCATCCTGCTGTACTTCGCCACCAGCGGTGCCTTCCTGTTCGGCTATGCCAAGCCGGTGCCGATCAACTTCGGCCACCTGCGCAAGCCCAAGCGCGACATGGCCTGGGTCTCGCTGGCCGGTCCGGCTGCCAATTTCCTCATGGCACTGCTGTGGATGATTGCCATCTACGCCCTGGCGCTGGGGGGCGTGCAAGAAGAGTTCTTCACCCTCATGGCCAAGGCCGGTGTATTGACCAACCTGGTGATGTTCGCCTTCAACCTGTTCCCGATCCCGCCGCTGGATGGCGGTCGCATCCTCACCAGCCTGTTGCCCAACAAGTACGCCTATAAATTCGCCCAGATCGAGCCCTATGGCTTCTTCATCGTCATGGCGCTGGTGCTGCTCAAGGTGATCTATACCTGGTGGATGGCACCGGTGATGTACGGCGCCGGTCTGGTGCTGCAGTTGATTACCTATCCGATCACCTTGCTGTTCAACTGACTGAAGCGGCCAACGTGATGATCCGCATGATTTTCCCTCCTTACCACCTAGCCTACTGCCATGTATCCTGATCGCGTCGTCTCCGGCATGCGCCCCACCGGCGCGCTGCACCTGGGCCACTATCATGGCGCCCTGAAGAACTGGGTCAAGCTGCAATCCGAATTGCCCTGCCTGTTCTTCGTGGCCGACTGGCATGCACTGACCACCCATTACGACGATCCCTCGGTGATCGAGACCAGCACCTGGGAGATGGTCATCGACTGGCTGGCGGCCGGTGTCGATCCGGCCCAGGCGACGCTGTTCATCCAGTCGCGCGTGCCGGAACATGCGGAGCTGCACCTGCTGCTGTCCATGGCCACCCCGCTGGGCTGGCTGGAGCGCGTGCCCACCTACAAGGACCAGCAGGAGAAGCTGGCCGATCGCGACCTGGCGACCTATGGTTTCCTCGGCTATCCGCTGCTGCAGGCGGCCGATGTGCTGATCTACCGCGCCAGCCAGGTGCCGGTGGGCGAGGACCAGGTGCCGCACATCGAGATCATGCGCGAGATCGCGCGCCGCTTTAACCATCTGTACGGCAAGGAAAAGGGATTCGAGGAAAAGGCCCTGGCCGCGACCCGCAAACTGGGCAGCAAGCGCGCCAGGCTGTATCTGGAGCTGCGTACGCAATTCCAGGAAAAGGGCGACGACGAGGCGCTGGAGCAGGCCAAGGCCATGCTGGACGATGCCCAGAACCTGTCGATGATCGATCGTGAACGTCTGTTCGGCTATCTCGAAGGCAGCCGCAAACTGATCCTGACCGAGCCGCAGGCCATGCTGACCGAGGCCTCGCGCCTGCCGGGTCTGGATGGCGCCAAGATGTCCAAGAGCTATGGCAATGCCATCGCTCTGCGTGAAGACAAGGAGTCGGTCACCAAGAAGGTCAAGACCATGCCGACCGACCCGCAGCGGGTGCGCCGCAGCGACCCGGGCGATCCGGAGAAATGCCCGGTATGGCAATTCCACCAGGTCTATTCCCCGGCGGAAGTGAAGGATTGGGCGGCCAAGGGTTGCCGATCGGCCGGCATTGGTTGCCTGGAATGCAAGCAACCGGTGATCGATGCCATCCTGCAGGAGCAGCAACCGATGCTGGAGCGCGCGCAGCCTTATCTGGACGACCCCTCGCTGGTGCGCGCCATCGTTGCCGATGGCTGCGAAAAGGCCCGCAAGCTGGCCCAGGACACCATGCGTGACGTACGCGAGGCGATGGGGCTGGGCTATTGAGCTCCGGCAAGTCCGACCGGTGAGGGCGAAAACCTGCGTTCTTCCCGTATTTTTACGCCGGCCTTCATCTGAAGCACCGGCAAAATTGACCTGTTGAGGCGTCTATCCGCTACAATCAGGCCTTTATTTTGACCATTACCTAAAGCACGCACACCATGATCAAGGGTAGCATTGTTGCAATCGTCACTCCCATGCATCCGGACGGCAGCCTCGATTACGATGGCCTGCGCAAGCTGATCGACTGGCATATCGCCGAGGGAACTGACAGCATCGTCATCGTCGGTACCACCGGCGAATCGCCCACCGTCTCGATGGAAGAGCACTGCGAACTGATCAAGGTCGCGGTCGAGCACACGGCCAAGCGCATCCCCATCATCGCCGGCACCGGTGGCAATTCCACCGCCGAAGCGATCGAACTGACCGCCTTCGCCAAGAAGGTCGGTGCCGATGCCTCGCTGCAGGTGGTGCCGTACTACAACCGTCCGACCCAGGAAGGCATGTACCTGCACTTCAAGACCATCGCCGAAGCGGTGGATCTGCCGGTGATCCTGTACAACGTGCCCGGCCGTACTGTCGCCGACATGAGCAACGAGACCATCCTGCGCCTGGCGCAGGTCAAGGGCATCGTCGGCGTGAAGGATGCCACCGGCAACATCGCCCGCGGCACCGACCTGATCCGCCTGGCGCCCAAGAGCTTCGCGGTCTACTCGGGCGACGACGCCACCGCCATCGCGCTGATGCTGTACGGCGGCGCCGGCAATATCTCGGTCACCGCCAACGTCGCCCCGCGCGACATGCATGAACTGTGCGTGGCCGCCATGAGCGGCAACATCGCCCGTGCCGTGGAACTGAACAACAAGCTGCTGCCCCTGCACAACAAGCTCTTCGTCGAACCCAACCCGGTGCCGCTGAAGTGGGCCATGCAGGAAATGGGCCTCATTCCCTCCGGCATGCGTCTGCCGCTGGCGCCGCTGGGAGCGGCTTACCACGACACCGTGCGCGCGGCCCTGCGCGAGTCCGGTGTATTAAAATAATCGGCTTGGCCGCTTTGGCGCAGGTCTCCTGAAATCCGATTCCGCTTTCAATAGTAACGATATGACTAATAGCAAGAACGTTCGTCCGGTATCCCGCTCCGCGTACACAATTACCCAACGCAGTATCGTCATCGCACTGGCGCTGGCCGGACTGGCAGGATGTTCCTCCATCGGCAACATGCTCGAAGGGGACCGTATCGATTACAAGAGCGCGGAAAAGGCCCGTGGCCCGCGTCTGGAAGTGCCGCCCGACCTGACCCAGCTGCAGCGCGACAACCGTTATGCCATCCCCGAGGCCAACAAGGGCGTGGCGACCGCATCCGGCTACCAGCTGGAGCAGCAGAACAAGCCGACCACCGAAGTCACCTCCGTGGCACCGACTGCCAAGGGCGACGAAATCCGCATCGAACGCGACGGTTCGCAGCGCTGGCTGGTGGTCAAGCAGAGCCCGGAACAACTGTGGTCGCAGATCAAGGACTTCTGGCAGGACAACGGTTTCCTGATCAACGTCGAATCGCCCGATACCGGCGTCATGGAAACCGACTGGGCCGAGAACCGCGCCAAGATTCCCCAGGACTTCATCCGCAACACGCTGGGCAAGGTGTTCGATTCGCTGTATTCCACCGGCGAGCGTGACAAGTTCCGCACCCGTCTGGAACGTGGCCCGAACGGCACCACCGAGATCTTCATCAGCCATCGTGGCGCCGAGGAAGTGCTGACCGGTTCGGCCAAGGAAACCTCGGTGTGGACCGCACGTCCCTCCGATCCGGGCCTGGAAGCCGAATTCCTGTCGCGCCTGATGGTGCGCCTGGGTGCTGAAGAGACCAAGGCCAAGGCCGCCGTGGCCAATGCTCCGTCGCTGCAGGCACGTTCGCGTCTGCAGAAGGGTGTGGCGGGCACCAGCGTGCAAGTCGATGAAGGCTTCGACCGCGCATGGCGCCGCGTCGGCCTGGCGCTGGATCGCGTCGGCTTCACCGTGGAAGACCGCGATCGCAGCCAGGGCATCTATTTTGTCCGTTACGTCGACCAGAACCAGGACGCCAAGGACAAGAAGGATGACGGTTTCTTCTCGCGCATCTTCAGCTCCAAGGACAAGGACAAGAAGGCCGCCAAGTACCGCATCGTGGTCAAGGGCGCCGGTTCCGACAGCAGCAATATCACCGTCCAGAACGGCGAGGGTGGTCCGGATACCTCGGGTATTTCCGACAAGATCCTGGGCCTGCTCAACGAGCAACTGAAGTAATCAGGACCCGGGGCTCAGATGAAGTTCGCGAGCCTCGGTAGCGGCAGCGAAGGCAATGCGCTGCTGATCTCGGCCGCAGCCGGCGACCAGCGTCCCTCCTCGGGGACCACGGTCATGCTGGACTGCGGCTTTACTTTGCGCGAAGCCGAAAAGCGCATTCTGCGCCTGGGGCTGGACCCCTCCGACGTCGCCGCCATCGTCGTCACGCACGAGCACTCGGATCACGTCAGTGGCGTGTTCAAGTTCGCGCGACGCTATCGCATTCCGGTCTGGCTCAGTTATGGCACCTGGCAGGCGGTGGCCGAGCAGGCTGCCGATGTCGATGTGCGCTTCTGTGCCGATGGTCAGAAGATCGCCATCGGCGATCTTGAATTGTCCCCCTACACCGTTCCGCATGATGCCCGGGAGCCCATCCAGTATGTGGCCGGCGACGGTGACCGGCGCCTGGGCGTATTGACCGATGCCGGTCAGCCGACCGCGCACCTGGTGCAGGCGCTGGGCGCTTGCGATTCGCTGCTGCTGGAATGCAATCACGACCGCGAGATGCTGGATCGCTCGCCCTATCCCGCCTTCCTCAAGCGCCGCATCGGCGGCGATTACGGCCACCTGGCCAATGACGCCAGTGCCGACATCCTGCGCCTGCTCGACAAGAGCCGGCTCAAGCGCGTCATCGGCGCGCATCTCAGTCAGCAGAACAACACGCCGGAACTGGCGCGCGCGGCGATCGAAAGCGTCCTCGGGCCGACCTTCGGTGGCATCGGCATCGCCTGCCAGGCAGAAGGCTTCGCCTGGCTGGACGTCTGATCAAACGCGAGCCGGTCAGCGTTCTGTCAGATCTTCCTGCGGCGCGGCAGAAACAATTTGTTTCTCTTTCCTGCGGCCTGCTGCTCATTGGCTGCGCATTCATTCCTTGTTGGTCGCATTGACGCGCATGTCCATCGGGCGGCAGCAAGAGATTGCCAAAGCCTGCTGGATACGCTGTCAGTGCTTTGTCAGTCCGATGGGCAATCAGCGTGCTGCAATGGCTTGTAGCGCGTTCTGATGCGTTCTGGAGGGATTGGCGAGGGGGGGGGGCAGGAGGACAGATGTCCGCCGCCTGAACTGGCCTGGAGGTGTCGAAGAGTGCGGGGAAAATCTGGACGAAAAAAAACCGGTCTTGCGACCGGTTTTTCTGACAATAATCCGAAGATTACTTGGCAGGAGCGGCTTCAGCCGGCTTTGCGTCAGCGGCCGGAGCAGCGTCAGCAGGCTTGGCAGCGTCAGCAGCCGGAGCAGCGGCGTCAGCAGCCGGGGCAGCAGCAGGAGCGGCATCAGCCGGCTTTGCGTCAGCAGCAGGAGCTGCAGCGGCAGGAGCTTCAGCAGCGGGAGCAGCAGCAGGTGCAGGAGCTTCTTCCTTCTTGCCGCAAGCAGCCAGGGCAACAGCCAACAACGAAGCGATCAACAGAGTCTTTTTCATGAATATTCCTTCAATATTTAAAAATTGTGCGATGAATAATTACCGGTAATTATCGCTCTACTGGGAGGCTTTCGCCGCAGGCTAAGACCTTGCGGTCGGGCTTCGGTTCTTGCTTCTTTTTACTGCCGAAACATCTCCGGACAACGAAAACTTCTCAGCCCGTCATTATAGCTATTTTTTTCCGAAATCACACCGGCGCCTATCTTTTTCGTAAGAATTTGTAAGTTCTTACATCTAAAACCATGCGCCCGGAAGGCCTTTGCTGGAGCCGGTTCCAGAGTTTTCCTAAAGTGATTTCTAGGTCGCTTCCACTTAAAGTTGAAGCATTCTCAAACAAATTCGATCCAGCCACTTTCATACCACTGGTGGAGCGCTTCCAGCAGGTCTTCCGAGGCCAGCGCGAGATCGGTTTTTTCGAGTGCGCGGGAGTCCGCGAGACGAGCAAGAATCGTCTTGTCCTGACGTCCGACCTGGAATGACTCGCCATTGATGAACACGTGCGAGCCGCGATACAGCATGCGCGTCTTGCGATGCAATACCAGACCACGTTTCTTGGCCCCCTGGAAAAAGCGAGCAAAGGAGATTTCCTCGCCGCGTGGCTCGAAGAAAACGCTGGGTTTCGGCTCCGACAGATGTTCGCCCAGGAAGATGGTGATGTCGTCGTCGGTGAAGCGGATCTTGTTGAGTTCGTCGCGGATGCGCGTGATCATGTCCGTCTGCAATTCGGCCGGGCGGGCGCTGGTCTTGAGATCCGGATCGGCATAGCGGCCGGGCAGATCGATGGTATCCATCATGAATTCCAGGAAGGATTCGCCCAGTTCCTGGTAGGCCGGTGCGCGGAAACCCACCGAATAGGTCATGCATTCACCCACGGCCACGCCGTCATGGGCGTAATGCGGCGGCAGATAGAGCATGTCGCCGGGTTCCAGGATGAATTCTTCTTCCGGCTGGAAGTGGCTCAGG
Source organism: Herbaspirillum sp. VT-16-41 (assembly GCF_001994935.1). Classification (NCBI taxonomy): domain Bacteria; kingdom Pseudomonadati; phylum Pseudomonadota; class Betaproteobacteria; order Burkholderiales; family Oxalobacteraceae; genus Herbaspirillum; species Herbaspirillum sp. VT-16-41. Next base: position 78,073 of record NZ_MUXB01000101.1, read on the forward strand.
ATCTTCAGTGGCACGCCTTCTTCCAGCGTCAGGTCGTCCTGGGCGCTGATGCGCCAGCGGCGCTGGCCATGGGCCTGCAGCAGGAACACGTCGTAGGAATCGAAGTGCGGACCGACACCGCCGCCGTCGGTGGCGTAGCTGATCATCAGGTCATCCAGGCGCGCATCGGGTACGAAGCGGAACTGGCGCAGCAAGGCATCGGCCGCGGGGTGATGCAGGTTCACGCCCTGTACCAGCAGGGTCCAGGCCTTTTGCTTCAAGGGCGGGAGCTTGCTGAACGGGCCGTGCTGCATGTCCCAGCCATCTTCGCGATGGGTGATCAGACGCGACTCGACGTCCTCGCGCCGGGCCAGGTCGAACAGTTCCTGGCGCGGCAGGGGCGCGGAAAAACCGGGAATGGCATTGCGGATCAGCAGTGGCTTCTTGTGCCAGTAGTCACGCAGGAATTGGGCGGGCGTGATGCCGCCGAGCAGATCGAGTTTTTTCATGCCCGCCATTATAGGCGTCGGGGCGCGGCCGTACGGCATCGGCGGTGGTGAAGTTTGATGCAGGTATAATTCCCGGGTCGAGAAACCGTTTGAAAGAGTCCTTGCCTCGCGGGAATGGCAAGGGGATGGTTCTTAGGCCCCAACCCGGGTGGCAGGTGTCCCGCGCGACCAGACCGCAATACCTGCCGCTCCCGCACCACTATCGATACAAAGGACCCTTACGATGAAGATCGCAAAGAATACCGTCGTTTCCGTCAACTACAAGCTGTCGGATGCCCAGAACAACCTGATCGAGCAGAGCAGCGAGCCGATGGTCTACCTGCACGGCGGTTACCAGAACACCCTGCCCAAGATCGAAGAAGCACTGGACGGCAAGGAAACCGGTTACAGCACCACCATCCAGGTCGAACCGGAAGATGCCTTCGGCGAATACGACTCCGAGCTGGTCAAGATCGAACCCGTCGAGCGTCTGCCGCAGCCGCTGGAAGTGGGCATGCAGTTCGAAGGTTCGCCCGACGACGACAGCGAAGAATCGGTCATCTTCACCGTCACCGAAGTGGCCGACGGCAAGGCCGTGCTGGATGGCAACCACCCGCTGGCCGGCATCGCCCTGCGCTTCGAGTTGAACGTGACCGAAGTGCGCGCCGCCTCCGAAGAAGAAGTCGCCCACGGCCACGTGCATGGCGCCCATGGTCATCATCACCACCATGATGAAGATGACGGCGAAGCCGGCGATCATTTCCGTAGCCAGCCGCTGAACTGATTGCTGAACGGATGGCTGCAGGGTGATCCAGGCAGCCGACGCTGAGGCAGCAGATCAAGCAAGAAGACAAAACGCCCGCAGAATTATTCTGCGGGCGTTTGTTTTTTCTGAATCAAAAGGAAGGGGAGGCCCTTCTAGCGCCGCTCTCCATCGGCATCCGCGACGGCGAACAACTGGGGCAGGTGATCGTCCACCACAACCTTGAGCCAACGCTCCCCCACGCCCACATTGCCGAGGTTGCCCGTCCACAGGATGTGCGCCGGGGCCTTGGCCTTGGGCGCCTGCGCATGCACCACCAATACGCGGCCGGGGAACTTGCCGGCCAGTTCGGAGAACAGGCGGCGCGTCTCCGCAAAGCCGTCGCGCTGGGTGCGGAAGAAGGAGCGTCGCGGTGGCGGGCCAAAGGGGTTGCCGTCGCTGAAGAAGACGATGGCCGCGCTCTTCTTCAATGCCGCAAAGGCGAACAGGTGCTGCAGCCAGTTGCGGTTGGCGATCAGCCTGTCCTCGAACTCGTTGTTGCGGCCGCCGTCGAGCAGGAAATGATTGTTGCCGGCCGGCAGATTGACGGTGGCGAAGAGCACGTTGCCGACTTCCCAGCGGGTGTTTTCGGCATAGCTGCGGAACTTGGGCGTGAGCGACTGGCGCAACATCGGCAGGCGGGTGGCCCCCAGCGAGAATTCGCCGGCATAGAAGATGTCGCGCATGCGCGCCAGTCGTTCGATGGCATCCGAGCGGTTTTCGCGGTCGCGGCAGGTGATCCAGTCGCTGCCGGCCAGCGACAGGAAGATACCGTTCTGCGCCTGCGACAGCATCTCGTGACGCTGGCTGTAGAGATTGTCGTCGCAGCTTTCCGAGGGTGACTTGATGCCGTTGACCACCACGAAGGCCAGGTTGTCGGCATCGGTCTCGGCAATCTCGCGCCGCAGTTTTTCCTCGCCGGCACTGCCAGCCAGGGCGTGATTGATGACGCCGAACGAGAAATCCTGCGGCGCCGCCCAGCCGCGACCGGCCACCAGGGCGGTGGCCACGGTCAGCAGGGTGTACAGCAGGATGCGTGGGACCGGGCGGCTCGTCATGCAGTCTCTCTGCGGTGGTAGGGGGCTGACCGGAGGCAGCCTCTTATTGAGCCCGGCTCAGGGCCTTGAGCTGATACAGCGCCTCCAGCGCCTGGCGCGGCGTGAGGGCATCGGGGTCGATGCCGTCCAGCGATTGCAGCAGGGCCTGGGCCAGCGGATCAGGTTCGACCACCTCAAGGGCGTTGCGTTCAGCCAGGGCATCCTGTTGCTTCACGTCCGACTCCGATTCCATGAAGGCCGGCGCACTGAACAGGTCAAACTGCGGCGTCGGTTGCATGGATTGGCTTTCCAGCGCCGACAGGTGCTTGCGGGCCGCGCGGATCACCGGTGCCGGCACGCCGGCCAGCTGCGCCACCTGCAGGCCGTAGCTCTGCGAGGCCGGGCCGCTTTGTACCGCGTGCAGGAAGACGATGCTGTCCTTGTGCTCCACCGCCGAGAGGTGGACGTTGGCCGCCGTGGGATGGATGTCCGGCAACTGCGTCAGTTCGAAATAGTGGGTGGCGAAGAGCGTAAAGCTGCGCGTCACGTCGATGAGGTGCTTGGCGATGGCCCACGCCAGCGCCAGGCCGTCGAAGGTGGAGGTGCCGCGCCCGACCTCGTCCATCAGCACCAGCGAATGCTCGGTGGCGTTGTTGAGGATGGAGGCAGATTCGGTCATCTCCACCATGAAGGTCGAGCGCCCGCCGGCCAGATCGTCGGCTGCACCGATACGGGTGAAGATGCGGTCGATGGGGCCGATCACGGCACCGCTGGCCGGCACGAAGCTGCCCACGTAGGCCAGCAGCGTGATCAGCGCCACCTGGCGCATGAAGGTCGATTTACCGCCCATGTTGGGGCCGGTGATCAGCAGCAGCTTGCGCTCGGCCGCCAGCTGGCAGTCGTTGGCGATGAAGCGTTCGATCTGGTTTTCCACCACCGGGTGGCGGCCCTGCTCGATCTGGATGCAGGGTTCGTCCACCAGCTGCGGCGCGCACCAGTTGTTGCGCACGGCGTGGTCGGCGAGGGCCACCAGGGTGTCGAGCTGTGCCAGCGCGTGGGCGATGGACTGCAGGCGCAGGATGTGCTCGCCCATGTCGTTGAGAAGCTGTTCATAGAGGAACTTCTCGCGCGACAGCGAGCGTTCCTGCGCCGACAGCGCCTTGTCCTCGAAGGCCTTGAGCTCGGGGATGATGTAGCGCTCGGCGTTCTTCAGCGTCTGACGGCGGCGGTAGTCTTCCGGCACCTTGTCGGTCTGGCCGTGGGTGACTTCGATGTAGAAGCCATGCACCTTGTTGTATTCCACCCGCAGGTTGGCGATGCCGGTGCGTTCGCGCTCGCGGGCCTCCAGTTCCAGCAGGTACTGGCCGGCGTTTTCGGACAGGCCGCGCAGTTCATCGAGTTCCGCATCGAAGCCGCGTGCGATCACGCCGCCATCGCGCACCATGGCAGCCGGTTCCAGCATGATGGCGCGTTCCAGCAGGTCCAGGCATTCCACCGGCGTGGCCAGGTCTTCATGCAGCTGGCCCAGGAGTGGCGCATCGGCGTCACGTCCGCACATTTCCACATAGGCGCGCAGCGAGCCCAGTTGCTGCAGGCCGGCGCGCAGGCCGGCCAGGTCGCGCGGACGGGCCGACAGCAGGGCGATGCGGGTGGTGATGCGTTCGATGTCGGGTACGGCCGCCAAGGTGGCCGACAGGCCCGAGCAGGCGTCCGTGCGCATCAGGGCATTGATGGCCGCATGGCGCGCCCGCGCCACGCGCTGGTCGCGCAGCGCGTGATGCAGCCAGTGGCGCAGCAGGCGCGAGCCCATGGCGGTGCGGCAGTGATCCAGCGTGGAGAACAGGGTGGGCGCCAGCGCATTGGCATCCTGCGCGCGGATGGTTTCGGTCAGTTCGAGGTTGCGGCGGGTGGCGGCGTCCAGGCCGATGAATTCGTTCTCGGACTCGACCGTCAGCGTGCGCACGTGCTGCAGGCCGCGCCCCTGGGTGGATTGCGCATAGCGCAGCAGCGCGCCGGCCGCGCAGATCGCCGGCCCCAGGCCATCGGCGCCAAAGCCGTGCAGGGTGGCCACGTTCAACTGTTCCAGCAGGGCCTTTTCTCCGCTGGGCTGGTCGAAATGCCAATCCGGCACCGTCACGGCGCGGTTGGGCAGCAGCGGCTCGCACAGTTCCAGCTGGCCATCGGCCACTAGCACCTCGGCCGCCGAGATGCGTTCCAGTTCCTGCTTCACGCGGCCGTCCAGCAGGGTGGTCTCGACCGTGAATTCCATCATCTTCAGCGCGCCGCTGGCCATGGACAGCCAGGCCAGGCCCACCTGCATCTGCTTGCGTGACTTGGAGGGCAGCAATTGCATGGCCAGCAGGCAGCGTTCGGCCTTTTCGGGCAGCAGGTCAGAGTCGGTCAGGGTGCCGGGCGTGACCACCCGTACCACCTTGCGCTCCACCGGCCCCTTGCTGGTGGCGGGATCGCCGATTTGCTCGCAGATCGCCACCGACTCGCCCAGCTTGATCAGCCGCGCCAGGTATTGCTCCACCGAGTGGAAGGGCACACCGGCCATCTTGATCGGATTGCCGTTGGAGGAGCCGCGCTGGGTCAGGGTCACGCCCATCAGGCGCGAGGCCTTCTCGGCGTCGTCGAAGAACAGTTCGTAGAAATCGCCCATGCGGTAGAACACCAGCGTGTTGGGGTGATCTGCCTTGATGCGCAGGTACTGCTGCATCATCGGCGTGTGGGCGGCGAGGTCTTTGGTCATTGGTCACTCATGGCGATGCGAGGATCGCGTCTTGCAAGTTCGGGAAGGCGCTTGCCGTGCGGGCAGGTCCGGATCGGGCGGGATCGACGGGCCGGGGCTGACGGCAGGGAGTCCATCAGGCGGCCTGGCAGGCAGGTCGCCAGAAATCAAAAATGCGGACCGTGGTCCGCATGCTTGAGCCGGGATTGTACGCGCTTGGCCGGGTGCAGCCAAGCATGCGGGCGGGCAGTGACCGGATTGGCCGGTGGGTTCAGTCGAAGGAAATGACGATCTTGCCCGCATGTTCGCCCCGTTGCATGCGGGCAAAGCCTTCCGCCGCCCGCGCCAGCGGGAAGCTGGAGTCGATCAGGGGCTCGATGCGGTGCATGGTCATCATCCGGATCATGGCCTCCAGTGCGGCACGCGAGCCCACCACCACGCCCTGCATGCGGATCATGGGGCCGATCAGCTGGCGGATGTTGAGCGGTGTTTCCATGCCGCCGACGAAGCCGATGACACCCACAAAGCCATTGAAGCGCACCGCCGTGAGCGATTCGCCCAGGCTGCTGCCGGTGGTCTCGACCACGATATCCACGCCGCGCCCCGCGGTGGCGGCGCGCACGGCCTGGCCCCAGGCCGGGGTCTGGCGGTAGTTGATGACGGTGTCCACGCCCATGTCGCGCATCAATTGCGCCTTCTCGTCCGTCGAGGTCAGGCCGATCACCCGTGCGCCGGCGGCGCGGGCGAACTGGGCCGCGAACAGGGCCACTCCACCGGTGCCTTGTACCAGCACCGTCTGACCGGCCTGCAGGCCGCCTTGCTGCAAACAGGACCAGGCGGTCAGGGCGGCGATGGGCAGGGTGCTGGCCTGGGCGTCAGAGAGGTAGTCCGGCGCGGCCACGGCGTCTTCGGCCGGCACCACCACGTAGTCCTGCAGCACGCCGGTCAGCGGTCCGCCCAGGCTGCCGCTGCTGCGTTGCTCGGGCGTGAGCGCACCATCGCGCCAGCCCTGGAGATAGACCGGGATGACGCGATCACCAGGCTTGAAACGGGTGACATCCTCGCCCACGGCTTCGACCACGCCACAGGCATCCGAACAGGGGGTGTAGGGCAATGGTAGGGAAGGCATGTAGCCGCCGCAGAGGATGGCGAGGTCGCGATAGTTCAGGCTGGCGGCCTTGACCTTGACCAGGATCTCGCCGCGGCGGGCTGTCGGGGTGGGCAGATCGACCAGGCTGAGACGGTCGATGGCGAAGGCGTCGGCTTGCAGGGCTCTCATGCGCACGGTCTCCTCGGGAGGTGAAGCAATGGGATGGCGCAGTCTAGCAAAATCGCTGCCGGCGTGTCGGAGCGCAAAAAAACAGGCGGCCACCGAAGTGGCCGCCTGCCCAGTCCGCAGGGGGTGGACGGACTGTGGGGGGAGGGGGGGCGGGTCTCGTCAGTGCGCAGACGAGGTATCAGCCACGCGGCTGGGTTTGGGCGCCAGCCACACTGCCAGGGCGGCCAGCGAGAAGGACACCGCCGCCATCATGAAGATGTGATTGGTGGCCAGCATCACCGCCTGGTTCTGTACCGTCTGTGCCAGCGAGGCGGTGGCCTGATCGGGGCTCATCCCCGCAGCCACCATGCTGTTGACGGCTTCGCCACCGCGATCGACCAGGCCGGACAGTTCGGCATGGAAGAAGGTCGCATCGTTCTCCCAGCTGGTGTTGACGATGGAGGTGGCGATGGCGCCGGCCATGGTGCGGCAGAAACTCATCAAGCCGGCGGCCGAAGCGGTTTCTTCCTCATTGACGCTGGACAGCGCCAGACCGGTCAGCGGCACGAAGAACAGCGGCAGTCCGATGCCCTGCAGGAACAGCGGCCAACCGATCTGGAAGAAGGACATGTCGGTCGTGTTGAAGGCGCGCAGGAAGGTGATGAAACCCAGCCAGGTCACACCGATGCACACCAGCTTGCGGGCATCGATGGTGGTCGACATCTTGGCCACCATGGGTGCGGTCATCACCGCCAGGATGCCGGTCAGCGCCGAGATGAGGCCAGACCAGGTGGCGGTATAGCCCATGTAGCCCTGCAGCCAGAGCGGCGTCAGCACCACCGAGCCGAAGAAGGCGCCAAAGGCCAGGCAGATGGTGGTCACGCTGGCCGTGAAGCCGCGATGACGGAATACCCGCAGGTCGACGATGGGGTTGCGTTCGGTCAGTTCCCAGATCAGGAATGCGATGAAAAACACCACCGCCGTCACCGCCAGCAGCACGATTTCAGTCGAAGCGAACCAGTCCTTTTCCTTGCCTTCATCCAGCATCAGCTGCAGCGCCGCGACCCACACCACCATCAGGATCAGGCCCACGCGATCGATCGGCAGCTTGAACGTCCTGGTTTCGAAGCGCTTGAGCATGCGCCAGCCGAGATAGCCGCAGATCAGGGCCACCGGCACGTTGATCCAGAAGATGTAGGGCCAGCTGTACTGGTCGCACAGCACGCCGCCCAGGATCGGGCCGGCAATCGGCGCCACCAGCGTGGTCATGGCCCACAGGCCTACCGCAGCGGGCGCCTTTTCCTTGGGGAAGATGCGCAGCAGCAGGGTCTGCGAGAGCGGCATCAGGGGACCACCGGCCAGGCCCTGCATCACGCGGAAGGCGATCAGCATGCCCAGCGAATTGGCCAGGCCGCACAGGGCCGAGAACAGCCCGAACATGACCATCGACAGGATGAAGACGCGCACCGTGCCGAAGCGGTTGGCCAGCCAGCCGGTCAGCGGCACCGTGATGGCTTCGGCCACCGCGTAGGAGGTGATGACGTAGGTACCCTGGCTGGTGGAGGCGCCAAGCGCCCCGGCGATGGTCGATACCGAGACGTTGGCGATGGTGGTATCGAGTACGGCGATGAAGTTGGCCGCCGCCAGCAGGATGCCGGCGCCGACCAGCTGGGCGCCGCTCAGTGGCGCTTCGAACAGCGCCGGCTGGGCGGTGGGAGGAGGTGTGGGCGGAGATGCGGGCGGCGAGCCGGCATCTGCGCTGAGTGTGGATGACATGGGAAACCTCGTCTTCTCGTGAGGCCCGCCTTACAGCGCGGCAGCCTTGGTCTCGGTGTTCTGCGCGGTCTTGGGCTGGAGGTCGCCGGCCTGGATCTGGCCACGGGTATCGATCTCCACCACCATCGACAGGCCCACCGACAGCGGGCGCTGCGCCAGTTCCTTGGGGTCCAGCGAGATGCGCACCGGCAGGCGCTGGACCACCTTGATCCAGTTGCCTGTGGCGTTCTGCGCCGGGATCACGGCAAAGGCCGAGCCGGTACCGCCGGAGAGGCCCGTGACCACGCCGTGGTATTCCACCGAGCCGCCGTAGAGGTCAGCCTTCATGGTCACCGGCTGGCCGATGCGCACCTTGGTCAACTGGCCTTCCTTGAAGTTGGCGTCCACGTGCATCTGCTGCAGCGGCACCACCGACAGCAGGGTGGCGCCACTCTGCACGCGCTGGCCGACCTGCACCTGGCGGCGGGCGATCACGCCGTCGACGGGGGCGCGCAGGACGGTACGTTCCAGATCCAGGCGGGCCTGGTCGAGCTTGGCGCGGGCCAGTACCACTTCGGGGTTGTCTTCCACGGTGGTGTTGGCAGTCAGCACCGTGCTGGCCTTCTGCGCACCCTGGGTGGCCTTGATGTTGGCGCGTGATTGCACTTCGGCCGCGTCGGCTGCCTTCAGGTTGGCCTGGGCGGTCAGCAGGGCGGTGCGGGCGTTGCTCAATTCCTCGCCCGAGACCGAGCCCGACTTGGCCAGCGCTTCGCGGCGCTGCAGGTCGATCTCGGCACGCTTGAGATCGGCCTGGGCCGACAGCAACTGCGCACCGGCGCGCTTCTGCTCGGCTTCGCGGGCCAGCACCTGGGCTGCCAGGCCGGCGTCATTGGCGAAGAAGCCCTTGACCTTGCGCTCGGTGCGGTCCAGGTCGGCAGCGGCCTGATCCACTGCCAGCCGGGCGTCGGCGTCATCGATGCGCACCAGTACCTGGCCCTTCTTGACGGCCTGGGTATCGACCACATCCACGGCCGACACGATGCCGTTGACGGCCGGGGTGACGGTGGCGATCTCGGTGGCGGTGTAGGCGTTGTCGGTCTCGACATAGCGCGAGCCGATCAGATACCAGTAGGCGCCGTAGCCGACGGCCGCGATGGCGACCACGCCTCCGAAGATGGAGAAGAGCTTCTTGCGCTTTTGCGCGGCCGCGGCCTGGGCGGCGGCTTCATTGCGTTGCTTGGCGTCGTCGGCCAGGGTCTGGGTCGCTTGGGAATCGCTGTGGGACATGATGATCAACCTTTCGCTTGCGTATTTGGCATATCGTTGTGGGGCGCGTCGGCGCTGTTCTGGCGGCTGCTGTCGTCGGTGGCGCGGTAGCCACCGCCCAGGGCGCGCACCAGCGCGACATCCAGGGTGAACATGCGCGAGCGCAGATCGGAGAGCTGGCGCAGGTTGCTGATGAGCGTGTCCTGCGCATTGAGTACGTCGAGGTAGTTGGCCAGGCCGCCGTTGTAACGGTTGCTGACGATGCGATAGGCCTCCTCGGCCGCATCGGCGGCGGCTTGCACGTCGGCCAGGCGTCCGGCCAGGGCTTTTTCGCTCACGCCGACATCGGCCACGTCCTGCAGCGCCTGGGTGACGGCCTGGTCGTAGTTGGCCACGGCTTCGTCATAGCTGGCGCTGGCGGAGCGGAACTGCCCGCGCAGGCGACCGCCGTTGAAGATCGGCAGCGAGATCGCCGGGCCGACGCTGCCGATGTCCGAACCGCTGCGCGTGAGCATATCGATGCCCAGCGACTGGAAACCGAAGTAGGCCGTCAGGTTGACGTTGGGATAGAAGGCCGCGCGCGCCACCTTGATCTGCTTGCCGGCGGCTTCTGCACGCAGACGTGCGGCCACGATGTCGGGCCGGCGGCCCAGCAGTTCTACCGGCAGTTGCGCCGGCAGGGCGAAGGGCTTGGACAGGTCGATCTGCGGGCGGACCAGTTGCAGGCCACGATCCGGCCCGGCGCCCAGCAGCGCGGCCAGCTTGTTGCGCTGCAGGCCGATGGATTCGTCGGTGGCCTTCAGGTCGGCCTGGGCGATGGCGCGACGCGCTTCCATCTGTTTGACCGAACCACGCGTTTCCAGGCCGTTGCCGAAGCGCTGGTTGAACAGGTCCAGGCTCTCCACCCGCACCTTCAGGGCGGCTTCGTTGGTATCGCGCTGGGCGTAGAGCTGGGCCAGGTCGGCATAGGCCGAGGCAATCGAGGTGGCCAGCGTGATACGGGCCTGGGCGGCATCGGCGCGGCTGGCTTCCAGTTCCGAGGTGGCCGAGGCCAGTGCTGCGCGGTTCTTGCCCCAGAAGTCGATCTCGTAGCTGAAGTCCAGGGTGGCGCGGGTTTCGTTGTTGTAACCCTTGGGGACGAAATCGGGCGGCACGCCATTGTTATAGGACTGCTTCATCCGGTCCAGCGAGGCATTGGCGCTGATCTGCGGATACAGCGCCGCACCCTGCTGCTGGGCCGCGCCTTCGGCCTTCATCAGCCGCGCCTTGGCCACAGCCATGGAGGGCGCGCCTTGCAGGCCTTCGGCGATGAGCGCATCCAGTTGCGCGTCGCCATAGACCTTCCACCACTGGTCGTTGGGCCAGGCGGCCTGCACTGCGGTGGCCGCCAGCGTCTGGCTTGCTTGGTACTGCGCGATGGATTTGGGTTCGGCGCGTGGGCCGAGATCGGTGAAGGAGGCGCAGCCTGCCATGAGCGTTGCCGTCAGCACGGCGGCCGAGGCCGTCACGGCCCGTCGCCAGGGCTGAGGACGTCGCGGCGACGGCGAACGCTGACCGTGGAGAGATGAATTGTTATTCATGTTCGTGGAGTGTGGAGTGAACAACTGAAGCAGAAATGCCTGGTTTTAAAACTGTACAGTTCAGTATAGTATTTGGTTTTGTGAATAGTCAAGACTCATTGCGAGAAATTACTCGTCTTTGTGCGGCAAAGCCGCAACAGCGAATTTGGACGGGCAATTGATGTGAATCTGGCGGCTTTGGATGGCTTCTCCGCCTATAATTCGACATTGGCCGCAGCAAGCACCGCGATGCCGGCCGGCACCACAGGAAAATTCATGCGCAAGAAAAGTGAAGAACGCCGCCAGGCAATGATTGACATCGCTGCCGAGGTGTTCAACGAAATCGGTTTCGAAGCAGCCTCGATGGCGGAAATCTCGGCCCGGGTCGGCGGTTCCAAGGCCACGCTCTACAACTATTTCAACTCCAAGGAAGAAATCTTCGTGGAGGTGATGATGAAACAGGTGGGGTGCCAGTTCGAAGAACTGTTCATGGCCCTACGCAACGAAGACGATCTGAAAACCGGTTTATTGCGTCTGGCGACGCATTATTTGAGTGTGGTGTTCCGGCCGGAGGTGATTGCCGTCAAACGGTTGGCCTCGTATTACGCCGGCAAGTCCGATCTGGGCCCCATGCTCTACGAGCGCGGCCCCCGTCGTGGCTGGACCCGCATCGCCGAGTTCCTGAAGGTCAAGATGGACGAGGGCAAGCTGCATGGCGGCGATCCCTGGATCGCGGCCATGCAGTTCCGGGGCTTGATGGAGGCGGAATGGATGGAGATGCGCGTGCTCAACGTGGTCACCGAAATCACGCCGCAACAGCAGCGCGAATCGGCCGAGCGGGCGGTCCAGGCATTCATCTACCTGTACCAGCCACGCTGAGGCGGGTAGCTCAGAAGCTCAATGCGGCCGCGTGCTGGTAGGCGATCGTCATGCCCATCGGTGTGGCGATCCAGGCCTGTTCCCGGTGGGAGGCTTCCGAGATATCGTTGGCCGTCATCCTGGCAAAGCGCTTCTTGATATCGAGCAGCAGGGCCAGTTCCTCTTCATCGAAGCAGTTCCGGTCCGACGCCAGCAGCGGCAGGACCTGCGTTCCCTCGATGACGCCCACCTTCACTTCCACCTGGCGAATCAGGCCACGTTGTTCCAGCAGCGAGAACAGCAGCCGGAACGCCGAAGGCACCGGCCCATACGGCAGGCGTTCATAGGCCAGTCCGGACAGGCTGCGTCCCCGTTGCTTGTAGAGAAAAAGATAAAGAAAAGGCAGACGCAAAAAAGCCCGGCTCACCGCAACGGCAAGCCGGGCCACATGATGGCGGCCTGATGTGAAGCGATTAGCGCTGATGCACCTTCACCCCCGCCGAATAGGTCGCGGCAATGGCGCGGTCGTCCCCCAGGATGGCCAGGGCGAACAATTGTTCTTCCAGGCTGTCGGTGGTCGCACTGCGGCGCGCCAGCAAGGGCGTGGCCTGCGGATCAAGGACGATGAAGTCGGCATCACAGCCCGGCATGAAGCTGCCGATGGTCCCCTCCAGTTGCAGGGCGCGTGCGCCGCCCAGGGTGGCGAGGTAGAACATGCGCTGCGCCGGCAGATAGGTGCCGCCCATGCGCGCCACCTTGTACAGCTCGTTCATGGTCTGCAGCATCGAGAAGCTGGTGCCGCCACCGACATCGGTGGCCAGCGACAGCGGTACCCGTGCCGCGTCGGCGCGGGCAAAGTCGAACAGGCCACTGCCCAGGAACAGGTTGGACGTCGGGCACAAGGTCGCAGCCGACTGCGTGGCCGCCATGCGCGCGCGGTCCTGGTCGTCCAGCCAGATGCAGTGCGCATACAGGGCGCGCTGGCGCATGAGGCCGTAGCCGTCATAGACGTCCAGGTAGCTGCGCGCGTCCGGGTAGAGCTCCTTGACCCACTTCACTTCGTCGGTGTTCTCGGCCACATGGGTCTGGATATACGTATCCGGATACTGCGCCGCCAGTTCACCGGCCAGCTTCATCTGCGCATGCGTGGACGTCGGTGCGAAACGCACGGTGATGGCGTAATGCTGGCGTCCCTTGTTGTGCCAGCGCTGGATCAGCGCCTCGCTCTCGCGTACGCCGCTCTCGGCCGTGTCACGCAGGAAATCGGGGGCATTGCGATCCATCAGGCATTTGCCGGCCACCATGCGCAGGTTGCGCGCATGGCTGGCGGTGAAGAAGGCATCCACCGACTGCGGATGCACGGTGCAATACACCGCCGCACTGGTGGTGCCATTGCGCAGCAGTTCGCTCAGGAAGAAGTCGGCCACTTCGGCCGCATGCTCAGGCTGCTGGAAGCGACGTTCGGCGGGGAAGGTGTAGTTTTCCAGCCAGGGCAGCAGTCCCGGGGCGGGTGAACCGATGATGTCGGTCTGCGGGTAGTGGACGTGGGTATCGATGAAGCCGGGGCAGAGGATCTTGCCGCGCAGGTCCTCGATGGCGTTGCCAGGCGGCAGGCTGGCGGCCAGCGCGGCGTAGTCGCCGGCGGCCTGGATCTTGCCGTCCTGGACCAGCAGCAGGCCGTCGTTGTGCCAGTGCGTGGCGTGTTCGTCGAAGGCGGGATCGTTGCTGAAGAACAGCAGGCTGGCGCGGTAGGCTTGCAGGGATGGGCTCATGGTATTTCCTCGTTGCAGGCGGCCTGGCGCTCATTGGGCGCAGACCGTCGATTCAATATTCATCATACTGGAAGGCACAGACGTGAAGATGCTTTCCGTACAGGGATAGGGTGGAATCGATGGGGAAATCCGATCGTGTCTGGCGCCTGGAGCAGGACCGGTGACGTGGATTTCCGGAGGGTGACGGCAGGGTGTTCCTTCAGCCTCTGCCGTCCAGAGCGTGTGTGACCAGGGAAGAGGGATAGCGTTGCGCGGCCGGCTGGCGGGACCGCAATTCCCACAACTGCATCAGTTGGGCCACCACCGCGATGGCGATGCTGGCCGGTTCCTTGCCATAGATGCCGGGAATGCCGATGGGGCAGGTGATGCGTTCCAGCTGCTGCGCGCTGAAGCCGCGTTCGGCCAGGCGATGTTCGAACTGCCGGCGCTTGGTGATCGACCCGATCAGGCCGAACCAGGCCGCATCCCCGCGTTTCAGGATGCGTTCGGTCAACTGCTGGTCGAGGGCGTGGCTGTGGGTCATCACAAGATAGTACGCACCCGGCTCGGCCATGTCCACCGCGGCATTGGGCACGTCGGTGGCTTCGGTGGTGATCTGCGCCGGCAAGCCGGGCGGGAACATGTCTTCCCGCTCATCCACCCACAGCACCCGGCAGGGTAGCGTGGACAAGACCTTGACGATGGCGGCACCCACATGACCGGCGCCGAACAGCACCACCTGCGGCTGGTGCGCACGGCACAGGTCCAGCAACCAGCGGCGGCCCTGTTGGTCGCGCACCAGTTGCGTCTGGCTTGCTGTACGCGCCATGTCCTGCAGCGTGTGCTGCGGGCCATCAGGTTGCAGCAGTTGCATGGGCTCGGCATGGTCCAGTGGCAAGGCCCGCCACCGGTCATTTCCACGGGTCCATGATTGCTCCAGTGCCTGCCACAGCCGCAATGCCTCGGCATCGCTGGCTATCCGTTCGAAACAGAGAAACACCACGCCACCACAGCATTGTCCCAGGCTGGGACCCAGTGCGATGCGCTCCAGCCGCCGCTGCCCATCCAGCTGGTCAGGATTGGCCAGCAGCATGGCGCGTGCGATCTGCGCGGCGCGCCATTCGAGGTGGCCGCCGCCAATGGTGTCGAACTGCGCATCGGCGGTGTAGAGCATGCGCGCCCCCGATTCACGCGGTGTCGACCCCTGGCTCTGCGCCACCGTCACCAGTACGGCCGGTGTGCTGCTCTGCTGCATGCGGCGCAAGGCGGCTAGCCATGTCGTCATGATCGCTCTCCGAGGGTCTGGCTTATTGCACCGCTGCGGCCGCGCGGACCGCATCGACCGCATCGAGGATGGCCTCGCTGGTGGCCGGTGCGTGCAATGGCGGGTTGATGCGATGCCCACCCACTGCCGAGACCGCATCGCGAATGGCCAGGAACACCGAGAACGGCAGCAGCAGCGGCGGCTCGCCCACTGCCTTGGAGCGGTGGATGGTGTCGGAGACATTGCTGTTGCGATACAGCTCGGTGCGGAAGGCTTCCGGGCAATCCGAGATGGCCGGGATCTTGTAGGTCGAGGGGGCGTGCGTCATCAGCTTGCCGTCCTTGTTCCACCATAGTTCCTCGGTGGTCAGCCAGCCCATGCCCTGGATGAAGCCACCCTCGACCTGGCCGATGTCCAGCGCCGGGTTCAGGCTTTCTCCGGCGTCGTACAGCAGGTCGGCCTGCAGCAGTTTCCACTCCCCGGTCAGGGTATCGATCACCACTTCCGACACCGCCGCCGCATAGGCGAAGTAGAAGAAGGGATGGCCGTGCATGCGCTTGGCGTCCCAATGCACCTTGGGCGTGGAATAGAAGCCATCGGACCACAGCTGCACCCGTTGCAGGTAAGCCTTCATCACCAGTTCGACGAAGGCGATCGATTGCTCGCCGGCCATCACCAGGCCATCGGCAAAGCGGATGGCCGATGCGTCCACGCCGAAATGCCGGGCCGCCACCTGGGCCAGCCGTTCGCGGATCTGCAGGGCCGCATCCTGCGCGGCCTTGCCGTTGAGGTCGCTGCCGGTGGAGGCGGCGGTGGCCGAGGTGTTGGCGATCTTGCTGGTGTCGGTCGCGGTGCAGCGCACCTGCTCCAGCGGCACGCCCAGCGCATTGGCGACCACCTGCGCCACCTTGGTATTGAGCCCTTGCCCCATCTCCGTGCCGCCGTGGTTCACCAGCACCGAGCCATCGGTATAGACGTGCACCAGCGAACCGGCCTGGTTCAGGTGCGGCACGTTGAAGGAAATGCCGAACTTCACCGGCGTCAGTGCCAGGCCTTTCTTCAGCACCGTATTGCCGGCATTGAAGTCGGCAATCGCCCGGCGCCGCTCCTGGTAGCGGCTGCTCTTTTCCAGCTGGTCCACCAGGCCGTGGATGACGTTGTCTTCCACCTTCTGGCCATAGTGGGTGACGTTGCGCGCCGCCGGCCCTTCTTCATCGCTGGGGCCGTAGAAATTGGTGCGGCGGATCTCCAGCGGATCACGCCCCAGGTTGCGGGCGATCTCGTCGATGATGTACTCGATGGCCAGCGCCCCCTGCGGTCCGCCGAAACCGCGGAAGGCGGTATTGGACTGGGTGTTGGTCTTGCCGCACATGGCGTGGATTTCCACGTCCGAAAGGTAGTAGGCATTATCGAAGTGGCACACCGCCCGCGTGGCCACCGGGCCGGACAGGTCGGCCGAAAAACCGGCGCGCGAGATCATGTCGATCTTGGCTGCCAGGATGCGCCCGCTGTCGTCATAGCCGATCTCGTAGTCGTAGGCGAAGCAGTGCCGCTTGCCGGTGACCATCATGTCGTCATCCCGGTCGGCGCGCAGCTTGACCGGACGACGCAGGCGCGCCGCCGCCACGGCAGCGGCGCAGGCCCACAGCGCCGATTGCGATTCCTTGCCACCGAAGCCACCGCCCATGCGCCGGCATTCCACCAGCACATCGTGCGAGGCCAGTTTCAACACGGTGGCGATATGGTGCTGCATCTCGCTGGGGTGCTGGGTCGAGCAGTACACGTGCATGCTGCGCCCCTCCTTGGGGATGGCATAGGAAATCTGCCCCTCCAGATAGAACTGCTCCTGTCCGCCCACATCGAACTGGCCGCGCAGCTTGTGCGGTGCCAGCGCCAGGGCCACCGCCGGTTCCCCGCGCGACAGGTGCATCGGCGGCAGTACATAGGATTGCGCGGCATGGGCGGCGCGTGGCGTCAGGACCGGCGGCAGTTCTTCGTAATCGACCACCGCCAGGCGCGCGGCGCGGCGCGCATGGTCGTGACTGTCGGCCACCACGATGAACATCGGCTGACCCACGTATTGCACCAGCCCATCGGCTAGCACCGGATCGTCGTGGATGATGGCCCCGCATTCGTTCTCGCCCGGAATGTCCGTTGCGGTGAAGACTGCGACCACACCGGTGGCCGCCTTGACCTTGTCCAGGTCGATGGCGCGCACTCTGGCATGGGCCTTCTGCGACAGGCCCAGGGCCGCATGCAGGGTCCCCTGCAGTTCCACGATGTCGTCGGTGTAGGTGGCTTCGCCGGTCACGTGCAGCAGGGCCGATTCATGCGGATGCGGCTTGCCCACGGTGGCCCAGTCTTGCGGCGGTTGTACCAGGGTATTGAGGAATTGTTCGCTTTGCTTGTTCATGCTGTTCTCCTGCGGATTCTGTCGATAGGCTGTACGCGATGCACTCACGCCGCGAAGGCGCGCACATCCTGGCGCGCCAGCGGCGCCTCGCTGCGGGTTTCCAGCCAATAGCGATAGAGCAGGTTCTGCGCGGTGCGCAGGCGATAGGCGGCGCTGGCGCGCATGTCCGACAGCGGGGCGTAATCCTGGGCCAGCGCGGCCATGGCAGCGCGCACCTGTGCCTCGTCCCACACCTTGCCTTGCAACAGTGCCTCCGCCTGTGCGGCGCGTTTGGGCGTGGCGGCCATGCCGCCGAAGGCGATGCGCGCTTCGGTCACGATGTCACCGTCCATGCGCAGGGCAAAGGCAGCACAGACCGCCGAGATATCCTGGTCGAAGCGCTTGGAGAGCTTGTACACGCGGAAACGCACATCCTTGCCGGGCAGCGGAATACGTACGGCCTGCACCACCTCGTTGGCTTGCAGGGCCGACTTCTGATAGGCCAGATAGAAGTCTTCCAGCGGCATGACACGCTGACCGTCCACGCCGGCCAGCACGATCTGTGCACCCAGCGCGATCAGCCAGGGCATGGAGTCGCCGATGGGCGAGCCATTGGCGACATTGCCGCCCAGGGTGCCGGCGTTGCGCACCGGCATGGAGGCAAAGCGCTGCCATAGTTCGGACAGCTCTTGCGGATAGTGACGGGCCGCTTCGGCATAGGCATCTTCCAGCGAGACGCCGGCCCCGATCTCCAGCATGCCATCCTGCACGGACATGGCGCGCAGTTCTTCCACGCGACCGATGTAGAGGATGTCACCCAGCTCGCGCATCTGCTTGGTCACCCACAGCCCCACATCTGTGGAACCGGCCAGGATGCGCGCCTTGGGCAGCTCGGCGCGCAACTGCAGCAGCTGCGCCAGCGTGCGCGGGGCGTGGAAGGTCTGGCCGCCATGGGTCACGGCCAGCGGCGCGTCGCGGTCGATGGCGCGTAGCGCGGTCTTGACGGCATCACGGTCGAAATCCACCTTGGGCAGTTCGCCCATGCGGCGTGCCGCATCGATGATGGGGCGATAGCCGGTGCAGCGGCACAGGTTGCCGGAAAGGGCGTCATCGATCTCGCGCTTGGACGGCGTGACGCCGTCCTGGTCGTGCCTCAGGTACAGGCCCCACAGCGACATCACGAAACCCGGCGTGCAGAAGCCGCACTGCGAGCCATGACATTCCACCATGGCCTGCTGCACCGGGTGCAGGCAGCCATCGGCCTGCTTCAGGTCTTCCACGGTGAACAGCGCCCGGCCGTCCAGGGTGGGCAGGAACTGGATGCAGGAGTTGACCGTCTTGAGCTCCAGCTGATCATTGCGCAGCTCGCCCACCACCACGGTGCAGGCTCCGCAATCGCCTTCGGCACAGCCTTCCTTGGTGCCGGTGCAATGCAGGTCTTCGCGCAGATGCTGCAGAACGGTGCGGGTCGTGGGTTGGCCTGCTACTTCGTGGGTCTGGCCGCGAAAGTAGAACTGGATGGGGCGGATGGTCTCTGGCATTTGGCTTTACTCAATATGGATTGTCTACAAAACAGACTGCTTTATGGCGCGCTCCAGGGCGTATCGTGGGGCGTGCTTCTTATTGTTGGATCTGCTTTCAGGCGGCATGTCCGCTCGGGGCGGCAGCCGGCCTGTGGTGTCTCCCGTGGCCAGATGGCATTCAAGAAACGTGCCGGGGTCGTCAAAAGAGGAAACGGATTGTCCGCAGCCTATTGTTGCGGACGATTGTCGGGTTCCCTCTTGTCACGATCCCGAAGAGGCAGCCCCTGTCGTTGCGGGCCGCCTCTTCGATGGTTCAGATTACTTCATGACGCTGCATGCGCTCATTCGCCACCGAGGTAGATGATCTTGAACAGGAAGATCGCAGCGATGATCCAGATTACCACCGACACGTCCCGGGCGCGACCGGTGAGCAGCTTCAGGCCGGCATAGCTGATGAAGCCCAGTGCCAGGCCATTGGCGATCGAATAGGTGAAGGGCATCACCAGCGCCGTGATCACGGCCGGCACGCATTCGGTGGTGTCGTCCCAGTCGATGTGCACCAGTTCGCGCAGCATCAGGCAGGCCACGAAGAACAGCGCCGGTGCCGTCGCATAGGCCGGCACCACGCCAGCCAGCGGTGCGATGAACAGGCACAGCAGGAACAGCACCGCGATGGCCACGGCGGTGAGGCCGGTACGGCCGCCGGCCTGCACGCCGGCGGCGCTCTCGATGTAGGCGGTGGTGGACGAAGTGCCCAGCAGGGAGCCGGCGACGATGGCGGTGCTGTCGGCCATCAGGGCCTTGTTCAGGCGTGCCATCTTGCCGTCCTTCATCAGCCCGGCGCGGGTGGCCACGCCCATCAGGGTGCCGGTGGCGTCGAACAGTTCCACCAGGAAGAACACCAGCACCACGTTGATCAGGCCCATGGAAATGGCGCCCTTGATATCCAGTTGCAGGAAGGTCGGGGCAATCGAGGGCGGTGCGGCGAAGATGCCCGAGAAATGGTTGCCGCCGAAGACGAACGACAGCACCGTCACCAGCAGGATGCCGATCAGCAGCGCCCCGCGCACCTTCAGGCGGTCCAGCGCCACGATCACCAGGAAGCCGATGACGGCCATCACCGGCGCCGGCTGGTGCAGGTCACCGAGGGTCACGAAGGTGGCCGGATTGGCGGCGACGATGCCGGCGCTCTTGAGCGAAATGATCGCCAGGAACAGCCCGATGCCGGCCGGGATGGCCGTGCGCAAGGAGCGCGGAATGCTCTGGATGATCAACTCGCGCACACGCAGCACGCTCACCAGCAGGAACAGGCAGCCCGAGATCAGCACCGCGCCCAGCGCGGCCTGCCACGGGAAGCCCATGCCCTTGACCACGGCATAGGCGAAGTAGGCATTGAGCCCCATGCCGGGTGCCAGGCCGATGGGGTAGTTGGCGTACAGGCCCATGATGAGCGTGCCCACGGCAGCGGCCACGCAGGTGGCGACGAACACCGAGTCCTTGGGCATGCCGGCGTCCCCCAGGATGGAGGGATTGACGAAGATGATGTAGGCCATCGTCAGGAAGGTGGTGAGCCCGGCCAGCAGCTCGGTGCGCACGGTGGTGCCGTTTTCTTCCAGGCGGAAGAATCTGTTCAGGGCGTTCATTGTGGGTTGTCTCCGTTGGGTCCTTTTTTATGCGCCGGAAAACCCGCCTGCAGCGGTGGCAGGCAGAAGGTGGGCGTTGCTGTTGTCTTGGCAGCGTTCGTAATGTCGTTGAATTTCATGATGCGCGATGTAAGGGCCGGGGCATAGCCATTATTGGGCTGGGGTTATAACGGTCGGATTGGCGGAAAACCCGCCTGGCAGGCGGATTTTGTTGCATTGCATTGTCGGCATACGGGTAAGCAATCAATCGCCGCAAATTGCCGCCAGGACCGAGATTTTGCCACTGTTGTCGGATTGCATCCGGGAACGCCCGCTTTTCGACGTTCGCCTCAGGCGGTGCGGGCTGGACTGCGCGCCCGGTTCCAGTAGTCCGGCTGGGCATAGACTTCCTTGAGGTAATCGATGAAAAAGCGCGTCTTGGCCGGCAGGTGCCGCTGCTGCGGGTAGACCGCCATGATGTCGTAGTGGGGCAGGGCGTAGTCATCCAGCACCGTCACCAGCGCGCCTGACGCCAGTTGCGCCTGGATTTCCCAGGTGGAGCGCCAGGCCAGTCCCAGCCCTTCGCTGGCCCAGCGGTGCAGCAGTTCGCCATCGTTGCAATCCAGCTTGCCCTGCACCTTGATGATGACCGGTTTGCCATTCTGCTGGAAATACCAGCCGCGCTGCTGGCCTCCCTGCAGATTGAAGGCCAGGCAGTTATGGCGCGCCAGGTCGTCCAGCGTGCGCGGGATGCCGTGGCGATGCAGGTAATCCGGCGCCGCGCAGACCACGCGGCGGTTGCTGGCCAGGCGCACGGCCACGAAACTGGGTTCGATGGCGCCGCCGATGCGGATGCCCAGGTCATAGCCCTCGCGCACCAGATCCACCACGCGATCGGTCAGGTTGAAGGAGATCTGCACCTCCGGGTGGGCCGCCAGGAAGGTCGGGGCATGCGGCGCCACATGCAGGCGGCCATAGGCGGCGGGCGTGGAGACCACCAGATGACCGGTAGCCTTGTGACGCCCTTCGGCAACGCTCTTTTCGGCCGTATCCATCTGCTCCAGCAGCTTGCGGCAGTGATCCAGGAAGACGCTGCCCTGCTCGGTCAGCGTCAGGTGGCGCGTGGTCCGGTGCATGAGCTTGGTCCCCAGGCGCTTTTCCAGGGCATCGATGCGCCGCCCCATCATCACCGGCGTGACCTGTTCTTCCAGCGCGGCGGCGGCCAGGCTGCCCTTGTCCACTACCGAAACGAAGGCTTCGATCTGCTTGAGTTTGTCCATCAATTCCTCCCGGCTGCAGTGTAATTCAATACTTTTTCTATGTTTCCATACTTTTGGTAAGTAATCAGTGGATTCTGATGATACTTATCATCCGGATTTGTAATGACTAGCATGGCCTCCAGAGATCAACACCATCCCAACGGACATCTGGAGAACGAGCATGGCAAAGATGAGAGCAGTCGACGCGGCAGTGCATGTACTGGTCAAGGAGGGCTGCCTGCAGGCCTTTGGCGTGCCGGGCGCGGCCATCAACCCCTTCTATTCGGCCCTCAAAAAGCACGGCGGCATCGGACACATCCTGGCGCGCCATGTGGAGGGCGCCTCCCACATGGCCGAGGGCTATACCCGCGCCAGGGCCGGCAACATCGGCCTGTGCATCGGTACCTCGGGGCCCGCCGGCACCGACATGATCACCGGCCTCTATTCGGCCCAGGCCGATTCCATTCCCATCCTGTGCGTCACCGGCCAGGCCCCGCGTGCACGGCTCTACAAGGAAGACTTCCAGGCCGTGGACATCGAATCCATCGCCAAGCCCGTCACCAAGTGGGCCGTGACCGTGCGCGAGCCGGCCCTCGTGCCACGCGTGTTCCAGCAGGCTTTCCACCTGATGCGCTCGGGCCGCCCGGGGCCGGTGCTGATCGACCTGCCCTTCGATGTGCAGATGGCCGAGATCGATTTCGACCCGGATACCTATGCGCCGCTGCCGGTCTATCGTCCCGCCGCCACCCGCGCCCAGATCGAGAAGGCCCTGGAGATGCTCAACGCCGCCGAACGTCCGCTGCTGACCATCGGCGGCGGCGTGGTCAATGCCGACGCTGCCGGGCTGGCAGTGGAGTTTGCCGAACTGACCGGCGTGCCGGTCATCCCCACGCTCATGGCCTGGGGCGCCATTCCCGACGATCACCCGCAGATGGCCGGCATGGTCGGCCTGCAGACCAGCCACCGCTATGGCAATGCCACGCTGCTGGCCTCGGACTTCGTGCTGGGTATCGGCAACCGCTGGGCCAACCGCCATACCGGCTCCATCGATGTCTTCACCAAGGGCCGCAAGTTCGTCCACGTCGACATCGAGCCGACCCAGATCGGCCGCGTCTTTGGTCCCGACTATGGCATCGTCAGCGATGCCGGCGCGGCACTGAAGCTGTTCGTCGAGGTGGCACGCGAGCTCAAGGGGGCGGGCCGCCTGCCGGACCGCTCCGCCTGGCTGACGGAGTGCCAGCAGCGCAAGAAGACCCTGCAGCGGCGCACCCATTTCAACGAGGTACCGGTCAAGCCGCAGCGCGTCTATGAAGAAATGAACCGCGCCTTCGACCGCGATACCTGCTACGTCGCCACCATCGGCCTGTCGCAGATCGCCGCCGCGCAATTCCTGCATGTCTACAAGGACCGCCACTGGATCAACTGCGGCCAGGCCGGTCCGCTGGGCTGGACCATCCCCGCCGCGCTGGGCGTGGTGGCTGCCGATCCGCAGAAGAAGGTGGTGGCCATCTCGGGCGACTACGACTTCCAGTTCATGATCGAAGAACTCGCCGTGGGCGCGCAATTCAAGCTGCCCTACCTGCACGTGCTGGTCAACAACTCCTACCTCGGCCTGATCCGCCAGGCCCAGCGCGGCTTCGAGATGGACTACTGCGTGCAGCTGGCCTTCGAGAACATCAACGCCCCCGAACTGCAGGGCTATGGCGTGGACCATGTGGCCGTCGTCGAGGGTCTGGGCTGCAAGGCCATCCGCGTGACCGACCCCAATGGCATCCAGGACGCACTGGCCCAGGCGCAGCGCTGGATGGCCGAGTATCGCGTGCCGGTGGTGGTGGAAATCATCCTGGAGCGCGTCACCAACATCGCCATGGGCACCGAGATCGATGCCATCAATGAATTCGAAGCCCTGGCCGAGCGCGCCGAGGATGCGCCCACCGCCATCAGCCTGCTGGACTAAGAGGAGACACCATGACCCGACTTGCTGCCAATCTCACCATGCTGTTTGCTGAACAGCCTTTCCTGGAACGCTTCAAGGCTGCGGCCGATGCCGGTTTCAAGGGCGTGGAATTCCTGTTCCCGTATGCCTTCACGCCACAGCAGATCGCCGACCAGCTGCGCACCCATCGCTTGCAACTGGTATTGCACAACCTGCCAGCCGGCAACTGGGATGCGGGCGAGCGGGGTATTGCCTGCCACCCGGACCGGGTGGCCGAGTTCCGCGCCGGTGTCGATGAGGCGATCCGCTATGCCAAGACGCTGGATGTGCAGCAGCTGAACTGCCTGGTCGGCATCCTGCCACCGGGTGTCGCGCGCGAGGCCGCCCGCGAGGTGCTGGTGGGCAATCTCAAGTACGCCGCCAGCAAGCTCAAGGAGCAGGGCATCCGCCTGCTGATCGAACCGATCAACCATTTCGACATCCCCTGCTTCTTCCTCAACACCACGCGCCAGGCGGTAGAGCTGATCCTGGCCACCGGCTCGGACAATCTCTTCGTCCAGTACGACATCTATCACATGCAGCGCATGGAGGGCGAACTGGCCAACACCCTCAAGGCCAACCTTTCCCTAATCGGCCACGTGCAACTGGCCGACAACCCCGGGCGCGGCGAGCCCGGCAGCGGCGAAATCAATTACCGCTACCTGTTCGGCTGGCTGCAGGAGATCGGCTATCGCGGCTGGATCGGCTGCGAATACAAACCGCAGGCCGGCACCGTCGCCGGCCTGGGCTGGATGGCGCAACACGGCTTGCAGCACGCGTGAGGGCGTGAGTGCGTGAGCGCGTGAATGCGCAAGTGCGCGCAAGCAGGATTTCATCTTTTCTTGAGGAGACACAGCATGGCAAAAGTCGGATTCATCGGCCTGGGTATCATGGGCGCACCCATGGCGGACAAGCTGCAACAAGGCGGCCACAAGCTCTACCTGCATGACCAGAAAAACCCGCCGGCGGGATTGCTGGAAGGCGGTGCCACCGTCTGCACCTCGGGCGCGGAAGTGGCCAAGCGCGCCGACATCGTCATCGTCATGGTGCCGGATACGCCGCACGTCCAGGCTGTGCTGTTCGGCGAAAAGGGCGTGGCCGAAGGCCTCTCGCCCGGCAAGATCGTGGTCGACATGAGTTCCATCTCGCCCATCGCCACCAAGGAGTTCGCGCAGAAGATCAACGCCCTGGGTTGCCAGTACCTGGATGCACCGGTCTCGGGTGGCGAAGTCGGCGCCAAGGCCGCCTCGCTGACCATCATGGTCGGCGGATCGGAATCGGCCTTCAATGACGTCAAGCCCCTGTTCGAACTGATGGGCAAGAACATCACCCTGGTCGGCGGCAACGGTGACGGCCAGACCACCAAGGTCGCCAACCAGATCATCGTGGCCCTGAACATCCAGGCCGTGGCCGAGGCACTGCTGTTCGCTTCCAGGGCAGGTGCCGATCCGGCCCGGGTGCGGCAGGCACTGATGGGCGGTTTCGCCGCCTCGCGCATCCTGGAGGTGCATGGCGAGCGCATGGTCAAGCGCAGCTTCAATCCGGGCTTCCGCATCGAATTACACCAGAAGGATCTGAACCTCGCCCTGCAAGGTGCCAAGGCGCTGGGCATCAGCCTGCCCAACACCGCCACCGCGCAGGAGCTGATGAATGCCTGCGCCGCCCATGGCCTGAGCGGACTGGATCACTCGGCGCTGTGTCGCGCCGTGGAGATCATGTCCAATCATGAGATCGCCCAGGCCTGAGCAGTTGACGCTGCCAGCATGAGGTGCGGCCGGGGATGATGATGGTCCTGGCATACCTCATCCCGTTCGGACTGAGTAGCCGCGCAAGCGGCGTATCGAAGGCGCGCAGACGTGAGAGCGCCTTCGATACGATCCTTCGGATCTACTCAGTCCGAACGGCTTTTTAGTGATCAAAACAATTTAAAGAGGATGTTCATGCGCCGCCAACGCCAGGCCAAAATCGTCGCCACCCTCGGCCCCGCCAGTGCCACGCCGGAAATGATCCGCGCCCTCTTCGAGGCGGGTGCCGACGTATTCCGTTTCAATTTCAGTCACGGCAGCCACGCCGACCATCACGCCCGCTACCAGATCGTGCGCCAGGTTGAGCAGGAAGTGGGCCGTCCCATCGCCGTGCTGGCCGATCTGCAAGGCCCCAAGCTGCGCATCGGCCAGTTCGCCCAAGGCCGTGTGAGTGTCGAGGCCGGGCAGGCCTTCGTGCTGGACCACGACGCGACCCTTGGTGATGCTCACCGGGTATGCCTGCCGCATCCGGAATTGTTCGAGGTCATCGGCCCCGGGCAAAGCCTGTTGATCGACGATGGCAAGGTGCGGCTGCAGGTCGACTCCAGCGATGGCGCCCGTATTCTCACCCGCGTGGTCAACAGCGGCATGCTGTCCGACCGCAAGGGTGTCAATGTGCCGGATGCAGTGTTGCCGATCCCCGCACTGACCGCCAAGGACCGGCGCGACCTCGATTTCGCATTGGACATGGGCGCGGACTGGATCGCACTATCCTTCGTACAACGTCCTGAAGATGTGAAGGAAGCCCGCACCCTGGTTGCAGGCCGCGCGGCCATTCTTTCCAAGCTGGAAAAGCCTGCTGCGCTGGACCGGCTGGAAGAGATTGTCGACGTCTCGGACGCCATCATGGTGGCGCGCGGCGACCTCGGTGTGGAGCTGCCCCCGGAATGCGTGCCGGGCACGCAAAAGCGCATCCTGCGTGCCTGCCGCCAGCAGGGCAAGCCGGTCGTGATCGCCACCCAGATGCTGGAATCCATGATCGGCGCCCCGGTCCCCACGCGTGCTGAAGTTTCGGATGTGGCCAGTGCCATCTACGACGGCTCGGACGCGGTGATGCTCTCGGCCGAATCGGCCCATGGCGACTACCCGGTGCAGGCGGTGACGATGATGGATCGGGTGATCACCGAAGTGGAGAGAGACCCGCTCTACCGCACGCTGATGCAGGCCCAGTACGCGGCCCCGCAGCGCAACCGCCCGGACGCCATCTGCGCCGCCCTGCGCGACGTCACCGGCATCCTCGGCGCCAGCGCCACGGTGACCTACACCAGCTCCGGCCATACCAGCCTGCGCGCCGCCCGCGAACGCCCGTCCGCGCCCATCCTCTGCATTACCCCGCAACTGACGACAGCCCGACGGCTGGCGCTGGTATGGGGCGTGCATTCCACCATCAGCGAACAGATGCACGACGAAAGCCAGCTGGTCGCTGCTGCCTGCCAGGCAGCGGTGCGGGAGGGATTTGCGCGCAAGGGGGACCAGATCGCCATCACCGCCGGCATGCCCTTCGGGCAGCCGGGGAGTACCAATCTGTTGCGGGTGGCGGAGGTGTGGGGATAGGCCAGATAACCATCATGATGGCCGGAGAAGCCGTTCAGTATCATGCTGAACGGTTTTTTTCATGGGTGCGCTGGCGCCAGCTTGAACACCCCCACCACCTCCTGCAACTGCACGGCCTGGTCGCGCATGGACTGGGCGGCGGCGGCGGCCTGTTCCACCAGGGCCGCGTTCTGTTGGGTCGATTCGTCCATCTGCGTGATAGCCCGGTTGATTTCTTCCAGGCCCGTGCTCTGCTCCTGGCTGGCCCGGCTGATCTCGGCGATGATGGTGTTGACCCTTTGCACGCTGGCCACCACATCCTCCATGGTGCTGCCGGCCTGCTGCACCAGGGTACTGCCGTTTTCGATCTTGCCCACCGAGTCATGGATCAGGGTCTTGATCTCGCGGGCGGCGCTGGCGCTGCGCTGGGCCAGCGAGCGCACCTCCGAGGCCACCACCGCAAAGCCGCGTCCCTGTTCGCCGGCACGCGCGGCTTCCACGGCGGCATTGAGCGCGAGGATATTGGTCTGGAAGGCGATGCCGTCGATGACCGCGATGATGTCCACGATCTGCCGTGAGGACGCATTGATGTCAGCCATCGTATCGACCACCTGATGCACCACGCTCCCGCCCTGTACCGCGATGCCGGAGGCGGTGCTGGCCAGTTGCGTGGCCTGGCGGGCGTTGTTGGCGTTCTGTCTGACGGTGGTGGTCAGCTCTTCCATGGCCGAGGCGGTTTCCTCCAGCGAGCCGGCCTGTTGCTCGGTACGGGCCGAGAGATCCAGGTTGCCGCTGGCGATTTCACCGGCGGCATGGTGGATCGTATTGCTGCCCTGGTGCACGCGACCAACGATGTTGCGCAAGTTCTCATTCATCAGTTTCAGGGCCGCCATCAGCTCGCCGGTCTCGTCGCGTGAGGTGACTTCCACCTGCGTGGACAGGTCGCCCTCGGCGACCCGCCGTGCCACGCTCACGGCATGCCCGAGCGGACGCGAGATGCTGCGCGAGACCAGCCATGCGACTGCGGTAGCCAGCAGCAGAGCGACCACGGCCAGGCTGTTGATGAGTAGACTGGCACTGGCAGAATCCCGGGTGGCTGTTTCGCCGGCCGCATCCATCAGACCACCCTGGTAGTCGAACATGGCATCGAGCGCAATGAAGTACTTGATCTGCACCGGCATGAATTGCTGCGGCAGGAAGGCACGGGCTTCATCGGTGCGACCCGCCATGGCCAGGGCCATGAGCTGGTCGCGCGCGGGAACGTAGGCCTGGCGTGCCGCGATAGCGGCTTCCACGTATCGCCTGTCTTCCTCGGTGCGTGCCACTTGCTGAAGCCTGGTCAGGTACTCGTTCATCTTGCGGTCGGCCGCCGTGGCATCGGCGGCCAGGGCCTTGATGCGCTCGGGGTCGCTGGTGAGCATGATGTCGCGGATATCCAGGGCGATCTTGTTGACCTGGATCTGTACCGTGTTGGCCATGACCGTCTTGGGATAGCGGTCCTTGACGATGAGGCCGATGCCATCGGCCAGTCGTCCCAGTTGCAGGTTGCCGAGTATGGCGATGGCCAGCAGGAGCACCATGACTGCGCCAAAACCCAGCGCCAGGCGGGCGCCGATCTTCATGTCCGAGATACGCATGTTCGACTCCGGAGTGAGGGTGGGTTAGTGGGCGGATGAGCGGGCCGCTTCAGCCAGTTGCAGCGACAGGGCGTTATGCCGCTCCAGCACCACCCCCAGATCGATGCTGGTGAACTGCCCCTCGCGCACGATCACGCGACCGTTGATGATGCTGTAGTCCACATTGGCCGGGGTGCAGAACACCAGCGCGGCCACCGGATCATGCAGCGCCCCGGCAAAGGCCAGCTGGCGCGTGTCGAACAGCACCAGATCGGCTGACATGCCGGGTTTGAGCGCGCCGATGTCATCCCGATTCAATACCTTCGCACCCCCCAGGGTGGCGATCTCCAGCGCCTGCCGTGCCGTCATGGCGTCCGGGCCGAATCCTACCCGCTGCAGCAGCATCGCCTGACGCACTTCGCCCAGCATGTGGGCGCTATCGTTGGAGGCACTGCCATCCACCCCCAGTCCGACCGGCACGCCTGCGTCCAGCATCTTGCGGATGGGGGCGATGCCAGAGGCCAGGCGCATGTTGGAACAGGGGCAATGCGCCACGCCGGTGCCGGTGCGGGCAAAGAGATCGATACCGTGATCATCCAGTTGCACGCAGTGAGCGTGCCAGACGTCGTGGCCGACCCAGCCGCAGTCCTCGGCGTATTCGGCCGGGGTCATGTTGAATTTTTCGCGGCTGTAGGCGATGTCGTTGACGTTCTCGGCCAGGTGGGTGTGCAGGGAGACGTCGTAGTGGCGGGCCAGGTCGGCGGCTTCGCGCATCAGGTCGCGCGAGACCGAGAAGGGCGAGCAGGGGGCGACCACGATGCGCTGCATGGCGTGACGCGCCGGGTCGTGATAGGTCTCGATGAGGCGGCGACTGTCCTTGAGGATGGCCTCTTCGTCTTCCACCACCCGGTCCGGTGGCAGGCCGCCCTTGGATTGGCCTACGCTCATGGCGCCTCGGGCGCCGTGGAAGCGCATGCCGATCTGGGTCGCGGCTTCCAGGCTGTCGTCCAGGCGGGTCTGGTTGGGGTAGATGTAGAGGTGGTCGCTGCTGGTGGTGCAGCCGGAGAGGATCAGCTCGGCCATGGCGGTGAGCGTGGAGACCTGGATCATCTCGGGGGTGAGGCCGGCCCAGATCGGGTAGAGGTTGGTGAGCCAGTTGAACAGTTCGCCATTCTGCGCGGCGGGGATGACGCGCGTGAGGCTCTGGTACATGTGGTGGTGGGTATTGATCAGGCCGGGGATGACGACATGGTGGGTGGCGTCGATGATTTCATCGGCCTGCTGCGGCAGGTCGGCACTCTTGCCGACCTGTTCGATCACGTTGTCGCGGATGTAGATGGCGCCTTGCGGGATTTCTTCGCGGGTGTCGTTCATGGTGACGAGCACGCGGGCGTTCCTGATCAGCAGGGTCTTGCTGTTTGGCTTGTGTTGCATGTTGCTGGACTCCTTCTTGGGTTCCTTGTTTCTGTTGGATTGGCTTGCTTGCGGGTCGACGCAGGTGACAGGGGGAGTCCCTTTCTGGCCCTATTAACGCTGCGGCGCGTGGGGTTGCTGGGTAGATTGAATCCTGCCTGACACGGGTTGTTGGTTTATCGAGTCCACTGTAAAGACGTCCAGCCTATACCGGGGCAAGGCTCCTGAACATGCATGTTACTGCACTCGAATGCTTCACCAACTTGTCGTATGTGGACAGGTGAAAGTCATGGTGTTTCAAACTGCTACGATAGGTTTGGGCGGTCCTGCTGAGTACACTGGCGAGCTTGTTCGTCATCAAGCTGTCTGGAAATCCAGAAGCTGGAAGGTACTCCCGACAATGGCAAAGACAAGAAAAATCCCCTACTACAAGATAGCGAAGGCACGACTGCCGTTCAGCAAGCCCAGGTGGAAATGCCATGCCGGATTCGAAGGGTGTATCGCAATCAACACTCCTCAGACCGTCTCGTACGAACGCTTTGCTCCTGGCGAGGTAGCACCGTCTTCCAAGTCAATACCAACATCCTCCGGGTCCACGGCCGGGGATGTTGCTGCCGTGCGATCAGAGACCGAACATCAGAAGTCGACCGCATTCGGAAAGAAACAGGAACCGAAGGAATTTCGCGGCCAGCAGTTCGTGGAACTTGAGGCTGAAGATTGCGAGAAGCTCCCTGAATTCGACCTCCAGGACATTCCTGATGCGATGGATCGTATGAGGTGGCCCATGGCCGCCAAGCTCGCCAGGAAGTGGTTCAAAGGTCCTGCTCACGTATGGGACAATGACCTCGACTCTGTTCAACCTCTTGAGGACAAGCTCGTCACCCTGGATTGGGCACTGCGATACGGCAGCGTCAAAAAGCGTTTGAATAATCTCCTTCAAATGACTGGTTCAAAAAACGCGCAGGCTGTTCTCAAAAGAAAGCTTCTACGCCATGCGTCCGATACCTTCCAACGCGCCGCCAGTGCCAAGCCGAATCTCGATCTGGATACGACTGATTTCGTCGTCGACTTACGACAGTTTCATCTGGATTGGCACTTCCAAAAAATGGAAGTTTCCATACTGGACACCACAGAAGGCGTTCTTGTGCTCACGGATCTTTCTGGCGCATTGGGAAATTTTGTTCTCTATGCCGCCATAGGAAGAGCCCATCTCAACGGGGCAAGATATTTCAAATACGATACCGATCCGCAGCAGTTTTGCATGGATGCCTCAGCCTCCGTCACCCATGTCTATATCTACATCAAGGACAATTATTCTTTCAACGACAAAGATCCTTCCAGGAGTCAATATCTTGGACACTGGAATAAGCGCGACATGATTACGTCCTACTACCTCGCCGGTAATGACATCGCCGGGCAACTGAAACCAAGCCTTCGGCGCCAGAACAAAAATCACAACGCGCCAAAGGAAAACTTTCGTTTGAGGTCTGATTACCTCCCAGGCCAACACATCGTCGATAAGCCCGTCGATACAAGACGTAGCCTGTTCAGCAAATTCCAGGCAAAAGACGTCTATTGGCCCGTCTACAACAGGTCCTATAACGAATGGCGGAAGGCGCGCAACAGAGGAGAGGATTT
Organism: Herbaspirillum sp. VT-16-41; assembly: GCF_001994935.1. Taxonomy (NCBI): domain Bacteria; kingdom Pseudomonadati; phylum Pseudomonadota; class Betaproteobacteria; order Burkholderiales; family Oxalobacteraceae; genus Herbaspirillum; species Herbaspirillum sp. VT-16-41. The sequence continues at coordinate 109,597 of NZ_MUXB01000101.1, forward strand.
TATGATTTACAGCAAACCTCAACTCTACAAACTGGAGACGCCCATCATCATCGACCTTGGTACGATATGCCGACCCTACGACACTACTTCAAAAAAACCGTAAAGAACGCTCTAGTGCTTGCCGCAGCGTGCTTTGCGGTCTTCTTGTCGGCGTTGTTGCTTGCCTGGCTCTTGCCATCCAACGGTCCTGACCTGCGCCCATTCCTCCTCCTGATGTACGCAAAAGAGACAGGCATTGGCGTGGCAATTTTCACAGCCGTCTTTTTTCTATTCAAGGCCTACAAAGTCTGTAAAACGGAAAGGTCCTTTCCCCAGGAACTATTCAAGATGACGCCAGCCATCATCGTTCTCTGCGTTGTCTTTCTAGTCTCATCAACCTATCTGTTCAACTTTTTCCACCAGCCCGACTGCACGCAACACGACTACACCGCAAAGTTTGACGGTGGAATAAAAAGAATTGGCAGCAAGACCTACCACATTCGCATCTGTGGCGCGGGTCTCATCGACAGTCATTTCCTTGGAGAGGGACTCGATAAGGTCCTTCTCTCGGTCACGGATGAACAAGGCGCAATTTTGGCAAAGAGGCACTACACGATCTTCGTGGACGACTCCCTGGGGTTGGCATCCTTGCAGATCAGTGAAGACAAGCTCCTCTATTTCGATGCGGACAGCAAGCAAGGCGAGATTGCAATTCCGCCCACCATCCAAGACTGGATAGGGGCGAGGATTCCGGTGTTCAATTGAACACGCACACATCATGGGCGTCGCATGCTTCCCGCCCGCGCGGTCGCCACATAAATATATAAATAATTAATGCTTCGCCCTGAAGCTGCGCAGGAAATCCAGCAGGATCTGTCCCGATACCTCCGCATCATCGGCCGTCATGGTCTCCAGCGGGTTGTGGCTGATGCCGCCGTTGCCGCAGCGGGTGAAGAGCATGCAGACGTCGGTCAGGCGGGCGATGGCCATTGCGTCGTGGCCGGCGCCGGAGGCCAGTTCGAAGGGCGGGACGCCGGCGCGTTCGGTGGCAGCGGCCAGTTGTTCCATCAGCCAGGGGGCGCAGGGGGCGGCCGGGGCGCTCAGGGTTTCTTCCAGCTTGATGTCGATGCTGCGCCGTGCGCCGATGTCTTCGATTTTGGCGAGGATGTCCTTGACCGCGGCCAGGCGGATGTCGTCACGGGCGGCGCGGATGTCCAGCGAGAGCTGGCAGGCGCCCGGGATGACGTTGGTGGAGCCGCGGGGTACCTGCAGCTGGCCGACCGTGCCGACCAGCGCAGCATGCTGGTCCTGTGAGCAGCGCTGTTCCACATAGAGGATGATCTCGGCGGCGGCGGCGGCGGCGTCCTTGCGCATGTCCATCGGCGTAGTACCGGCGTGGCTGGCCACGCCTTTCAGGTCGACCAGGTAGCGTGAGCTGCCGGCAATGGAGGTGACGATGCCGACCGGCAGGTCGCGGTTCAGCAGGACCGGGCCCTGTTCGATGTGGACTTCGACATAGCCCAGGATATCGGCGGCGTCGCGGGCGATCTGCGGGATGGCGGTGACGTCGTGGCCAGCCTGGGTGATGACCTCGCGCATGCTGATGCCGTCCTTGTCCTGCAGGTCGAGCAGCTTCATGTCGAACTGGCCGGTGACGGCATTGCTGCCCAGGAAGGTGCTCTTGAAGCGTACGCCTTCCTCTTCCGAGAAGCCGATGACTTCGAAATGGAAGGGCAGGGTCTCGCCCCGTTCATGCAGGTGCCTGACCACGGCGATGGGCAGCAGGATGCCTTCGCGGCCGTCGTACTTGCCGCCGTTGCGCACCGTGTCGTAGTGCGAGCCGGTCATCAGGGTCTTGGCCTGCGGGTCGCTGGAGAGGTAGCGGCCGACCACGTTGCCCACCGCATCGATGTGGACGTGCATGCCGGCTTCGCGCATCCATTGGGCGATCTGGTCGGCGGTGCGACGGTGGGTGTCGGTCAGGTAGGTGCAGGTGAGGGCGCCTTCGTCTTCGGACAGGGCGCCGATTTCCTCGGCCCATTGCATGACGGTGGCACCCAGTTGCGGGCGATGGCCCAGCAGGTCGTTCAGGCGCATCTCGGCAATGCGGCCGATCTGGCGCAGGGCTTCGCGCAGTTCGTCTTCGACCTGGTTGCGCAGGCGACGGGCGAAGGTGGCAATGATCTGCTGACGCGTCAGGCCAGCCCCGGTCGGGCCTTTCACCGCCAGGATGAAGGGGAAGCCGAAGCGGGCGTTGTAATCGGTGTTGAGCTGTTGCAGGCGGGCAAATTCCTCCGGGCTGCACTGGTTCAGGCCGGCGCGGGCCTGCTCGCCGGTGGATTCGGCGGTCAGTTCGCCGGCGATGGCGGCGCGGCCGGCCAGTTCCGGGTGGGCGCGGATCAGGCCCAGTTGTTCGGCGCGGCTGGCGTCGGTGACGACTTTCTGCAGGGCCAGTTTCAGGGCGGTGATGTTGCGGAAGGGACGCTGCAGCGCGGCGCGCTCGGGAATCCAGGGCGAATGCTCGTAGATGCCGTGCAGGGCGGCGATGAAGGCGGAGGCATCGGCCTCGTTCAATTGTTGCAGTGTCGTCGTCATGTGCTGGCCGGTCGGTCTGCGCCGGCTCCCTCGCTGGTTCGTTGCTGTTGCGATCAATACCGGCGCCCACGATCTGAAAATCAGTATTGTCGGCGCCGATTGTTGTCTGTGATTGTGGGTTGCCGCTGCCGTCCGGGGAGGGCAGCGGGCGCGCCCGGCGGGCATCCGGGCGCAGGTGAGACTTTAAAACATCTTGGCCCGGATGGCATCAACGGTTTCATCTGGCGCGTATCGGTTTTGGCATATCTGTCGATGGCAAGACCGCGCCTGCGCTCAGTGATCCGAGCTTTGTGCCGCCGCTACCGCATAGCGGGCCACGTCTTCCTCGCTGCCGCGGCCGTTGAAGAACAGGTTCAGCCCGACTGCCATGGCCGAGGCCAGCAGGATGCCGCTGTGGAAGATGGTGCCCAGCAGGTGCGGCATCTTGTCGAAGAAGGTGGGGGCGACGATGGGGATCATGCCCACGCCGATGCTGATGGCGACGATGAAGAGGTTGTTGCGATTGCCGTGGAAATCGACCTTGGAGAGGATCTTGATCCCGGTCGCCGCCACCATGCCGAACATCACGATGCCGGCGCCGCCCAACACGAATTGCGGGATCGAGGCGGCCACGTGCGCCATCTTGGGGAAGAGGCCAAAGGCGATCAGGATCACCCCGGCGGCCACGCAGACGAAGCGGCTGCGGATGCCGGTCACGCCTACCAGACCGACGTTCTGCGAGAACGAGGTATAGGGGAAGGTGTTGAAGAGGCCCCCGATCACCGTGCCCAGGCCATCCACGCGCAGGCCGCTGGCGAGCGCGCGGTCGTCGATCCGGCGGCCCACGATGTCGCCCAGGGCCATGAACATGCCGGTCGATTCGATCATGGTCACGATCATCACCAGGCACATGCTGATGATGGAAGCCAGGTCGAACTGCGGCAGCCCATAGTGGAAGGGCTGGATGAAGGCAAACCAGTCGGCCGCGTCCAGGCCGTCGAAGCTGATCTTGCCCAGTGCAAAGGCGATCACGAAGCCCACCACCATCCCCAGCAATACCGAGATGTTGGAGATGAATCCCCGCGTGTATTTGGTGATCAGCAGGATGGCCACCAGCACCACCGCTGCAATCGACAGCGACAATGGCGAGCCATAGTCGGGATTGGGCACCTTGACGAAGACGCCGTCGACCAGCTTGCCGATCACCGGTTGTCCACCCGCCGCCCAGTTGATGCCCACGCCCATCAGCGAGACCCCGATCACCGTGATCACGGTACCCGTCACCACCGGTGGAAAGTAGCGCATGAGCTTGCTCATGTAGGGCGAGGCCAGGATGCAGAACAGGCCCGAGGCAATCACCGCGCCATAGATGTGCAGGATGTTGAGCTGGGGATTGTTGGCCATGGCCACCATCGGTCCCACGGCGGCGAAGGTCACGCCCATCATGACCGGCATGCGGATGCCGAACTTCCAGATACCGGCACTCTGGATGATGGTGACCACGCCACAGCAGAACAGGTCGGCACTGATCAGGTAGGCGATCTCGGACTTGGGCAGGTTCAGGGCACCGCCGATGATGAGCGGCACGGCAATCGCACCGGCATACATCACCAGCACGTGCTGCATGCCGAGCGCGAAGAGCTTGAATACGGGTAGGCGTTCATCCACTGGATGGCTGGGGGCTTGCATGGGCTGTCTCCTGGTATTTTTTATGGAGGAACCTGACATGTGACCTTGCCCCGGCTGTCTGGAACGGGGCCTGCCTTGTCGCTTGAATGTGGTTCCGGCTCAGTGCCGTGTTCTGCCTTCCTGTGCGCTCTGGAGGTGGATACCGGCCTGATGCTGGCGATACTAAAGCAATCCGGCAGGGGCGATATAGTGGCCCCGGCATACCGCTACACGTCCGGGCGATATATGGACGGGTGTCATTTCCCTTTGCTGGCCGGCGTCCTGGCGGGTTGCCGCCGTGTCCGCCATGTCCCTCATGCCCGCCCCTGGGCCAGCAGCTTGGCGGCCGCGCTGACCTGGGCGCGCAGCCACTTGTGCTCGGTGGCCTGGTGCACGCGCTCGTGCCAGAGCTGGTAGAAGCGCAGCGGCGGGAACTTGATGGGCACCGTATAGCTTTTCAGGGCCAGCAGCTTTTCGTAGAAGCTGGCGAACTGCTGGCCGGCCGTCAGCACCAGGTCGGTCTGCGCCACCATGTAGGGCAGCATGCGGAAGTGGGCCGACTCCACCACCACGTTGCGATGCAGGTTCTGCTTTTCCAGGAAGTTGTCGATGGTGCCGTGATAGCCGGGCAGGATCTGCGAAGGCGCGGCGTGGGGCAGGGAGAGATAGTCCTCGATGGTCATCGCATCGCGGGCGGTGCGCTTGGCATAGGCGCAATCGGCGCGCATCAGGCAGACGATGGGGTCGTCGAACAGCTTGGAGAGATGCAGGTGCGGCGGCGGCTCGTCCCAGTTGGCGATGACCAGGTCCAGTTCGCCGTCCGAGAGCAGGCGCACGTAGTCGGTATCCGGGCCCAGCGCGTGGATCACGATGTGGCTGCGCGGCGATTCGCGACGCAGGCGCGCGATCACCTCGGTGAAGAAGGGCGTGTTCATGTAGTCCGGCGCAGCGATGTGGAAAGTACGCTCTTCCTCCTGCGGCACGAAGGCGGTCTTGGGCACGAACAGGCGCTCGGTCTCGTCGAGGATGCGCTTGGCCGGTTTCAGCAGGCTTTCGCCGTGCTGGGTCGGCACCATGCCACGGCCGCCGCGCACCAGCAGCGGATCACCGGTGAGCTCACGCAGCTTGCGCAGCGAAGCGGAGATCGAGGGTTGCGGCTGGTTCAGTTTCAGGGCCACGCGCGAGACATTCTTTTCGCACAGCAACAGATAGAGGATGCGGATGAGGTGGATATCGAGGTGGTCAGGCAGCCTGGACATGGGGATGTCTCCGGGGTCTTTGTTCTAGCGTGGGGCAGGTGACGGTTTTTCGTTCACTCTGATGGCACCGCATCGGGTGGGCGCCTTGTCGTTGTTATTCGTCAGGACCGGCTCGCGGCGGCGGCCTGGCGTGATGCGAGCGCAAGCGTCCCACATCCAGGGGGCATTTTTGTATATGGACTTTCGTATGTCAAATATATGTTGCCGGCCATGTTTTGCGCGGTCCCCGCGTTTATCGTTCGTGCAACCGGTCCGCGCCAGCCATTGCCAGCCTCACGAGGGCAGCGCCGCAGGACGAGGACCGAGACAACAGATGGCAGCAGCCATCGGGTCGTAGCGGCAGCACGACGGGAGACCAGCAGCGACGCCACTTCCAGGCTTCGTGCGCGTCCCGGCGCGCGGAAAGCCTTCACTCCCACTCATCCAGCAGTTTCCATGCGGCATGCATGGCGGGGGAGGGCTTTCATGGCGGCCCATTCCTGAGGCAATGCCTCGCCTGTCCGGAGTAGGTCGCGGTGGCGGACAGCAATCCTGCGTGGGGAAGACATGGAAGCACTCCTGGTTTCATATGGCATCGACTGGGCCAATCTGCTGGTTCGCTGGCTGCACCTGATCACGGGCATCGCCTGGATCGGCGCCTCTTTTTATTTCGTCTGGCTGGACAACTCCATCCGCCCGCCCAAACCGGGCAGCGACCTGGAGAAGAAGGGCGTCTCCGGCGAGCTGTGGGCAGTCCACGGTGGCGGTTTCTACAATCCGCAGAAGTATCTGGTGGCACCGGCCGAGCTGCCCCAGGAACTTCACTGGTTCAAGTGGGAAGCCTACGCCACCTGGATCACCGGCGTGGCCATGCTGTTCATCGTCTATTACTTCAATGCCTCGGCCATGATGGTGGACAAGTCGGTGGCCAATCTCTCCGGTATCGAAGCGGTGGGCGTGGGTATCGGCACGCTGGTGCTGGGCTGGATCGTCTATGACCTGCTGTGCCGCTCGCCGCTGGGCAAGCGCGAGGGCCTGCTGGGGCTGGTGATGTTCGTCTTCATCGTGGCCGTGGCCTATCTGCTCACGCACCTGCTGTCGGGACGGGCCGCCTACATCCATGTGGGTGCCATGATCGGCACCATCATGGTCGGCAATGTGCTGATGGTGATCATCCCCGGACAACGCAAGCTGGTGGAGGCGATGCAGCAGGGCCGCTCGCCCGACCCCATCCACGGTCGTCGCGGCAAGCAGCGCAGCGTGCACAACAACTACTTCACGCTGCCCATTTTGTTCATCATGATCAGCAACCACTATGCGATGACCTATACCCATGCCCATAGCTGGCTGGTGCTGGCGGCGATCATGGCGGCGGGTGTGCTGATCCGTCACTTTTTCAATCTGCGGCACAAGGGCCGGGTGTCGATCGGCTATCCCATCGCCGGGGTGGCCCTGCTGCTGGCCGTGGCGGTGGCGATCGCACCGCGTCCGGTGGCGCCGGTGGCTACCTCGGCACCCGCTGCCGCAGGCAGCGCCCCGGTTGCAGCGGCAGCGCCAGACTTCACCAGGATCCAGGCCATCATCACCCAGCGCTGCGCCAGCTGCCATTCGGACAAACCGACCCAGGCCGGCTTTGCCACGGCACCGGCGGGCATGATGCTGCAGACCCCTGAGCTGATCCACCAGCACGCGGCCAAGATCTTCCAGCGCGCCGTCCAGACCAAGGACATGCCGCTGGCCAACATGACCCAGATGACCGACGAAGAACGCGCCGACGTGGCCGCCTGGTTCCAGGCCGGCGCCAAGTAGGCCCGATCACGTCAGAAAGAAGATACGACACATGCATACCATCACCATCGACGGCTTCAACCTCAGCGCCGCGCAAGTCATCAGCGTTGCCCGCGCACCGCATCTCAAGGTCGCGCTGGCCGATTCCTCGCGCGCGGCCCTCAAGCACAGCCGCGACTACATCGAAAGCACCTGGATGCACGATGAAGCGCCCATGATGTACAGCTTCAATACCGGCGTGGGCTTGCTCAAGGACACGCGCATCAAGGTGGAACATATCGAACTGTTCCAGACCCAGTTGATCCGCGCCCACAGCGCCGGTATCGGCGAACCCTTCTCCGAGGAAGTCAGCCGCGCCACCATGCTGTTGCGTGCCAACGCGTTCGCCTCAAACTATTCCGCGCCCCGGGTGGAGGTGGTGGATCGCCTGCTGGCCTTCCTCAATGCCGGCATCCACCCCGTCATGCCGCAGAAGGGCTCGGTGGGCGCCTCCGGCGACCTGGCACCGCTGGCCTACCTGGCGGCCGCCATCGCTGGCTTCGACGAGGCTGAGGTGATGTTCCAGGGGCAGCGCATGCGGGCTCCGCAGGCCATCGAACAGGCCGGCATCGCACCGGTGAAGTTCGACCTCAAGGCCAAGGATGCCTCGGCGCTGATCAATGGCTGCACCGCCTCGCTGGCGGTAGCCATCCTGGCGGCGCACGATGCGCGCCACCTGCTGACCGATGCCTGCCTATCGCTGGGGTTGACGCTGGAGGCCATGCGCGCCGAGATGTCGGCCTTCGATCCGCGCATCCAGCAGGCGCGGCCGCATGCGGGGCAGATCAAGACGGCGGACGTGATCCGCACCCTCCTGCAGGGTTCCACCCGCACCACCCACGCAGCGCGTGCGGTGCAACTGCCGGATGAGCTGCGGCGCACCGATATCCCCTATACCTCACGCATCCAGGATGTGTATTCGCTGCGTTGCGCGCCGCAGGTGTATGGCCCGGTATTCGATGCGCTGGACTACATCGACACCATCATCGAGAAAGAAACCAATTCGGCCACCGACAACCCGCTGATCTTCAACAAGGAAGAGGGCGAAGGTTTCGAGATCATTTCCGGCGGCAACTTCCACGGCCAGTACCTGGCCCAGGCCATGGACCTGCTGGCCATGGCCATCACCGACCTGGGCAGCATCTGCGAGCGTCGCATTGCGCGGCTGATCGATCCCACGCTGTCATGGGGGCTGCCGCGCAACCTGATGAGTGGCGTGCGCGGCGTCAATACCGGCTATCCGGTGGTGCAGTGTTCGATGAGTGCGCTGGTGATGGAGAACCGCACGCTGTGCATGCCGGGCAGCGTGGACAGCATCCCCTCCAAGGGCAATAGCGAGGATCACATCTCCAACTCCACCTGGTGCGCGCGCAAGGCCCTGACGGTGGTGCAGAACACGCAGTACATCGTGGGTGTGGAAATGCTGCTGGCAGCGCAGGCGCTGACGATGACCGAAGACCTGCTCAAGGACTTCGTCCTGGGCCGTGGAACGCAGGCGGCCTACGACGAGATCCGCCGGCAGATCCCGGCCTGCCTGGAGGGGGACCGCTGGTTCCATGACGACGTGCAGGCCGCGCAGGGCTTCGTGGTCAGCGGGTCGGTGCGCGAGGCGGTGAAGGCAGCTATCGGACGTTTCGTCTGATCCCCCCCCCTGGGGGAAGAAAGCAGAAAGGCCGTCCGGTGTCATGCCGGACGGCCTTTCTGCTTAAACAATATAAAGAATTTACACTTCGGGAATTACACTTCGGCCCACTGCCGCAGCAGGTTGTGATAATGCCCGGTCAGTCCCAGCACTTCATCGGTGTCGCCGATCTGCTGGCGCAGGCTGTAGATGTTGCGGTCCAGTTCGAAGAGCATGCTGCGCTTCCAGTCGTCGCGCACCATGCTCTGGGTCCAGAAGAAGGAACAGACGCGGGCGCCGTGGGTGACCGGTTCCACACGGTGCAGGCTGGTGGAGGGATAGACGATCATGTCGCCGGCCGGCAGCTTGACCTCGTGGGTGCCGTAGGTATCGACCACCACCAGCTCGCCTCCTTCGTACTCGTCCGGGTCCGACAGGAACACCGTGGTGGAGACATCGGTGCGGATGCTGCCGGCGGCATTGGGCAGGTTGCGCACCGAGCCATCGACGTGCAGGCCGTAATGCTCGCCGCCTTCGTAGCTGTTGAACAGCGGCGGCATGGTCTTCTTGGGCAGGGCGGCGGCGAAGAACAGGGGATTCCTGCGCAGCGCCTCCAGGATGATCTCGCCCAGCTGGAAGCCCAGTGGCGAATGCTCCGGCAGTTGCCGGTTGCGCTTCACCCGTGCGCCCTGGTCGCCGACGGTGGCGCGGCCGTCGATCCAGTCGGCGCGGTCCAGTTCGGTGCGGATGTGGCGCACCTGCTCGGCGCTGAGGACTTCGGGAATGTGCAGCATCATGATGAACCTCTCCTGTCGCGAATGAAAAGGCCCCTCCACGCGGGAGGGGCCGTCAAGTCTGGCTGATCCATGAAGGACTCAGCGGGCGCCACCACTTTAGGCAAAGTGCATGGCGCCGGGGCTGAGGCAGATCAAATCATCGCCATGGGCAGGGTCAGAACTTGAAGTTGGCGGTGAGCGCCACGGCGCGTGGCGAACCCGGGGTGTAACGATAGCCGCTCTTGTTGATTGCCGCTACGTAGTCCTTGTTGAAAATATTGTAGAGATTCAACTGCAGGTCCACGTTCTTGTTCACGACATAACCGAGCATGCTGTCCACCACCCAGTAGGAATTGGCGTACTTGGGCGTGCCGACCGCGCCGTCGGTGCCGCGCAGCAGCGAGCTGACGTAGCGCGCACCGCCGCCGATGGTGAAGCCCTGCGGCAGGCGGTAGGTGGCCCAGGAGGTGAAGGCCTGCTTGGGGGTGTAGGCCAGGTTGTTTTCACCCGAAGCGGTGGTGATGGCACCGCTGTCGACCTTGGTGTCCATCCAGGTGTAGCCGGCGGCCACCGAGAGGTTGTTGGTGACGTCACCGGTCACGCCCAGTTCGATCCCCTGCACGGTCTTCTTGCCGGTCTGGAAGTAGCGACCGGAGGTGCCGTCCTGCTCGACTTCATTGCTCACTTCGGTGTGGAACACGGCGGCGGTCACGGCCAGCTTCTTGTTCAGCAGATCCCACTTGGTACCCAGCTCGCTGGTCTTGGTCTTCTGCGGCGCGTAGTTGGAATTGGCGGCGCTGTTGACCGCGCTGGAGAGCGCAAAGTTGGCGCCACCCGGCGGCTGCTGCGAAGTCGCATACAACGCGTAGATGCTGCTGTAGTCGGTCGGCTTGAAGATCGCGGCCAGTTTCCAGTTGAACAGGTTGCCCGAGGTCGACAGGTTGGTGATGGTGCCGGCGGCGTTGGAGTAATACGTGGTGCGATAGTGATCTTCGCGGATGCCGCCGTTGATCGACCACTGCTCGTTGAACTTCACGGTATCGAACAGGTAGGCCGAGATGGTATCGGTCTTGCCGTCGTTGTAGCCGGTCGGGGTGATGGTGTAGCTGCCACTGCCGAAGTTGGCGTTCGGGCTGTACAGGTTGGCCGCCGGCAGTGTGCCGCTGCTGGTGAAGGAGGTGGCATGCTGCTTTTCCTGCGTGAATTCCACGCCGCCCACCAGGGTGTGCTGCAGCGAACCGGTCTTCAGGTTGGCTGTCAGGTTGGTCTGGTTGGTGAGGATCTCATTGGACTGGTCCTTGCGGGTGGGCAGGTTGCGGGCCAGGGTCCAGGTCGACAGATTGGTCGCCGAGGGGGTGAGCAGGCCGGTCGCCCGGGTGCTGGTGGCGGTGCCGGTCGCCATGAAGGAGGTCAGGAAATAATCCTGGGTGGTCTTGGCGTAGCGGGTGGTGTTCTGCAGCTTCAGGTCCTGCGAGAAGTCATGTTCCACGCGGGCGGTGAACATGTCGGAGGTGACCTTGTCGTAGTCGTTCACGTTGCCGTAGAAGTTGCTGGAACCCACGCGCGGGGCGCTGGAGATGTACGGACGGGCCGGGTCCGGCGAGGTATAGCCGGGCAGGCCGATGGTCGGCACACCGCCGTCGGGGACGTTGTCCTGGTCGATGTGCAGGTAGTTCAGGAACACCCGGGTCGGGCCGTTCAGGCCGAAGGCCAGCGAGGGCGCGATGCCGTAGCGGTCATTCTTGACTTCGTGGCGCCCGGGGACGCCGCTGTCCTGCTTCATCAGGTTCAGGCGCAGGGCGATGCCGCGGTCTTCATCCAGGACCTTGTTCCAGTCGGCGGTACCGCGCTTCTGGTTCCAGCTGCCATAGGTGGTGGAGGCGTTGAAGAAGTTGCTCATCTCGGCCTGCTTGGTGACCAGGTTGATGGAACCGGTCGGCGAGCCGCGGCCGTTGTCGGTGCCGGCCGGACCCTTCAATACTTCCACCTGCTGGATGTTGAACATGTCGCGCGAGATCGACCCGAGGTCGCGCACGTTGTCCACGAAGATGGCGCTGGAGCTGTCGAAGCCGCGCATGTAGATGGCGTCGCCGGTGCTGGTGTTGCCGTTCTCACCGAGATAGAAGGTGCCCACGCCGGGGCTGTTGCGCAGCGCCTCGGTCAGGGTGGTGGCGCCTTGCTGGTCGATCAGTTGCTTCTTGATGACGGTCAGGGTCTGCGGGGTATCCACCAGCGGCTGGCTGTATTTGGTGGAGGAGGCCTTGTCGGCCTTGTAATCCGATTCCTGGGCGGCGGTCACTTCCACCTTGGGCAGGGTGCTGGTCTGGGCGTGGACGCCGACGGCGGGCAGCAGCAGGGCGCCGGCAACGGCGGCGGACAGGCGGGTCGAAGCGAACGCGGGCTGCGCGTGCTTGCGGCTCTTGATGTAGCTCATGGCAAGGTTCCGAGAGAAGTTGTTTTGGGTTCTCTTGGCTGGCTATGAGTCGGACGGGCGGCCGGTCGGTCAGCGGGGACCCGGCCTGCACCGCCGCAATGGCTGGCGAGTACGTGTTTTTTTGTTATCTGATATCGCTCGTTGTCTAACAACTGGATACAAGATATTTACAATTATAAAAGACACTCTAAATAAAAGTGATTCTTATTCGTAAAAATTTTATTTCGGGCGCGCCAACTCGGTATCTGTGTTGTACAAAGAACACGGACAGGATTGCTCAGCGATGGGTAGACGTCGGCAATCCGGCTTGAGAAGGCATTTCCGCCGGTCTCGGAGACGAAGAGGGAGAGGAGGGGGAGAAGGGAATGGGAGGGGGAGAGCGGTGACGACAGAACGTCGTCACCGGAAGGCTAGGGCCTTAGTTTGCTTCATTCGAAATCAATTCGAAGTGCACTACCTTGCCCCGATTCAACACGATGCCGCGGCCTAGAACTTGAAGTTGCCCGTCAGCGCGAAGGCGCGTGGGGCGCCCGGCGTGTAACGGTAGCCGCTCTTGTTGATGGAGGCGGCGTAGTCCTTGTTGAACAGGTTGGTGACGTTGAACTGCAGGTCCACCGTCTTGTTGAACACATAGCCGGCCATGGCGTCGGCCACCACATAGGCGTCGGTCCGGGTGGGTGTACCGATGGCGCCGTCACGTCCGCGCCGCAGACCACCCGAATAGCGCAGGCCGCCGCCCACCACGAAGCCCTGCGGCAGGCGCCAGTTGGCCCAGCTGGTGAAGGATTGCTGGGGCGTGTAGTTCAGGACGTTCTCGCCGCTGGCGGTGACGATCCTGCCGCTCTCGACGGTACTGTTCATGCGGCTGTAGCCGGCGGTGAGCGAGAGGTTGGGCGTCAGTTCACCGCTCACGCCCAGTTCCAGGCCCTGGTTGCGCTTCTTGCCGGTCTGAAAATAGACACCGCTGGCTTCATCCTTCTCCACCTCGTTGCTGACTTCGGTGCGGAACAGGGCGGCCGTCAGCAGCAGTTTGCGGTCCAGGATTTCCCATTTGCTGCCGACTTCGGCGGTGCGGGTCTTCTGCGGCGCGTAGTCGGGGTTGGATGCGCTGTCCTTGCTGGCGCTGAGGTTGAAATTGGCACCGCCCGGGGGCTGCTGCGACGTCGCCATCAGGGCGTAGAGGCTGCTGTTGCGGGTCGGCTTGAAGACGCCGGCCAGCTTCCAGTTCAGCAGGTTGCCGGAGGTCTTGAGCTGGGTGGGGCCATTCTGGTTGAGGTTGAAGAAGCGGGTGCGATAGTGGTCTTCGCGCAGGCCGACGGTGACGGAGAAGCGTTCATCGAACTTGACGGTGTCCAGCAGGTACAGCGAGGCGGTGTCGGTCTCGCCCTTGTTGCGGCCGCTGACGTTGATCCTGAGCTTGCTGTCGTCGAAACGCGGATCGGGCGCATACAGGTTGGCATCCGGGCGCGGGCCACCGCTGGCGGTGAAGGAAAGCGCATCCTGGCGTTCGCTGCTCAGTTCCAGTCCGCCCACCAGGGTGTGCTGCAGGGGACCGGTAGCGAGCTCGGTACTCACATGGGTCTGGTTGCTGAGGATGTGGTTGGCCTGATCACGCCGGTTGATCAGCTGGCGGCCCAGCAGCCAGGTGGAGCGGTCGTTGATCGAAGGTGTCTTCAGGCCGGTGTCGAAGCGGCTGCTCTTCGCGCCCGTGGCGAGGAAGGAACTGAGGCGATAGTCCTGGTCGGTGCGGGCATAGCGGGTGCTGTTCTGCAGCTTCAGTTGCGGTGAGAAGTCGTGCTCCACGCGCAGGGTGTACATGTCGGCGTTGACGCGGTCATAGTCGTCGACATGACCGTAGAAGTTGTGCGGATTGACCCTGGGTGCCTGGCTCAGGAAGGGGCGCGCGGGGTCGGGCGAGCTGTAGCCGGGCAGGCCGATGGTGGAGACACCGCCATCCGGGCGGTTGTTCTGTTGCATGTGGAGGTAGTTCAGGAAGATGCGGGTCGGGCCGTTCAGGCCCCAGGCCAGCGAAGGTGCGATGCCGTCGCGGCTGCTGTGGACTTCATGGCGGCCCGGTACGCCGCTGTTCTGCTTCATCACATTCAGGCGCAGCGCCAGGCCGCGGTCGTTGTCCAGCACCCGGTTCCAGTCCACCGTGGCGCGCTTCTGGTTCCAGCTGCCGTAGGTGGCCGAGGCACTTAGCGCATCGGCCAGTTCGGGCTGCTTGGTGACCAGGTTGATGGAGCCGGTCGGCGAGCCGCGCCCGTTGTCGGTGCCGGCCGGGCCTTTCAATACTTCCACCTGCTGCAGGTTGAAGACATCGCGCGAGATCGCGCCCAGGTCGCGCACGTTGTCCACGAAGATGGCGCCGGAGGCGTCGAAGCCGCGCATGTAGACCGTGTCGCCGGTGCTGGTGCTGCCGTTCTCGCCGAGGAAGAAGGTGCCCACGCCGGGCGTGTTGCGCAGGGCCTCGGTGAGCGAGGTCGCGCCCTGCTGCTCCATCAGCGGGCGTTTGATGATCTGCAGGGTTTGCGGAGTATCGACCAGCGGCTGGGTGTATTTGGGGGAGGCCGAGCGCTCGGCCTTGTAGGGCGATTCCCGCGCGGCATCGACCTGCAGGCCCGGCAACTGGCTGCCGCCGGCCTGGGCATGGGCGGCCACGGCGGGCAGCAGCAGGGCACTGGCGAGGGCGGTGCGCAGGCGGGTAGGGGTGGGATGTTTGCGACTCTTGATCAGGCTCATGTCAGGTTCCGAGAGAGGGGTTGCGAAATCTCTTGGCTGGCGATGAGGGGGCGGGCGGGGCAGGCGTCGACGCCGCTCCTGCGCGCTTGCCGACGTGTGGCTGGCGATCAGATATCAGGGATATCCGGCCGCTGGCTGGAAGACCTCACGGGTCATGGCAAGCCGGAACGGGCGAGTATAGGAAGCGGGGAGGGAAAAGGAACTCCTGCAAATTTCGATTTTTTGCAGGAGTTTTTGCGGCGGTTCTTGATCGGCGAGAGCAGATTTCCGGCGTCGAACTTCTTCAATCAGATTCGTCTGAAAGTGCGAAGGACATCCTGACGCGGCAGGGTGATCAGAAGTGGTATTCCACCCGCACCATCGGCGTCTTGGCCAGCGAGCCGGGGACAGTGGAAGGGTTGCCGAACTTGTTGCGCCAGTACTGGTATTCCAGCCCCAGGCGCAGGCTGTTCTTGCCCATGCCCAGGCGGCTGCCGAGGTCATACATCAATTGGGTATCGATGTTGAACTCGGGCGCGGTGGCACCGCCGAATTCATTCTTGCCCTTGGCCGCGATGTAGTTCAGGTAGCCTTCGAAGCCCCAGCCGGAACTACCCAGCGGGATGCCCCAGGCCAGGTTCAGCATGGGGTGCGTGTCATAGCTGTAGCGGCTGCTGATGCCCTTGGGCTGGTTGCTTTCGAACAGGGCCAGCAGGCTCACATTGAGGAAGCCCGGGACATCCATCATCAGGGTCGGGCCGATGACCCACATGCGCTTCTTGGAGGCGTAGCTGTTGTCGTTCTTGGTATTCCAGTCCAGGCCCAGGGTCAGGCCGACGCCGCGTGCCGGGCCGAAAGCCAGATCGCGGCCGCTGATCTTGCCCAGGTCCAGGGTGTGGCGGTAGGTGAGGTAGGCTTCCTGGGCATTGTCGTCCTTGCGGTCCGACATCAGCAGGTCGATATTGAGGAAGTTGGTGCCGTAGCGGTAGCCGCTGCTGTGGGTGAAGTTGAGGATGTTCTTGCTGATGTCCTGGCTGTTGTAGGGTTCGGCAAAGCGGGTGCCGTAGCGATAGCCGATGGCATTGTCGGACCAGTCGGCGGCGTGGGCGGCGCTCGCCGACAGCGCCAGGATGCTGGCCAGTGAGGTGCGCCGGGACAGGAATGGGATGGGCATGAAGTCTCCTCCAGTAAGTGGATAAAATTTTTATAGAGATAGTGTCGTCGTGAGGTACGGCACCGGCATGGATGGGCCGGCAGGCCGGCCTGGCAGGGCGCTCCTGTTGGGAGCGTTGGCATGGCGGCGGGGTGGATCGGCGCTGTGGCCTGCATCGGGTGTCTTCCCCGATTTGGCGGCGGCAGCGCGGTAAGGCATTATGTCCGCTGCATCGATGGCGGGTATAAGCGCACTCGTATAGGCATCGCCGCCCGGCGGTATATCATCGGCCGGCATCGCAATTCAAATCAGACAGGGAAAGGACAGCAACATGGGCAAACTGAGCACGCACGTGCTGGATATCACCAGGGGCAAGCCCGGCGCGGGCGTGAAGCTGGCGCTGTATGCGGTGGCGGAGGGAAGCAAGACCCTGCTCAAGCAGGCCGTCACCAACAGCGATGGCCGCTGCGACGAACCGCTGCTGGCCGGCGACGCACTCAAGGTCGGCAAGTATGAACTGGTGTTTGCGGCCGGCGATTACTTCGCGGCCCAGGGCGTGGAGCTGCCGCAACCGCGCTTTGTCGATGAGGTGGTGATCGCCTTCGGCATCGCCGATGCGACGCAGAACTATCATGTGCCGCTGGTGGTATCGCCGTGGGCGTATTCGACTTATCGCGGGAGTTGATCGGCAGAAGCCGATTCATCCATGCGGTCGATAAAAAATCCGGTCTTCGCAAGAAGCCGGATTTTTTGTTGGGCGCGTGGTTTCGAGGGAGACCAGCGCGCCGAGCGCGGAAATCAGAACTCGTTCTGCAATTTCTTGTAGCCCAGCACCAGTTCATTGTTGGTGCGCGCCACGTCTTCCGAGAATTCCGATGCCGCCACCGTCACACGGGGGATGGTGGAGAGGTCGGTTTTGGGGCCGATGCG
This sequence comes from Herbaspirillum sp. VT-16-41, assembly GCF_001994935.1. Taxonomy (NCBI): domain Bacteria; kingdom Pseudomonadati; phylum Pseudomonadota; class Betaproteobacteria; order Burkholderiales; family Oxalobacteraceae; genus Herbaspirillum; species Herbaspirillum sp. VT-16-41. The sequence goes on from NZ_MUXB01000101.1 coordinate 126,518, forward strand.
TTCGGTGGAGGGGACGTAGAAACCCGGCGGCAGGTCGCAGCCATCGACCACGGCGTTGTGGCGCACCACGCAGCCGGCGCCGATGCTGCAATTGAAGAGCACGCTGTTGAAGCCGATGAAGGCATCGTCACCCACCGTGCAGGGGCCATGCACGATGGCGCGGTGGGCGATGGAGGTGCGCTCGCCGATGGTGACGGCTGCGCCCGACTTGGAGTGGATCACCACGCCATCCTGGATGTTGGAATGGGCGCCGATGATGATAGGCTCCATGTCGCCGTGGGCATCGACCTCGTCGGCGCGGATCACGGCGTAGGGACCGATGAAGACATTCTCATGCACGATCACCTTGCCGCACAGGATGGCGGTGTGGTCGACATAGGCGGATTCGTGGACTTGGGGCCGGTGGCCGGATGGGTTGCGGCGAAGCATGGATCGGTTTCTCCTGGGGATGCGGTGGTGCGGGGCGCCGGCGCGGCCCGGGACAGGCGGGTGCAGCGGCGCGTTCAAGCGGGGAGCGATCATACCCTGTTTGTCCCTGCCCGCCCACCCGACCAGCGGGCAGGGACTTGTCCTGCCGCATCGTAGGTAATATAATTGATAATCATTCTCAAATAATAACCAGTCCTGTCGGACCATCCCTGCGCCAAATGCAAGGGCGAACGGCCGCTGTTTGCAGACTGCGCTGATCCTGATCCTGACGCTCATGTTCATGCTCATGCTCATGCTTATGCGCCGCTTGCCCACCTACACAACATCACTCGAAAGGAATTCCTTCATGAAGCGTTTGGCGATCGTCTCCGGCCTGTTCACCTCCCTGTTGCTGGCCCTGCCGGCGGGGGCGCACCAGGTCTGGCTGCAGCAGGACGGCAAGCAGGCGAAACTGTATTTCGGCGAATTCGGCGACAACCTGCGCGAAGTCTCGCCCGGCCTGCTGGACAAGTTCGTTTCGCCCAGCGCAGTGCTGATCGGCCCGCAGGGCGACCGTACCCTGGAACTGAGCAAGGCGGCCAATGCCTTCAATCTGTCGGCCAGCGCCGGCAAGGGCGAATCCATCGTGGCCGAGGATGCCCACTACCCGGTCTTCGAGAACAAGCACGCCACCCCGCCCACCCGCACCGCCTGGACTCCGGCAGCACGTCTGGTGACTTCGCAGCAGGCCCAGGAGCCGCGCCTGGCGCTGGACATCGTCCCCACCGGCAAGCCCGGCCAGTTCAAGGTCAGCTACAAGAACGCCGCGCTGCCCAAGGCCAAGGTCGGTCTGGTGACGCCCTCGGGCTGGATGAAGGAAGCCCATTCCGATGCCGAGGGCCTGGTGCAGTTCGACCTGCCCTGGCAGGGGGTGTACGTGGCCGAAGTACACCACACCGACAAGACCGCCGGTGAACGCGACGGCAAGGCCTATGACATCGCCAGCTTCGTGACCACCCTGTCGCTGGTCCAGCCCAAGGGCCTGAAGGCCTTGCCGGCGGCACCTGCGGCCACGCCCAACAAGTAAGCCGGGCGTCCTCCTTCCATGGCAAGCATGAAACCGATTTCTTCCAGCGGCCCGACCTTGCACTATCGCCTGGCCGTGTTCTCCCGCGCCCTGGCCGCCGTCGGTGGCGGTTATGTGATCAGCACGCTCAGTACGATGGTGTTGGCGCGCCTGCTGCCGATGGCGCCGGCCGACGCGGTGATGACGGCGACCATGCTGTCCTTCGCCATCTTCACCTGCGCCGTGATCTGGGTCTTTGCAGCGCGTAGCGCCGCGCGGTCCTGGCTTGGGCTGGCGCTGCCGGCGCTGCTGCTGGCCTTGCTGGCCTGGCTGACCGGAACCGGGAGCGTGCTGCCGTGAGGGAGGGATTCCGACAATCGATGGCCTGGCTGCATACCTGGTGCGGCTTGCTGGTGTGCTGGGTGCTGCTGCTGGTGTTTGCCGGCGGTACCGCCAGCTATTACAAGGAAGAGATCAGCCTGTGGATGATGCCGGAGCTGCACGCTACCCGTTCGGCACCGGTGCCGCAGGCCCAGGCCATCGAGCATGCTGTGGCCTATCTGCAGCAGAAGGCACCGCGGGCCGAGCGCTGGTTCATCACCCTGCCGGCCGAGCGCAGCGTGGCCATGCGGGTGGGCTGGGTGGCGCCGGCTGGGGATGGCACGGGCGGTAAGGGCGCCAGCGCGCGCAGCCGCTTCAAGAGCGAGCGCATCGACGCCGCCACCGGCCAGCCGCTGGCACAGGTGCGCGACACACGCGGCGGCGAGTTCCTGTACCGCCTGCATTTCGACCTGCATTACATGCCGGTGCAATGGGCGCGCTGGATCGTCAGTATCTGTGCGCTGTTCATGCTGGTGGCCATCATCAGCGGGGTGATCACGCACAAACGCATCTTCAAGGACTTCTTCACCTTCCGCCCCCACAAGGGGCAGCGTTCCTGGCTCGATGCCCACAACGCCACGGCGGTGCTGGCGCTGCCGTTTCACTTGATGATCACCTATACCGGGTTGGTCACGCTGATGTTCATGATCATGCCCTGGGGCGTGCAAAGCGCCTACCGCGACAAGGGTGGCGAAACCGCCTTCTTCGAGACCGTGTTCCCCGGCACCGCCGGTCGCGTCAAGCCGGCCGGCGTGGCGGCGCCCCTCACCGCGCTGGCGCCGCTGGCGGCCCAGGCACAGCAACACTGGCAGGGCGCGCCACTGGCCGTGCTGGTGGTCAACAACCCGGGCGACGCCAAGGCCACCGTGGTCATCACGCGGCAGAAGATGAGCACGCTGTCCTCCCTGCAACCGGGGCTGATGTACCAGGGCGTGACAGGCGAACGACTGGCCGCCTATGGCGACGATCCCAGTGCGACCGCCGTCACCCGGGGGGCGCTGTATGGCCTGCACCTGGCGCATTTCGCCGATCCCTGGCTGCGGGCGCTGTTCTTCCTGTGCGGCCTGTCAGGCTACCTGATGGTGGCCAGCGGCGCCGTGCTGTGGGCGGTCAAGACGCGCCAGAAGGAGGCCAAGGCCATCGCCGGCGGCGCACGCGCCAGCTTCGGCCTGCGACTGGTGGAGGCGCTCAACATCGGCGCCATCGCCGGCCTGCCGATCGCCTTGGCCAGTTACTTCTGGGCCAACCGCTTGCTGCCGCTGGAATTGCACCAGCGCGCACAGATGGAAATCAACCTCTTCTTCGCTGCCTGGGCGGTGGCGGCGGTGCTGGCGCAAGTGCGTCCGGACCTGCGCATGTGGCGCCTGCAACTGGGGTTGGGCGCGGCGCTGTTCATCGGCCTTCCGCTGCTCAACGTGTTCACGACGCAATCCCACCTGGGTGTGACGCTCCTGCTGGGCCATGGTCCCTGGCCCGTGGCGGCATTTGATCTCACTGTGCTGGCGCTGGGGATTGCTCTGGCGATGGCCGAGCGGGTACTGGCGCGGCGCCAGCGCAAGCGCCAGGATGGCCTGCAGGCCGCGCCGGCCAAGTCCAGGGTCGAGCGCGACCCCGTGGAGGAAACAGCATGACAGCCTTCGGATTCCTGCTCGCGCTGGGCCTGGCCTACTGCGCCTGGAGCGCCCTGGCACTGGCCATGGACCGGCACTATGCCGAGCTGCACGGACGCGGCGCCGAGCCCGCACCGCCGGTGCGTCGTCGCCTGCGGCAACTGGGTGGGCTGGGTCTGGTGGCCAGCCTGGCGGTGACGATGCGCATGCAAGGCTGGAGCGTGGGGATGGTGGCCGGCCTGGGCGTATTGACCCTGTCTGCACTGCTGCAGGTACTGGCCTTGACCTACTGGCCCACCCGCGGGCCGGCGCTGACGCGGTTCGTCCTGTTCGGACTGCCGGTCCTGCTGCTGTTGTGGGCGATGGAAAACCTGTTGTGATGCACTGCCCGGAAAGTCGCTGCCAGTCAGGTCTGGCGCGCATTGCGCGCAGCGGGTTTGATTTGGATTAAGGGTCGGCTTGCCAAATTCAGGTCCAATCTCAACTCCTCTCTGTTGTATTTGCGGGCTGCGGCAATTTTTGCTGCAGCCCTTTTTTCTCCCCCCCTTTATTCCCGCCTTTGTTCCCGCCAGCAAGGCCGAGCAAGCCGCTTATGCAGCCTGCTCCGATGGTGGTGGCAACAAGCCCATCTCGCTGCGGAAAAGCGCCTCCATGTCACGCCGCACGCGGATGGCTTCGCGGCTGTCATCGATGCTCACATCGGCCCAGCTCAGCGTCTGCCCGGCCGCCACGGCGCGCCGCAGGACGATGCCATGCGCCAGGCCGATGGGCAGGGCCTCGTGGTTCAGCGATGCCGCCGCCGGCATCAGCTTGCCGTAGACCATGTAGCCGCCTTCGCCATCGAGTCTTTCTCCGGCCTGCAGGTCGCGCTTGGCCACGGCCACCGTATCGCCGTTGAAGCCCAGCGTGCTGCCGGTGGGCTGGCCGCGCACGGCGATGCTGGCCACCGAATAGCCCAGTTCCAGGCCAATCAGGTGATAGGGCTTGTACATGGAGGCGTAACGGCCGCTGGCATCGGTCTTCAGGCCGTACTGCGCGAAGCAGTCGCGCACGTAGTCGGTGGGGGCTTCGAAGGTGACGTAGACGCCCCAGCGCAGATCGCGCGATACCGGCCGGCCATCGCGCTCCAGCGAGGACACCACCTCCACCGTGCCGGCGTGCGGCAGCAGCCCGCCATCGGCACGCGGACGCAGCAGGGTCGGCAGGTCATCCACGCCGCAGGGCGGGAAGGCCAGGCCGCTGTCGGCCGGATGCAGGCCGCAGGCGTTGGCCACGGCCGCCATCTCCAGCGCCGACTTGGTGCCGTCGAGGAAGGAATTGAACATCTGCGCGTTGAAGTCGCCGCCGGCCACCTGTTCCTCGGAAAAGCCGTAATGGCCCCACACCGTATCGGGCGTGGACTGATGGTACTGCGGCAGGTACTTGGTCCCCTTGCCGGCACAGACCACGTCGAAACCCGAAGTACGCGCCCAATCGACCATCTCGGCGATGAGGGCCGGCTGGTCGCCGTAGGCCATGGAATAGAGGATCCCGGCTTCGGCGGCGCGCCGTGCCAGCAGCGGCCCGGCCAGGGCATCGGCTTCGACGTTGACCATGATGATGTGCTTGCGATGCGCACAGCACAGCAGGGCGTGACGGATGCCGGCGGCCGGGCTGCCGGTGGCGTCGATGATGATGTCGATCTGGGGCTGCGCGATCAAGGCTTCGGCATCGTCCTGGATGAAGGTACTGCCGTGGCGCAGCGCCTCCTCCCAGGAGCGGGCGCCATACTGTCCGGCCACCCAGCCCACCCGCTGCAGCGCTGCCTGTGCCCGCGCCGGCGAGAGATCGGCAATGCCCAGCAGATGCACGCCCGGCGTGCGCGGCACCTGGGACAGGAACATCGAACCGAACTTGCCGGCACCGATCAGGCCGACTCGCACAGGCTTGCCCTGTGCCGCCAGCGCCTTGAGTTGATGGAACATGCTTGCCACGGGTTTCTCCTAGTCACATCGGCCGGTCGGCCAGTGAAAAAAGAGTAGCATTGGGGTTTTGTCGCGTAAATGTCGAGATTTGCACACTGCTCGTGTGAAAATTCACATGCCACGCCCATCAAGAGAACCTATGCACAGCTTCGACTGGGACGATCTGCAAGCCTTTCTCGCCGTGGTACGCGCCGGCCGCCTGACGGTCGCGGCGCGCAAGCTGGGGGTGGATCATTCCACGCTGAGCCGCCGCATCGTGGCGCTGGAGCGTGCCATCGGCCAGACCCTGTTCGACCGTCGCGCCAACGGCTACGCGCTCACTGTCGAAGGCGAGCGACTGGTGCCCGATGCCGAGGCCATGGAAAACCTGGCTGTGCGCATCGGCGCCCGCCAGGATGACCCGGCCCAGGGGCTGACCGGCTCGGTGCGCATCGGCACGCCCGAGGCCTGGGGTACCTACTTCCTGGCTGCGCAACTGCAGGCGCTGGCGCAGCGGCATCCCGAGCTGGAGGTGGAGCTGGTGGCCAATCCCCGCATGTTCAGCCTGTCCCGGCGCGAGGCCGATATCGCCATCAGCATGACGCGACCGGAGCAGGGCCGGCTGATCGCACGCCGGCTCAATGATTATTCGCTGGGGGTCTACGCCAGTGCTGATTACCTGGCGCGCCACGGCCCGCTGACACAGCGGCAGCAGCTGCAGGGGCAGCGTTGGGTCGGCTATATCGAGGATCTGATGTGGTCGCCTGAACTGGACTACCTGGCCGAGATTTCACCGGCCATCCGGCCGCAGGTGCGCATCTCCAATGTCATCAGCCAGGTGCAGGCGGTAAAGGCAGGTGTCGGCATGGGCGTGCTGCCTTGCTTCCTGGCACGCCGCGAGCCGGGATTGATCCGGGTGCTGCCGCAAGAGATTGCGCTGTCCCGCTGCTATTGGCTGGTCACGCATGCGGATGCGCGCGATCTGTTGCGGGTACAGGTGGTGGCGGACTTCATCGTGGACCGGCTGGCAGCCCTGGGGGAGGAGTTCTGGGGAGCGGGGCCGGCCGAAGTGCCACCGGCCACCGCTTGAGTTGGCTTCGCGCTTCAGTTGCCGCGGGCCTTGGCGATGGTTTCGCGGGCAGCTTCCATCAGGGCGGCTGGTTCAGGGGCGTTGGATTCCAGGTAGGAGTTTTCCAGTGTCACCGAAAGATTGCTCATCTTCTCCGATAACTCCGCCAATGCCACGCTGAGCTCACACATCAGGGCCGAGATGTTTTTGGGGGACTGCGTCATGCCGTTTTCCTTTCAGATGTCGCACTGTGACTGCTGTGCGAGACCCGGGGCAGGTTCATCGCGCATGCAGGCTGGTGCGTACCAATCGATTACGTCGTGAGCTTTGGCTATTCTAAGTCAAGCCGAATGCAGGTACGACCACCGGCCTGAATAAAAGTGCGACAAATCTGCCTGCGAAGTGCAGGCTTGTTGTGCTGTGGACATGAAGCCGCGCTCAGCGTTGCTGCAACGGCATGTGAGTGCGATGACGCCTTGCCGTCGTGCGATACCGGGGCGCTGGCGCCCCAGCGGATTCAGGCGGCGAGGGCCTGCTGCAACATGATTTCCTCGACGAAATCGGCAAACGCCCTGGCCTTGGCCGAGGCCATGCGTCCGGTGGGAAACACCGCCCACAGCGCGATCTCGGGCAGCGACCAGTCCGGCAACAGACGTTGCACGCTGCCATCGGCCAGTTCAGGGGCGAACATCCAGTCGGAGACGATGGTCAGGCCGATGCCGGCCAGTACCCCGGCCCGGATCCCTTCGGCGGCGTTGAAGCGTACCCGCCCGCTCACCAATACCGACACTTCGCTGCCTTCCCGCGTGAAGGTCCAGACATTGCTCAACTGGCTGAAGACCAATGTTTCGTGGGCTGACAGGTCGGCCGGCACCCGCGGGGCGTCGATCTGCTTCAGGTAACTGGCGCTGGCCAGCACGGAACGCCGGCTGGTGGCCAGCTTGCGCGCGACCACGCCGGAGTCGGCCAGGCTGCCCATGCGCAGCGAGACATCGATGCCCTCGGCGATCAGGTCGATGGTGCGGTCGTCCAGAATCACATCGACCTCCAGCCCGGGGTGGCGTGCCAGGAAATGCGGCAGATGGGGAATCACGAACAGTCGCGCAAAGGTCGGCGCGGCAGAAATGCGCAGCCGCCCGGACAGCCCGGCACCGGCGCCCCGGGCCGCCAGTTCGGCTTCGTCGGCCTCCTGGATCGCCACGCGGGCACGCTCGTAGAAACGCAGCCCGGCCTCGGTCGGCGTGAGTCCATGGGTGGAGCGCAGCAGCAGCTTGACCTGCAGCTTGTCTTCCAGCTGCGCCACGGTCTTGGAGACGGCCGGTTGCCCCACGCCCAGTACCCGCGCCGCGCCGGAAAAGGACCCTGCCTCCACCACCCGCACAAAACTCGTCATTGCCAGCAAGCGATCCATGTCTCACCCATTCCTGTTTGGAATGAGCATTATAGCTGGCAGCTATCTGCCATTCCTGTCGATGGGGGAACAGAATGCATTCCATCGGCTGGCGCACACACCACCGGCCGCCACGCTGCAGGACCCACTCAACCCCAGCAACAGAAAACAGGAAACAGGAGCTTCATCATGACTTTGCAAGACCGACTCGACGCATTCAAGGCTGACTTCGTGGCCGGCAAGCCGCCCTACAACGTGCCACCCGCCGTGATCGCCACCATGCAACGCGCCACCGACGAACTGATCGCCTCGGGCGCGGCGCAACGAGCGCTCAAGGCCGGTGACCGCGCACCCGATTTCGTCCTGCCCGACCCCGAGGGCAAGCCAGTGTCGTCCACCGAATTGCTGGCCGAGGGGCCGCTGGTGCTGAGCTTCTATCGCGGCGTCTGGTGCCCCTACTGCAACATGGAATTGCAGGCGCTGCAGGAAGCACTGCCGGCCATGCGCGATCTGGGTGCCCGCCTGGTGGCGATCTCGCCGCAGTTGCCGGCCAACAGCCGCAAGGCATTGCGTCAGAATGCACTGGAATTCCCCATCCTGTCGGATAGCCACAATGAAGTGGCGGCCGCCTTCGGCCTGCGCTTCACCTTGCCTGACTATCTGGTGCAGCTCTATCAGTCGCTCAAGAACGACCTGCCGGCCTTCAATGGCGACCCGGGCTGGACCCTGCCGATGCCGGCGCGCTATGTGATCGGTCGTGATGGCGTCATCGTCTACGCCGAGGTCAATCCCGACTACACGCGCCGTCCCGATCCGTCGGACATGCTGCCGGCCATTCGCCAGGCGGCGCTCTGATCGGAGGATGGCGTCAGTGCCGGGCCAGCACGACCAGGCCCGGCACGGCCTGCTGCATTTCCACGCGCAGGCTTTCTTCGCGGATCAGCAGCGGATGCAGGCCGGCAGTGCGCAGGCAGCCTTCGAGGTAGGCGCGCTGGTGGCGGAAGCGACCACTGGCGTGGAGATGGTAGGGGGCCGCGTGTTCGCTGTCGGCCAGTTCCACGGTGAAGAACAGATGTCCGCCCTGACGCAGCGATTGCGCGGCGGCGCTGAAGAACGCCTCCAGTTGACCGCAGTAGATCAGCACATCGCACGCCACGATCAGGTCGTAATGGTGTGCGTGCGTGCTCATCCATTCGCTTACTTCAGCCTGTGCCAGATGGGCATAGTCGTGATGGCGGGCGGCGTGGCCCAGCATGTTGGGCGACAGGTCTATCCCTTCCAGCCGGCGCGCATAGGGTGCCAGTACCGGTGCGCACAGGCCGGTGCCACAGCCGGCGTCCAGCACGTCCAGCACCGTCTGCGGTGGTGGCAGCTCGGCCTGCAATACCGCCGCCAATACCTGCGGGCCACGATATTCCAGATGCGACACCAGGTTGCTGTCGAAATGATCGGCATAGTCGTCGAAGCGACGCACGATGTAGTCACGCGGTACCGTATCGCTGGGCAGGCCGGCATAGGCCGCATGCATGTGGGTGGCGATGGGGTGGCCGGGTTCTTCCTGCAGCCATTGGCGGCAGACCTCGGCCGCCTGTTGCGGCTGCCCCAGGAAGTAGTGGGAGATGGCCAGCAGCTCGCGTGACTTGCCTTCATGCGGCGGCAACACATAGGCCATGCACTGGTAGCGCGAACTGAGCATGCGCTCGCCGGCCTGGCCGTGCAGTTCTGCCAGCTGGTGCATGGCGGGCTGCCATTGCGGGTCGATCGCCAGGGCCCGTTCACAGGCACCGATGGCCGCCTCGTTCTTGCCCTGGGCGCGCAGGGCGGCACCCAGGTTGTTCCACAGCTGCGCGTCGTCCGGTCGCAGGGCGAGGGCGTCGTCGTAGGCCTTGGCCGCCGCTGCGAATTGCTGGCAGGCGAACAGCACATTGCCCAGGTCATTGCACCAGTCGGGATCGGGCGCGGCCAGTTCGGCCGCCTGGTGCATCAGGGCCAGACCTTCATCATGCTGGCCGCGCTGGTGCAGCAATACACCCAGGTAATGCAGCGCCGCTGCATGGTGCTCGTCGAGCTCCAGCAGCAGACGATAGTCGTCTTCGGCGTCGTCCAGGCGGCCGGCGGCGTGATGGGCGAATGCAGAAGTGAAGCTTTGTTCGACGAGGTCTTGCAGTGCGTTTGAATGGGCCAAGTGGAGCTCCTTATCGGGATAGCAGGACCGGGGCCGGGCCGGCGATGGCGGCGCTGGCGGCGCTGGCGACGCTGGAGTGCCGCAGCGGATCGGCCTCTGTGGTCGATGACGCCAGCGTGAAAGCGGCTACCGATGTGGTCAGGGCGACAGCCTGGGCGGTCAGGCCGTGGGCCGCTGCCGAGGTCTGCTCCACCAGTGCGGCGTTCTGTTGGGTGGCCTGGTCCATATCCACCAGGGTGCGGCTGACCCGGTCGATGCCTTCGGCTTGTTCGCGGGTGGCGGTGGCGATGTCATGGACGGTGCTCATCACGTGGCCGAACGACACCACGATCTGCCCGATGGCCTGGTCGGCCTGCCTGACCTGATCAGCCGCCTGGCCTACCGAACCGATCGAATCCGCGATCAGTTCCTTGACTTCGCGCGCCGCTTCGGCGCTGCGCAGTGCCAATGAGCGGACTTCTGCGGCGACCACCGCGAAACCACGCCCCTGGCTGCCTGCGCGGGCCGCTTCCACCGCCGCGTTCAGGGCCAGGATGTTGGTCTGGAAGGCGATGCCATCGATCACGCTGACAATGTCTGAAATGCGTCCTGCGCTGGCGGTGACGCGCGCCATGGCGCCGGCGATGCCGCCCATGACCTGCCCACCGCGCTGGGCGTCGTGGGCGGCGGTGGCGGCCAGGGCGTTGGTGTGTTCGGCGTTCTGTGCGTTGTTGCCGACGGCTGCCGACAACTGCCGCAGGGTGGCGGCGGTCTCTTCCAGTGCGGCGGCTTGTGCTTCGGTGCGTTGCGCCAGTTCACCATTGCCTTGCGCGATGTCGCGCGCGCCCTGATGCACATCACGGGTGGCATCGCGGATGTTGACGACGGTGGCGCCCAGGCTCTCCTGCATGCGCGCCAGCGCCGCCAGCAGCACCCCGATCTCATTGCGGGAAATGCCCTGCACCGGATGGCCGAGATTGCCGTCGGCGATGCGGTCGAAATGCTGTGCAGCCTGCCTCAGCGGCTTGAGCACCAGTCGCCCGAACAGCCACCAGCACAGGCCGGCGAGCAACAACGAGCAAGCCAGCATCGCGACGGCCAGGTAGGTGGTGGTTGCGATACGTCGCTCGGCGGCCAGGCGCAGATCGTCACGCACGGTTTCGGCCTGGGCGATCACCTCGCGCAGGGTGGCGGCGAATTCACGGTCGGCGGCTTCCGCACTGACGGTCGCAGCCGCATAGTCGTCCAGCGAGACGTCATAGAGCGCGACCTCGCGCAGGCCGAGGACCTTGGTATAGGCCTCGTAGGCCTGGTTCACGCGGACGACCTGGGCCTCGGCCATCGCCTCGGCCGGCAGTGTCCTGCGGTAGCCCTCGAAGGCCTTGCGGGCCGCCTGCAGGGCGGCCGAGGCACGCCGGGTGTAGTCGTTGGACTTGATCTGGTCATCCTTGACCAGGTTGATATAGGCGTTGTCCATGTTGATCAGGGTCGACAGGAACAGCCGCTCGGTATCGTGCAGGGGCTGGATGCGCTGGTCCGACAGCACGATCAGGGCGGTGGTGGCCTGGGCCGCCGCCCGTGCGCCTTGCCAGGCGATGCCCACTGCGATCCACAAGGCCAGGGAGAAAATACCCACCACCAGCAGCAATGCGCTGCGTAAGCTCAGTCTTGCCAGCATGTTCGGCTCCCGCGCAGTTCAACGCAGACCGAGGCGATGGTCCAGCGACCAGGTGCCGCCACCGCGTGCCACCAGCAGCAGGAGCAAGCCGGCCCAGGACAGGTGCGTCGGCCAGGCATCGGGATAGACAAAGATCTCGATGACCGCCGTCATGCCCAGCAGGGCCAGCGCGGCGCCGCGGGTGAACAGACCCAGCACCAGCAGCAGCGGGAACAGGTGTTCCGCATAGGCCGCCAGGTGCGCGGCGAGATCGGGCGGCACCAGCGGCAGCCGGTATTCCTCCTGGAACAGGACGTAGGTGCTGTCCTTGATGGTGAGCCAGCCGCTGACCTTGGTGCGGCCGGAGAGAAAGAAGATCGCCGCGATCGCCACCCGTGCCACCAGGGCCAGCAGGGTGTCGCTGATGAGACCCTGGGCGAGCCCTGCGGCGCGGTTCCAGAGCGTGGGGCGGACTTGGTCGACCGTGGTGGCCGGCAGGGCGCTGCGATGTTGCATGGTGTTCTCCGTCAATTGAAGGTGAATGCGGTAAAGGCGCCGGCCAGCAGCAGCCGGCCCAGCAGGGCGGCGACATCCAGATCAGGTTCCTGCGCCAGCGCCAGCGCGGCGGCCTGGGTGACCGGCTGGCCCTCGCGGCAGGCGTCCAGAAAGCGGCATGCCCCGTGGCTGATTGCCTGCCATTGCACCTCGGCCTGCGGCCGGGTGAAGAGTGCGGCTTCGCCCTGCCAGTCGATATCAACCGGATCGATCGCGGGGTTGGTGCGATTGGCGGACCAGATGGTGGTGACCGGATGCTGCGCATCGTGGTGCCAGCGCGTGGCGGCATGCGGTACCAGGCGCACGTCCTGGCCGGCCACCAGCGCGCTCTGCAGCGCGGCGGTCTCCACCATGGGCTGGTCAGCTGCCAGGTGGGCTTCGGTCCAGCAGCGGTCCAGCATGGCCACGCCGGGCAGGTAGGGCAGTTCATCGGCGGCGGGCAGGGCTGCCAGGAAGGCGGCAAAGCCTTCGCCATAGGCGATCAGGCTGGCCTGCCGGGGCAGGTGGTCGCGGGCGTAGGCCAAGGCGGCCGCGTGCATCCAGTCGCTGCCGACCAGCCGCTGCACGGCCGGATAGTTGGCCGCCAGGGCGTCCACGCAGCCCTTGAAGACGGTATTGCGATAGACCACGAAGGCCGGCTGCCGCAGCAGGGCGGCGACGGTGGCGTCATCGCTGTGGTCTTCCAGGAGGGCTTGCAGGAAGGCCGGGTAGTAGTGGACATCGTCCGTGGTGAGCTCGCTCATGCTGCCTGCTCCGCATCGGCCTGAGCAACGCTGGCCAGCAGATCGGCGGCCATGGCGCGCTCCTGCAGCAACTGCTCGAAGGCCGGTACATCGCCGTCGCGTTCGATCAGGGTGGGGCGCGCGCCGATGCGCGTGATCAGGTGCTGGTACAACGCCCAGACCACCGGCGCCACCGGCGCGTCGTGCGAGTCCACCAGCAGCCCGGGCAGGCTGACATCGGCACTATGGCCGGCGAGGTGGATTTCATGGATGTCGGCTGCGGGCAGTTGGTCCAGGTAGGCGCGGGCATCGATGCCGAGGTTGCAGGCGCTGACATGGACGTTGTTGACATCGATCAGCAGGGCGCAACCGGTGCGGCGGACCAGTTCCTGCAGGAACTCGGGTTCACTCCAGGCGTGCTGTTCCATGTGCAGGTAATGTGAAGGATTCTCCAGGGCGATGCGGCGCTTGAGTGCATCCTGCGTGCGGTTGATGTTGGCCGCCACGCGTGCCAGCGTGGTGCTGGTGCGGGGTACCGGCAGCAGGTCGGGCAGATAGTGACCGGCGATGCGTGACCAGGCCAGGTGCTCCGAGACCAGCACCGGTTCCACCCGGTCGATCAGATGCGCCAGTCGGCGCAGGTGATCGGGGTCGGGGGCATCGGGGCCGGCCAGGGACAACGACACACCATGCAAGGCCAGGGGATGGCGTTCGCGGATGGCCTGCAGCCAGGCCAGGCGGGGGCCGCCGTCCATCAGGTAGTTTTCCGGATGGACTTCGAACCACAGGCCTGCCTGCCCGCAGGCCAGCGCTGCATCGAAATGCTGGGGCTTCAGACCGAGTCCGGCCGAGATGGTGTGGGTGGTCATGACCGTCTCGCTTACATCGGCTTGAGCGAGCCCATGCCGTGCGGGGTCTTGATGGAGGTGCAGGTACCGGCCGGCACGTTCTTCCAGGCATTGCCCTGGTAGTCCATCTTGGCGGTGCCGGCGCAAGTGGTGCCTTCACCGGCCTTGCAGTCGTTCTGGCCGGCCATGGAGACGCCATAGCACTTCTCGACGGCGGTCTTGTTCATCGGTTGCTTGTCTTGTGCCATGGCCACGCCGGAAGCGAGGGTGGCGAGGGTCAGGGCGGCGGTGGCGACGATACGTGCGTTCATGGTGGACTCCTTGAAATTGGAAAGTGAAGAAAGTGATAGCGACCGGTGCAGTCCGCCGGCGGGGAATGCCGTGGCTGCCGATCTGATGGTTAATTCGCCGGCAGTCGGGCGCCGGTTACAGCCGTCGCAAAATTTTTCGGATAAATATTTTTTGCGCCGCCTGTAACCGGCGGCAGGGTTCAGACGAATACATAGGAGAGCGCCTGGAGCGCGTACCTGCTCGCATGATCCAGAAGGGGATGCAATGAAAACGATGGAACTGGTCAATATGCTGGCCGCCGGCACGGAAGGACAGGCCGCCGGCGGCCGACCTGTAATGCTGCGCCATGTCACGGCGCGCATGGCGGTGGCACTGGCGCTCGGCTTGCTGGGGGCGCTGCTGCTGCTGGCGGCGCTGTATGGGGTGCGTAGCGATGTGCGGCAGTTGCTGCAGGCGCCCTTGTTCTGGATGAAGGTGTCCTTCCCGCTGGCGGCCCTGCTGGCCGGACAGATGGCGGCGGCGCGGCTGGCACGACCGGGTGTGCGCATCGGCCCGGGACCGGCGGCGGCGCTGCTGCTGCCACCCCTGGTGCTGTGGCTGGCCGGCGGCAGCTGGCTGGCCCTGGCGCCGCCCTCGCAACGGCTGGAGCTCTTGCTGGGCAGCAGCTGGGAAGTCTGTTCCCTCAACGTGGCCTTGTTGTCACTTCCTACGCTGGCCACCATGCTGTGGTTCATGCGCGGTCTGGCACCCACCCGACTGCACGCGGCCGGCGCGGTCGCCGGGCTGGTGGCAGGCGCACAGGGCGTGCTAGTCTATTCACTTTATTGCGTGGAGATGGCACCGCCCTTCTGGGGTGTCTGGTATGTGCTGGGGGTGGCGCTGCCGACGCTGGCCGGTGCCTGGTCCGGTCCCTGGCTGCTCCGTTGGTGATCCGGCGGCTCTTCCATGACTGAAAGCCTATTCATGTTTGCTCATGCCGCACCGGCCTTGCCGGATGACCGGACCGTCCGACCGGGCCAGCCATTGGCCGGCAAGGAGCCCTCGCACCCCACCGAAGAACGCCTGCGCGCTTTGCTGCTGGCCGGGCTGGATGGTGACGCCGTGGCCTATCGGGATTTCCTTTCCGAACTCAGCGGGCGGCTGCGGGCCTTCCTGCGCAGGCGTCTGCAGAACATGCAGGACGAAGTCGAGGACGTGGTCCAGGAAACCCTGCTGGCGGTGCATAACGCTCGTCATACCTATCGGCCCGACCAGCCGCTGACGGCCTGGGTGCATGCCATCGCCCGCTACAAGCTGATGGATTTCCTGCGTGCCCGCTCGCGCCGGGAAGCCTTCAACGATCCGCTGGACGAAGAACACGACCTGCTGGCCACCTGCGACGACGAACCGGCCCAGGCCCGGCGCGATGTCGGTGCGCTGCTGGAGGAATTGCCCGAGAAGCAGCGCCTGCCGATCCTGCACGTGAAGCTGGAAGGCCTGTCGGTGGCCGAGACGGCGCAACTGACGGGGATGTCGGAGTCGGCCGTGAAGGTCGGTATCCACCGTGGCCTCAAGGCGCTAGCACTCAAGATCAGGGAGAAATTGCAAGCATGAAGACCGATGAACTCATTGCCATGATGGCCAGCGGCGTGGCGCCCGTGGACCGCCGGCTGCCGCTGCGGCAGATGGTGCAGGCACTGACGCTGGGCGCGGTGTTGTCGCTGCTGCTGATGCTGAAGATCTACGGCCTGCGGCCCGACCTGGGCGTGATGCTGGAAGTGCCGATGTTCTGGATCAAGCTGGCCTTCCCGAGTGCTTTGGCCGTGGGGGCCATGCTGGTGCTGCGGCGCCTGATGCGCCCGGGCCTGCGGGTGGGGGCCACCTGGGCTGGTATCGCCTTGCCCAGCCTGGCGATCTGGACCGGTGGTGCGCTGGTGCTGCTTTCCAGTCCGGCGGCGCAACGCCTGCCGCTGCTCATGGGCAGCACCTGGCGCAGCTGCCCCTTCAATATCGCGCTGCTGTCGGTGCCGCTGTTCATCGGCATCTTCTGGGCCGTGCGCGGCATGGCCCCGACCCGCCTGCGCCTGACCGGTGCGGTGGCCGGGCTGCTGGCGGGGGCCGTGGCGACCATGGTGTATTGCCTGCATTGCCCGGAGATGGAGGCGCCTTTCTGGGGCCTGTGGTATTTCCTGGGCATGCTGGTGCCGGCGTTTGCCGGTCTGTTGCTGGGACCGCGGTTGTTGCGCTGGTAGGCCGGAAAGCAAGCTGAAAAGTGATCTGAAAAACAAGCCGGAAAAACGGAGAAACCAGGAACATGCGACTGTCAGACCTGTGGCGCCGCGCCACCCCCAAGACCCCTGCACGTCACGCTGCCGACGACGCGCCCTTGCTGACCAGCCTGTTCCTGCTGGCCTGGGCAGTGGAAGCGCGTGATCCCTATACCGGCGGGCATCTGTGGCGGGTGGCGCGGTTGTCGCGGCTGCTGGCCGAAGCGGCCGGGCTGGACCCGGCGCAGGTAGCGCGCATCACCATCGGCGCTTTCCTGCATGACCTGGGCAAGATTGGCATTCCCGATGCGGTACTGGGCAAGAAATCCAAATTGGACGATACCGAATACGCGGTCATCAAGACCCACCCGGAAATCGGTCATCGCATGCTGGCCGGGCATCCCCTGGCGGCGCTGGCCGAGGATGCGGTGCTGCTGCACCATGAAACGCCGGACGGTCGGGGCTATCCCTTCGGGCGACGTGGGGAGGACATTCCGCTGGCGGCCCGCATCGTGGGCATCTGCGACGCCTTCGATGCCATGACCAGCACGCGGCCCTATCGCAGCGGCATGCCCATTGCGCGGGCCATGGAGATCATCCAGGGTGAGCTGGGCCGGCAGTTCGACGCGGCCCTGGGGACGCTGTTCATCGGCTTGCAACAGCATCCCGAGCTGGCCCATATCGTCGGTCACAGCGACGAGGGCATTCCCCTGCAGCGTTGCGTGTCCTGCGGTCCGGTGGTGGTGCGTCCGCGCCACGCGGTGGCGGGCGATACCCTGTACTGCCCGGCCTGCCATAGTGAATACACCATTGCCGCCCACGACCAGGGACTGGTCGCCACCGGCCGGCAGGATACGGCCCGTGCCCTGGCAGTGGCGCCCGACAGCGCACTGATCGGGCGGTTGGTCGGTGAAAACCTGGCGGCCATCGCCTGAGGCCGATATGAAAAAGCCCGCGCAGGGCGCGGGCTGGTGGTGAACCGTGAACCGTGAACCGTGCGCCAGGCGCCGGAGTTCAGAAGGTCTCCCAATCCCCCTCATCTTCACCGGCCGGCAGGCGCGAAGGCGACTTGCCGCCTGCCGCCTTGGACGCGGGCGCCTCGGCCTTGGCGGCTGCGGGCTTGGGTGCAGCCGCCTTCGGTGCGGCCGGCTTGGGTGAGGCCGGCTTAGGCGCGGCAGCCTTGGGGGCGGGCATTGCCGGTCGGGCTGCAGCCGGTTTGGGAGGGGTAGCCGCCGGGGCCGGCGTACTCGCCGGTGCGGCCGGACGTGCCGGCGCTGTCTGCGCCATGCGGGCATGGCTGCCGTCGATGTGGAAGCCACCCACCAGACCGGCCAGGGTCGCCGCCTGATCCTGCAGCGACTGGGCGGCCGCGGCAGCCTGTTCCACCAGCGCAGCATTCTGCTGGGTACCCTCGTCCATCTGGGTAATGGCGCGCCCCACCTCGGCGATGCCGGCGCTCTGTTCCTGGCTGGCCGAGCTGATCTCGCCCACGATATCGGTCACCCGGCGTACGCTGGCCACCACTTCGGTCATGGTGGCGCCGGCCTGTTCGACCAGCTTGCTGCCGGTATCGACCTTGGCGACCGAGTCATCGATCAAGGCCTTGATCTCCTTGGCCGCCGAGGCCGAGCGCTGGGCCAGGGAGCGCACCTCCGAAGCCACCACCGCAAAGCCGCGTCCCTGTTCGCCGGCACGGGCGGCTTCCACCGCCGCGTTCAGGGCCAGGATATTGGTCTGGAAGGCGATACCGTCGATCACCCCGATGATGTCGGCGATCTTGCGTGAACTGTCGGTGATGCCTTCCATGGTCTGCACTACCTGGCTGACCACGCTGCCGCCCTGGATGGCCACGTCCGAGGCCGATTCGGCCAACTGGTTGGCCTGGCGCGCGTTGTCGGCGTTCTGCTTGACGGTGGCCGTCAGTTGTTCCATGGCCGAGGCGGTTTCTTCCAGCGAGCCGGCCTGCTGTTCGGTGCGGCCGGACAGGTCGAGGTTGCCGCTGGCGATTTCCTGCGAGGCGGTGGCAATCGTGTCGGCCGAGGTCTTGATACTGGTGATGGTATTGAGCAGCGAATCACGCATGCTGCGCACCGCAAACAGCAGGCTGCTGCGGTCACCCGGCGCGGTCTCGATGTTGGGCGTAAGGTCACCCTGGGCGATGCGGTTGGCCACGTCGGCTGCCTTGGCCGGATCGCCGCCGATGGTACGCAGGATGCCACGGTTGATCACGATCACCAGGCCCACCAGCGCAGCAGCCACCACGGCGAACAGGATCACCATCTGCCACAGGCTGCGCATGAAGGCGGCGTTGATGTCATCCATGTAGGCGCCGGTGGTCAGGTGCCAGTCCCAGGGCTGATAGGAGATCACGAAAGAGGTCTTGGCCACCGGTTCGGCCGCGCCGACCTTGGGCCACAGATAGTGGACGAAGCCGCCATTGGGCTGGCTGCCGGCCTTGGTGATCTCGACGAACAGGTTGTTGCCGGCCGGGTCCTTGAAGTTGGTCAGGTCCTTGCCATCCAGTTCGGGCTTGATCGGGTGCATGACGATGATCTGGGCCGAGGTGGAAATCGAGAAGTAGCCATCACTGCCATAGCGCAGGCTCTTGATGGCGGCCTTGGCGCGCTTTTGTGCTTCTTCCTTGCTCATGGTGCCGCCCTCGGCCAGGGCGCCGTAGCCCTTGACCAGCGACAGCGCGGTCTGGCCGATGTTGGTCAGGTCGGCCTTGCGTTCTTCCAGACGGACCTGGCGCACCATGAAGGCGCTGAAGACGGAAATGGCCAGAAGTGCGATGAGGCTCAGTACGAGCGGCAGCCAAAGTTTCTTGCTGAAGGACAACTGGCCCATGATGTAGATCTCCCATTGGTTGGTGGAGGCTCCCCGGCATCCTTGCGCCGGAGCGATTGCATCGGGACGCTGGCCCCGGACACATCACTTTCTGTGAGCACGATAAGAACAATGACACCCTGAAACTCATCCGGACGGCGAAACCGCAGCAGCCTGGGTGACCTTGTTACTTTACCGATGGATGACAAGGGCGAAGGCGCGAACAGGAGGCGGAAGGGGGGTCACTTCATGGGCTGACGGCAGTACGCAGGCGATACCAGGCCTGGCCTATCCATTCGCGCAGGGCGTAGCTGGCCATCTGCAGGTGGCTGGCGCCGGGCAGGTAATCGGTCACGCGCGCGCGTGCCGGCACCAGGAACAGCGTGGCTGCAGCCCTGGCCTGCAGCCCGGTGCGGGCGAAGGCGCGCATGGCACGCGGCATGTGGATGCTGTCGGTGACGACGATGACGCGCTCGATACCCTCCGCCTTGAGCATGGCCGCCGAGAGGGTGGCGTTGTCGGCGGTGGTGTCGGCATGGCGCTCCTGCCAGCGCACCGGCACGCCGAAATCGCGCTGCAGCACCCGCGCCATCAGTTCGGCCTCGCTCTGCGGCGAGCCGTCCGGACTGCCCCCGGTGACCAGGATGGGCAGGCCGCTCTGGCGATGCAGGGCGGCGCCGTATTGCAGCCGCTTCATGCCGATCGGCGTGGCGTCGTCCAGCCCGCCGTATTCCGGCGCCTGGTCGATCCGGCCGGAACCGAGGATGACGATGGCCTGGGCATCCCCCACACTTGCCAGCGGCGGGTACTGGTTTTCCAGCGGGGCGATCAGGCACAGGGCGCCTATCCGGGTACTGAGCACCAGCAGGCTGGCCACCCCCAACAGCACCAGCGCCGCGCCGGCGCGCGGTGCCCGGCGCCGCCACAGCCAGCCGGCCAGGCACAGCAGCAAGGGGGAGACCGGTGGCAGCAGCAGGCTGCTGGCCACGGCCGAGAGCAGGACGGAAAAGGACATGGGCGGCACACAAAGCAGGATGAGCGCGCATTGTGCGGCATTGTGCAGCCCCGCGTCACGCATGTTGCCGTCGCTGAAAATGCACAATTTGCCTCGCGGCACGTAATCCCTGAAAATGCGGGATCGCTAAAGGGAAGGGCATGCGCCCCGGGGAACGCCGTGATACGACTCGTCTTGTTGTTGCTGGGGGCGGATTTCATCCGCCGCAATTGGCATGCATTGGCTGTGGCCGGCCTGGCCTGGGGTGCCATCGGCGTATCGCTGATGATCGATGCCCTGGACGGCGTGCTCAATTTTCCGCTGACCCTGTTCGGCTACCTGCTGTTGCTGGAGAGCCTGGTCACGCTGTGGGTGGCCAACAGCGGCATGGGGGCGCAGAAGACCCTGCGCTACGTCAAGGGGACCCTGTTCCTGCTCATTGCCATCCTGGTCATCACCCAGCACCAGGCCAGCAACATGGCGCTGGCCATGCTGTTCGGCATCGCCTTCACCATCGGCGGCTCGCTGCAGATCACCTCGGCACTGGTGGTCCGTTTCCCGCGCTGGCGCACCGCCATGCTGGGGGGACTGGTGCAGATCGTGCTGGCGATCTTCTTCTTCCAGCCCTATCCCACCCACTACAAGGGGACCGTACCCTATTGCCTGGCACTGGGCCTGATCTTCGGCGGCTGGAACATGATCTGGCTGGCGCTGCGCAGCCGCATGCTGCCGCAGCAGGCCTCGGCCGATGTGCTGGTGGAGCGCAACAGCGGTGACGACCGACCCTTCGACGCCGGGCTGCATGACGGTGCGGCGGACCTGCAGTCGCGCCTGCGTCCGTCTAGCGCGCCAGCGCCCCAGGCCGGGCCGCTGGCCCCCCTGACCGTACACGTCTGGACGCCCACCGGCAGCGCCAAGGGACCGGCGCGGCGACAGCCGGTGATCGACCGCTACATCGCCGCCGTCGACCTCAATGGCGTCATCTCCACCGGCCATGCGGCGCTGGAGATTCAGCCCGATCTCTACATCAGCCTCTATCCGGCCGAGGAAATCGACCGCTCGCCGGACCAGTTCGCGCGCCTGTTGCGGGCCACCGCCGAGAACGACGTCAAGGGACGCTACCTGACCGACTACGCCAGCGAAGCAGCGGCCTGGTGCGAATCGACCGAGAAGATCGTCTTCCGCGACTATCGCCGGGCTTCGCTGGATCGCTTCTGGCAGCACTATCGCCGTACCGAAATCTACAACCTGACCCACCGCAATTGCTCCAGCACCGTGGCCAATGCCCTGGAGGCGGCGCTGGAAGGCGTCATGGGCGGTCGCGACCGTCACTGGTTCAATGCGGTGCGGATGATGTTCACCCCCGAGATCTGGGTCGCCAGCCAGATCCGCAAACGCGCCGTGACCATGGCCTGGACCCCCGGCATGGTGCTGGACTATGCCCGCGCCCTGCGCGCCGTGGTGCACCCGCGTCCGCTGTCCTGGGCGGCCTCGCTGCAGCTGGCGCTGCGCCAGAGCCGCCGCCTGCGCCAGGGCTGGCGCGCACGGCGCCGCTATGCCGAACGTGAAAACCCGGGTTCCGGGCAATCATGAGCGCACTCGTCCCCGTGCAGGAACACTGGATCGATGCCGCCGACGGCACCCGGCTGTTCTGCCGCGACTGGCTGGTACCGGGCGCCACGGCGGCCGTGCAGATGGTGCATGGGCTGGGCGAACATGGCGGGCGCTATGCGGCGCTGGCGCAGTTGTTCAACGAGGCGGGCATGTCGGTGCGCATCTGCGACCATCGCGGTCACGGGAATTCCGGCGGCCGCCAGGGCAGCCTGATCCAGGCGGACGACCTGCTGCGCGATCTCAAGCAAAGTTTCGATGATTTCAGCCGCCGCACCCAGTGCACGCCGCTGCTGTTCGGTCACAGCATGGGCGGCCTGGTGGCAGCGCGCTTCGCCACCGGTGGCTATAGCCCGGTGCGCGCGCTGGCGCTGTCGTCCCCGGCGCTGGCGCTGGACCTGAGCGGCTGGCAAAGGCTGCTACTGAAGGTCTCTTCGGCCATCGCCCCTGGCCTGGCGCTGCCCACGGCCTTGCCGGCCAGCCGTATTTCGCACGATCCGCACCAGGTCCTGGCCTACCGCCGGGACCCGCTCAACCACGGCAAGATCGCCCCGCGCATGCTCAATTTCATGCTCGATGCGATGCATCAGGTGGCCCGCGATGCGGCCCAGTTCACCCGGCCGGTGCTGTTGCAGGTGGCCGGGGACGACGCCTTCGTCGCTCCGCGTGGCAGTCGTGCCTTCTTCGATGCCTTGCCGGGGCCGCAGAAGACCCTGCACTGGTATGGCGCCGCCTATCATGAGATTTTCAACGAGGAAGTCGGGCTGCGTGAGCAGGTCATGCACGATTTGCGTGCCTGGCTGGCGCAGTTGCCAGCCGCCGACTGAAGAGTGCGCGGGGGGGCTGACCGAGGGCGGGAAAATTAACCTGGAATTACGTCTGTAAAGCGTCGCAGCCAGCCCGATGAGGCAAGGGTGCGACGCTTTTTTGCGTTCAGGGCTGACCGCTGGGAACGTTGCTGAACTGACAGCGGCTATCGAACCCGACGAAGCCCGGCGCGCAGGCGCAGCCTTGCACGGCCAGCAGCAGGGAGGAGGCGGCTAGGAGGGAGGCGAGACGCTTCATGCTTCACTTTCGTTCCGTTGGCAAAGCTTGCGAGTGTAATGGGCTGCGAGCACTTTGCAAGTGAGGCGGCGCTGCCGCGTCGGCTGCCGGAAAGTCTCGGGGAAGCCATTTATCGACGGCGCGAAGATATCAGCAATGATGATAATGGTGCAAAACCATGCCCAAAAATGGACCTGGATGCACGGAGGAGGGGCAAAAAGAAAAAGCGGCTTGTCAGCGTTGCAACGCGACAATCACCGCTTTTCAGGACTGCTGCTTTCGTGTCTGCCAGTACCGCAATGGGCTGGCGACAACCCGGCCAGGAGGGCTGCTTACTTGACCGAAATCAGGTAGCGCGCGACCATGGCGCCGATGAGCAGGGTGTACGGGAGGATGTCGGCGACGATGTTCATGGTGAGCTCCGTGAGGAAAAATTGATCTGTTGCATTGCAATATATTCGCTTCACCGCGACGCTTCCACTTTTGAATCCCAATACCAGTTATCTCTTTCGTGAATAACTTGGTGTTTTTGCGCAACCTGAGGGGTGTCTGTTGGTATTTATCCTTATAAATCAACGGCTTAACAAATTTGATGGCCTCTCGTGGAAAAAGTCCCTGGCGCACGGTGTGTCTTCCGTACGACAGGGGCTTTGATGAAAGAGGCAGGCGCAGGCGTTGGCCTCGCGCCGCTTTGACGGCTTGTTACTTCACCAGCTGGATATTCAGTCCGCGCAATTCGGTCGTGATCTGTACCTTGTAGGCAGCGCCTTGCGCCACCTGGACCGTCAGGCGGTCCTGCGGATTGGGGCCGGCCGAGGTCAGGGTGTGGACCCGCTTGATGCTGAAGTCGTAGCTGCCCGGCTTGAGCCAGATCGACAGATGTTCGCCCCCGGTGATCTGCGCCAGGACCACGTCGTTGATCGACAGCTCCAGCATTTCGTTGTTGAGCATGCCGGCCACGCGGGTGAATTCGATCTGCGACAGGCCGGCGGCCTGTTCGGTCATGCTCTTGATATAGACGCGCGAGGCCGGGATGTCACCGGTGGCGGTACGTTGCACCGGCGATGCGCAGGCCGCCAGGGCCAGGGCGACGGTCAGGCTTGCTGCAAGGGCTTTGATCATGTTCCTCATCCTTATTGTGTGTCGTGAATGGCGTGGACTTCAGGCGCGCCGGGCAGACGATAGCATGGCGGCCTGCGGGTCCAGTTGCAGCAGATGGCGTTCGATGGCGAAGACATGGTCGTCATCGACCTCCAGCTCGCGCAGCGCCTGGGCCAGCTTGAGCAGGTATTCGCTGTTGCGGCCGCTCGGTCCGACTGCATGGGCGATCTGGCGTGCGATGTCGGATTCGCTGGCCGGGCCGGCGAAGGCCTGGTTGTCTTCGGCGGCAATGTAGATCAGCCCTTCGGTCTGCTGCCCGTCGTCGAAGAACATCGGCGTGGCCAGCCGCAGGTAGCCGTTCTTTTCGCGGTGATCCAGGTGGGCGAAGACTTCCGGCGTGATCAGGTAGGCCATGCCGGCGCAGACAGCGCCCTCCTGCGCGATGAGCGTGACCACGCGTCCCGGCGCATCGGGCGTGCCGCGGTGATCGTGCGAGCCTTGCCAGAAGCGGCGCGCCCAGCCCCTGATGTGGGCCGGCCGACGTTCCAGGTAGGGAAAGTCGGCCTTGAAGATGATGGAGCCATAACCGAACAGCCAGACACTGGCGTGGTCATCGAAATGGCTCATCTGACGGTTGAGGGCGATGGTATTAACGGACATGGGACTGGCTGCAGCGCCGCGCCAGGCGGCCGAAGCCTGCCATTATAGAGGCGAATGCGGGCGAAATCTTTCCGTGCCGACTGGTCGCGCTGTCGGCATTTGCGCATAAAATGGCGCCTGTCGGCAGCGGGCGGGGGCTCGCGCCGCGTTGACCCTGGTCCTGGTCCCGCACGGGCTGGCTGCCAGGGCGCATCTGAATCTTCAGGGGAATATCATGCGTGTCGTCGTCATGCTGCTGACGCTGGTCGTCGGTGTAGTGCTGGCCGGTTGCGAAAAGACCGATTTCGAAAAGAAGTCCGAATCCGATGCCAATGCGCGCCGGATCTTCAATTTGAAGAAGGAGTCTTCCAAGCAGTAAGAGTGCAGCAAGACGCGGGGCTGGCCACGCCCGTTTGGCGCGCACCAATGAAAACAGCAGGCGGCAGGCCTGCTGTTTTCATTTCTACAATCGGTACGGTTCTGCAGGTCAGTGGTGAGCCGCTGCGACCTTGGGTATGCGCAGCGCCTCGACGCATTCGCGCACCAGCGCCGGTCCCTGGTAGATCAGGCCGGTGTAGAGCTGGACCAGCGACGCGCCGGCCTCGATCTTGGCGCGCGCATCGGCGCCACTGAAGATGCCACCCACCCCGATGATGGGCAGGGCATCGCCCACTTCGGCCTTGAGGCCGCGGATCACCTGATTCGACAGTTCCAGCACCGGCTTGCCCGACAGGCCACCGGCCTCTTCGCCATGCGGCATGCCCTGCACGGCGTCGCGGGTGATGGTGGTGTTGGTGGCGATGACGCCATCGATCTGGTGGCGCAGCAACGCGTCGGCGACATTCTTGACCTGTTCCATGTCCATGTCCGGCGCGATCTTGAGCGCCACCGGCACGTAGCGGCCGTGGCGATCGGCCAGGCGACGCTGGGCCGACTTCAGCTGCGACAGCAGGGCGTCCAGTTCCGAGGCGCCCTGCAACTGGCGCAGGTTCTTGGTATTGGGCGACGAGATGTTGACGGTCACGTAGCTGGCATAGGGATAGACCTTTTCCAGGCAATGCACGTAATCTTCGGCCGCACGCTCGATGGGGGTGTCGGCATTCTTGCCGATGTTCAGGCCCAGCACGCCCTGGCGCTCCTGGAAGAAGCGCGAGGATTGCACATTGGCCACGAAGGCATCCACACCGCCATTGTTGAAGCCCATGCGGTTGATCACGGCATTGGCGGCCGGCAGGCGGAACATGCGCGGCAGCGGATTGCCCGGCTGCGCACGAGGCGTGACCGTGCCCACTTCGATGAAGCCGAAGCCCAGTGCCGCCAGGCCGTCGATATAGGCGCCGTCCTTGTCCAGCCCGGCCGCCATGCCCACCGGATTGGGGAACTGGATGCCCATCACGGTGCGTGGATCAGCCGCCGGACGGCGGGTGATGAAGTCGGTCAGGCTGTAGTGCGCAGCGCAGCGCAGCGCCGGCAGCACCAGGTGGTGCGCGGTTTCGGGTTCCAGGGAAAAGAGCAGCGGACGCGCGAGCGCGTAGAGGAATTTGTCGGACACGATGGAAGAGGGCGGATGGCGATGAAAAAGTGCCGCTATTCTAACGCGCCAGCCTGTCAATTCCTCGAATCAGGCGCTTTTCCAGCCCGATTTTGCCGCCCTAAGCGCGGGTTTGCGGGCTTTGCACCACATTGAGCTCAGCCTTCCAGTGGCTGCCATTGACCATCCTGCAGCGCTTCGAGCGGCTGGTAGTTGGTCTTGTAGGCCATCTTCGGGCTTTCCTTGATCCAGTAACCCAGGTAGACGTAGGGCATGTCCAACTGGCGTGCCTGTTCGATCTGCCACAGGATGTTATAGGTACCAAAGGAGGCGGAGGGCATGTCCGGATCGAAGAAGGTGTACACCGATGACAGTCCGTCACTGAGCACATCGATGATGCTGACCATGCGCAAGGTGCCATCGGCTTCGCGGAATTCGACCAGGCGGGTGTTCACTTTGCTCTGCAGCAGGAATTGCGCGTACTGGTCCCGACTGTCCTGGTCCATGCCGCCGCCGGCGTGACGGGCACACTGGTAGCGCAGGTAGAGTTCGTAATGCTCGTGGGCGTAGGTCAGGTTGGTGACCAGGGTCTGCAGGCCGCGATTGCGCTCCCAGGCACGACGCTGGCTGCGGTTGCGCTGGAAATCGGCGACCCGGATGCGCACCGGCGTGCAGGCCGTGCAGCCGTCGCAGTAAGGGCGATAGGTAAAGATGCCGCTGCGGCGAAAACCCGTCTTCACCAGTTCGGAATAGACATCCGCATTGATCAGGTGGGAGGGGGTGGCCACTTGCGAGCGGGCCTGCTGGTCATCGAGATAACTGCATGGATAGGGCGCGGTTGCATAGAACTGCAACGTGGAGAACGGCAAGTCTTTGAGATGCGTCATGTGCGTCCTGTCCTGTCTTGCGGGAAGCGGCGGCGCAGTGGCGACAGCCGGCCGGCCCCTGGAGTCAGGTTCCAATTTACACTATTTTGCCGGCTACAGTGAACAGCCGCGACCGGCTCAATCGCGTCGCGTCGCGGGGATGCCGCTTTCCAGCAGGTCCAGAGGCGCCCAGCCGCGAATCTGCGGCCACTGGATGGCCGCCCGCAGGTGGCGCAGGAAGTCGCTGCGGGCGATGGGACGTGCGCCGAGGGAGGCCAGATGTGACGTTTCCTGTTGGCAGTCGATCATGTCCACGCCGTGGCTGCGCAGGAAGAACACCAGATGCGCCAACGCCACCTTGGAGGCATCGCTTACCCGGGCAAACATCGATTCGCCATAGAACATGCGGCCAATCGATACGCCATAGGCCCCGCCGACCAGTTCGCCATTGAGCCAGACCTCGGAGGAGTGGGCGTAGCCGGCGCGGTGCAGGCCGGTGTAACCCTGCATGATCTCAGGGGAAATCCAGGTTCCCTGCTCATGTCGTCGCGGTCCTGCACAACCCTGCATCACTTGTTCGAATGCCGTGTCGAAGCTGACCTGCCACAGCCCGTCACCGTGACGGCTGCGTTCGATGCGGCGCAGGGTCTTCTTCAGGCTGTCGGAGACGACGAAGCGATCTGTATACAAGACCATGCGTGGATCGGTACTCCACCAGAGGATGGGCTGGCCTTCCGAGAACCAGGGGAAGATGCCGTGGCGATACGCCTCCAGCAGGCGTTGCGGCGACAGGTCGGCGCCCGCTGCCAGCAGGCCCGGCGGATCGGCCAGGGCGCGCGAGACATCGGGGAAGGGGGTATCGGGATCCAGCCAGGCGATCATCCGTGTGCTCCTGCGGATCAGATCATGCGGCGGCGGATGTCTTCGGTGTGCATCGTGAAGCTGCCTTCACCGCTGCGCAGCTTCTTGAGATCGGCAAAGAAGGCGCGCAGGGTGAACTCCACCGTGGGGAAGGCGATGTCCTGCCAGGGAATCTGCTCTTCTGTATAGAGGTCGACTTCCAGGCTCTCGATACCGGCCTGGTAATCCAGGTCCAGCAGGGTGGCGCGATAGAACAAGTGCACTTGGTGCACATGTGGCACGTTCACCAGCGAGAACAGTTCATGCAGCTGGATGCGGGCGCCGGCTTCCTCTTCGGTCTCGCGGCGGGCGGCGTCTTCGGTGGTTTCATCGTTTTCCATGAAACCCGCCGGCAGCGTCCAGTAACCCAGGCGTGGCTCGATGGCGCGCTTGCACAGCAGCACCTTGACCTCACCGTCCTGTTCCCAGACCGGGATCGAGCCGACGACCATCTTGGGATTCTGATAATGGATCGCCCCGCAATTGCCGCAGACGTAGCGCAGGCGCGTGTCATCGGGAGGAATCTGCTGGGATACTGTCTGACCGCATTCGGAACAGAATTTCATAGAGGCTCGGTTCTGGTGTCTGTATATATAGGTATGTATAGCGCCGGCAGCGGCATCCCGTGGCATCGGCAGCGCCCTTCGTGGCCTGCTGGAACTGCCGATGGAGGAGTGCCAATGCGGTTAGGAGTGTATCACTGTAAAAAGATTGCAGAAAATGTTTGCATTCCGATTTTACCTGCCCTATAATTGTTTTCTTCAGACGCGGGGTGGAGCAGTCTGGCAGCTCGTCGGGCTCATAACCCGAAGGTCGTAGGTTCAAATCCTGCCCCCGCAACCAAATCTCAGAAAACCGTTATCAGCCTTGGCCGATAGCGGTTTTTTGCTTTTTGGGCGGTGGGCTTACCATGTGAGCCACTTTACGCCTCAGATCAAAGTCCCTCGGTTGTACATCAATCGTTGCGGCGTCTTCTATTTCCGTCTCAAGACCAAGGAAAAAGACCGGAAGGTCAGTCTCCGCACGAAATGCCCGGTCACTGCTAATATTGTTGCCTTGCAATTAAATGCAGCCATTGAACGGGGGCGGGCAATTCAACAAACTTGATACTCCGTCGTCCCCAGTCTGGCAGGCTTAACTGATGCTCTGCAAAATGAGTTATCTTCTTAGTAATTGTTCAGTTATAAGCGGGATTATTTTCGACGCTAATTTAACCGAACTTTTTGTTTCTTGTTAACAAATCCTGCCCCGCAACCAAATAATCTAAGGCGTAAGCCTTTCGCTCTGGTCCCACCGCTTCTCCTCCTGTTCCCGACGTCGCCCTCCATTCTTGTGATTGCTATCTTCATTCTTGAGAGCTTTCCCAGGTTGCCGATAAGAAACTGAACAAGTCACTGCGAATTCATTCAATCTCCAACATGCGGTGCTAAGATCCGCCATCCATCCAGCCGCGAAGAAAGAGGGGGAACAATGACTCGCGAGCGTTCGACACTGCATATCGGATTTGGCGTAGACGAAAACTTCTTCCGTGGCGCCGGGGTCTGCATCGCTTCCATCCTGGACCATAATCCCGGCATGGATTTCGTCTTTCACGTCTTCGCCTTCGGCTGTAGCCAGGATAGTCGCGCGCGCCTGGAGCAGATGTCGCGCCAGCGCGGCGTACCCATGCTCCTGCATCTGCTAGACGATGCCGTGTTCGCGGGATATCGCCACAATCCGCGCAGCAACTATTCCAACGCCATCTTCACCCGCATCCTGATGCCGGGCGTGCTGGCGGGTATCACCGGACGCTTCCTCTATGTCGATTCGGATATCCTGTGCCGTGGTGACCTGAGCCCGCTACTGGAACTGGAGCTTGGCGAGCACGTGGCCGCGGCTGTGGCCGATGTGCATACCATTGCCCAGCGTCGGATCAAGGCCATGGGGCTGGGAGGCGGTTTCTATTTCAATTCGGGTCTACTGCTCATCGATGTTGCCAACTGGAATGCGGCTGGGATCACCGCACAAGCTATCGAACTGATCGGCAGCGGCCAGTACAGTCTCGACTATCCCGACCAGGATGCCCTGAACAAGGTGGCCGAGGGCAAGGTGCTCAAGCTGCATCCGAAATGGAATGTCATGTTCTCGCTGTTGGGAGAGTTGCGTTTTGCAAGGCGCAAGCTGAATGTGTCCGACGATGCGGTGATGCTGCATTTCGGCGGTCCGCTCAAGCCCTGGCATGGGTGGGCGCATGGGTGTGCAAGGGAGATGTTCGAGCGTCACCAGTGTGTTTCCGGCTGGGCCGATGTGCCACCTGACCGGCCCCGCACCTACAAGCAGATGCATCAATGCGCGACCTATCATCGGACCAACGGGCGCTTGCTGCAGAGCGCGTTGTGGTATGGCGCCTATCTTGGCAAGAAGACTGGTGCAATGCTCAAGGGCATGGTGGCCCCGTCATTGGCAAGCCTGCTGTTCTTGGTTGAACGCATGCTTGAGCTGGACGGATGGCGGCAGGTGCTGGTCGGGGCTTAAACCCGGGTAAGCAGGCGCCGAAGCCCGTCCGTCCTGGTGCCGCACCCCGTCTGGCAGGGGGCCAAACTGATGCATTTTGATGCACCTATAAGCCACTTTTTTGCTAGGGCAAGACTCTCTGCTGTTAATTGCTCGCCGAATTTCCCCCTGGGGGCGGTTTTCAGTGCAATTTAACAGGCAGGGGGCCAGTTTGGTTTTACTCGGTGTTTCTGAACGACAAGTCCTGCCCCGCAACCAAATACCAGAAAGCCGTTATCAGCGAAAGCCGATAGCGGTTTTTTGCTTTTCGGGCTATGTGCTTACTGAGTGAGCCACCTTTTGCCTCAGATCCAGGCCCCTCGGTTTTACGTCAATCGTTGCGGCGTCTATTACTTCCGCCTCAAAACCAAAGAAAAAATCCAAAGGTCAACCTCCGCACGAAATGTGCCGTGCCGTTGAAATCATCGAAAATGGCCCCGGAGGCAGGGCGCGGAAAAGGCGCGTTACCTGAGAGCTTGCTGTATGTAGTTCCGGGGGGCTTTTTGCGTCTACGCGCCCTGAGGATGGTATGAGTCAGTCGAGATTGCATGTCTGCAGGCCATTGGCTCGCAACCATGCGAAAATATTGCACATTAAAAATATCAAACTGTTCTCGCATGGGCTTAATTCGTGTTCTGTTGGCACTAGCGGTTGTTGGATCACACTTCAGCGCCATGAAAAATATGAGATTTGTGGGAGGGGAGGTCGCAGTTGAGGCTTTCTTCACGATTTCAGGTTTTTACATGGCGATGGTGATCGGAAAATATGACTCACTCCGAAGTTTTTGGAAAAGTCGTTATCTTCGCCTATATCCAACGTATTTTGTTTGCGCCGTTCTATCGTTCTTCCTGCTGAAAGAGGGCATTGTCTATTTCTACCAAATTTCAGCGGTACCGGTGGCGGCGGCAATCGTATTGCTATTCACAAATATCACTATTTTTTTTCAAGATGTTGTGATGTTTTTGGCAGTGCAAAACGGACATCTTGTTTTTACGAGCAACTTTTCCCAATCAAGCCCGCCACTGTATTCCTTGCTCTTCCTAGCACAAGGATGGTCACTTGGAAGCGAATTGACGTTTTATTTCTTGGCGCCTTTTCTGCTGGTGCGATCTGACCGTTGGCTTTGGATATTGGTTGGTTTTTCTTTACTGACGAAGCTCATTCTGGCTGTCGCCGGACTGAATTACGATCCATGGACTTATCGTTTTTTCCCTTCTGAGCTTGCTTTTTTCCTGTTGGGAAGCCTTTCGTATCGCATCTATAGTGCTCATCGGGTTCGTGTGTTCACTATCAGGGGGGCTTGGTGCATCTATACGTTAGTTCTACTGGCCATATGCCTGTTCCAGGCGGTTCCAATTACCTACCCAATTAAGCGATACGTTTTTTACGTCATCTTTATTCCATCTTTAGGGTTCATTTTTGATCTATTCAAACAGTCGAAATTGGACACACAGATGGGTATGCTTTCTTACCCATTGTATTGCTCTCACCCATTGGTATTGAGCTACTTCTTCCCCATTGTTCTCGGCTGGCATCCAGGCGGGACTTTCTTTTCCACATGGGCAGCTTATGGGGCAAGTATTAGCTTGGCATTGGTGGTTTATTGGCTTGTAGAGGTACCGGCTGAGCGATTTAGGCATGGGTACATTCGGAAAAGAGAAATCACTCGCGACTAAAAATAGAACGCTTCCGATTTTCTTTGCGAGGAGTTTTAGGACCATATGACTTGCTCCCCGAGATTACTAAGGTAGTGATGTAGATTTTGCCTCAGAGAAAAGCTCGCCTCCTACCCAGTTCGTGGCCCGCCTGAGGCGCATCGCGTTCATGTTAGGATTTGCCCCCAACCTTCATTCTTCACGAAAGAGAGATGTCCATGTCGGAACAGGATCCCTGGATCACCCGCGCCGAAGAGCTCAAGACGCAGATGGAAGCGCTGCTGGTGGCGCAGCTTGAGGAATATGAACAGATGACGGTCAAGCTCGAACAGTGGAAGCAGAATCCCGGCGGTTCGTGGTTGACCGAGCAGGATTACCAGCCCTGGCAGGAAGCCCTGAAGAAGCTGGAAGCGGCGCAGCGTGACTTCGATGCGCACATCAGTTCGCGTGTGAAGAAATAAGCTGACTCCTGCGCCAAGCGCAGACGGACGCCGTGACCATACCTCGTCACGGCGTTTTCGTTTCTGCCTTGGTCCGATTCAGGACTTGAGCGCATCATCTTCCCTCGCACCGCAGGTCGGGGTGGAGCGCCGTCGGCGTCGCTTGCTCCAGCGGCGGGCGCGGTCAACCACGACTTCCATGTATTGCTGGCTGGTCTCGGGTTTGAGCAGGTATTCGACGGCGCCGGCTTCGATCAGGTCAGGCATTCCGGGTGGGTAGTCGCTGTCCGGGAAGACCACGATAGGTACGGCGCGGGTCGCCCGCCCCGACTTCATGGCCAGGATGAAATCCAGACCATTGTTTTCCATCATGGCCGGGTCGAGGAAGATCATGCCCGGCAGTACGCGGTCACTTTCCCGTCGGCCGCCCGACAACAGGCGCTCGATGGCGGCGTCGGCCTCGTCATACCATTGCAGCACGCAATGGAAATTGTTGCGCCAGAGCGCAAAGCGCGCCAGCTCTACTGCTTCGCCGTTCGACTCTATCATCAGTATGATCGGCGGTTTCATGATCTCGTCCTTCTCTGCAAGTGACCCTGATCACCGTTGCTGCGCCAAGGAACGATGGTTGCCTCTGCGGGCGTTTCTCCTGGCGTCTAACTTCAACTGCAGTCTGACAAAGATGAAGGGAAACTCATATCATGATTTTCCTGATGAGGCGTCTCTGTCGCTGCGATGACATTGGCCAACCAGTGCCGCGTGGTTCCCGGTTTGTGGGAAAGCGAGGATGTTCGGGTGGCGAGCCAAGGCCGCGATTGCAGTGTAAGCTGTTCGCTTCGAGCAGCGACGCCTCACGATAGAGTCGATCAAGCCAGTCCCATGCTATGGGAGGCGCGGTGTGGCGCAAACGCCCCGGCTCCAGTGCGCAGGGCGCCGGCCCAGTGGCGGCCCGTGGTGGCACGGGGCTTGCTGCATTTCAATGGGACGCCGGAGGCCGCTTGTCCTTCCTGCAGGCAGCCCGGTGTTCCGGATTTGAACAGGCAAAACATCATCATGAACGCACCATTGAAAACAGCCGCTTCGGAACCGACGAAGCAGACGCTGGATATCCTCAAGACCCTCATCGGTTTTAATACCATCAGTCGTGAATCCAACCTGGGCCTGATCGAATGGGTCCGCGATTACCTCGAACGCCAAGGCGCCGTCACCCGCCTGACCTACGACGCCGAACGGCGCAAGGCCAACCTCTTCGCCACCATTGGCGATGCCGGGCCAGGCCGCTTCGGGACCGTCTTTTCCGGGCATACCGATGTGGTGCCGGTGAAGGGGCAGAACTGGGATACCGATCCCTTTGTGGCACACGTCGCGGATGGCAAATTGTTCGGTCGCGGCGCGTGTGACATGAAGGGTTTCATCGCCGTCTGCCTGGCACGCCTGCCCGCCATCGACCAGGGCCGCCTGCAGACGCCATTGCACTTTTCCTTCTCCTACGATGAAGAGGTGGGCTGCCTGGGGGTGCGCGAACTGCTGGCCGACCTGCAGCAGAATGACATCAAGCCCACTGGCGTGATCATTGGCGAGCCGACCATGATGCAGCCGGTCATCGCGCACAAGGGCAAGCGTTCCTACCGCTGCTGCGTGCATGGACATGCGGCGCATTCGTCCTGTCCGCATCTGGGCATCAACAGCATCGACTACGCCGCGATGATGCAGTTGAAGATTCGTGAAATCGCCCTGCGGGTGCGCAACTCCGAGGTGCAGGACTACGACTTCGATGTGCCGTATTCCTCCATCGTGACCACCCTGTCCAATGGCGGCAATGCGCCCAACATCATCCCGGACAAGGCCGAGTTCGTCTTCGAACACCGCTTCCTGCCGGGCATCGACCCGGCCGAGGTCTTCGACGAAGTGAAGCGCTATGCCGAGCAGGAAGTGCTGCCACAGATGCAGATCGAGGGCGCGCAGGGGCGTATCGAGTTCGAGACCCTGACCGCCTATCCCGGCATGAGTACGCCGGCCGATGATCCCCTGGTGACCTCGGCGTTGCGCATTCTCGGCAGCGAGCGGGCGCGCAAGGTGGGCTTCGGGACCGAAGGCGGCCTGTTCGGCCAGGCCGGGATGCCGGCGGTGATCTGCGGGCCGGGCGACATCGTCCATGCCCACAAGCCCAATGAATTCGTCACGCTGGAACAACTGGCGCGTTGCGAGAGTTTCTTCGACAACTTCATCGCTTCAGCGCATCTGGCTCCGGTCTGAACTGTCCGGCATGGTGAAAAAAAGGCGCTTGGCCCGGTGTGTGGGGCAAGCGCCTTTTTTGCGTGGCGAGCGTGCTCAGGTGGCGGTGCGCACGCGCTTGTCCAGCGAGGCGGAGAAGGCCACGGTGGCCAGACCCAGCAAGGCGAAGACCGAGCCGATCAGGGGCAGGTCGGTCAGCGGCAGGCCGGCCGAGATCGCCAGGCCACCCACCCATGCACCGGTGGCATTGCCCAGGTTGAAGGCACCCTGATTCAGGGTCGAGGCCAGATTGGGGGCACCGCGGGCGGTATCGAGCACCCGGATCTGCGCGCCCGGTACTACTGCGAAGGCGAATGCACCCCAGGCAAACATGGTGACCAGCGTGGGCCACTTGTAATGGCTGGTGAAGGAGAACAGGCCCAGCACGATGGCGATGCAGAGGAACACGGCGCACATGACCGGCATCAGTTTCCAGTCGGCCAGCTTGCCGCCGACCAGGCCGCCGACGGTGATGCCGGCGCCGAACAGCAGCAGCACCCAGCTCTCCTGTTGCGTGGTGAAGCCGGTCACGTCCAGCAGGATGTAGGCGATGTAGGTGATCACGCTGAACATGCTGATCGAGGCCAGCGTCGAGGTCAGCAGCGACAGCTGTACCCGGGTATCGATGATGGAGCGGAACTCCTGGAAGATATTGCCACCCTGCATGGGGATTTTCCTGGGCAGCATGGTCCACAGCATGATGGCGGCCAGTACGCCGATGCCGGTCACCACGCCGAAGGTGGAACGCCACCCGGCTGCGTGACCGAAGGCCGTCCCCAGCGGTACGCCCAGGATATTGGCCACGGTCAGGCCGGTGAACATCAGCGCCACTGCCTGCGCCCGCTTCTGCGGCGAAACCAGTTCGGCCGCCACCACCGAGCCGATACCGAAGAAGGCCGCGTGGCAGAAGGCCGTGACCACCCGGGCCACCATCAGGAACACATAGTTGGGGGCGACCGCGCACAGCACGTTGCCGAGGATGAACAGGCACATCAATCCCACCAGCGCCTGCTTGCGCGGCCATTTTGCCGTGAGGATGGCCAGGATGGGCGCACCGGCCGCCACGCCCAGAGCATAGCCTGACACCAGCATGCCGGCTGCGGGCGCCGATACGCCCAGGTCGCGTGCCACGTCGGGCAGCAGGCCCATGATGACGAATTCGGTGGTGCCGATGCCGAAGGCGGCAACAGCAAGGGCAAACAGGGGCCAGTTCATGCGCATTCCAGGTGGGAGAGGTGAAGAAAGGGCGCGACGTGGAGGTCGCGCAAAGCCGCCAGTTTACCGTCCTATGGGATCGCCTGCAGGACTCAGGCCGGATCGGCCGCCAGCGGACGGGCGAACCAGCTCTTCAACACCGACATCAGTGCCCCATAGGCGGGCAGGAAGAACAACAGGCTGATGGCGATCTTGAAGCCGTAATCGACCAGCGCGATTTCCACCCAGTGCGTGGCCATGAAGGGATCGCTGCTGCGCCAGAAGGCAATCGAGAAGAAGGCGACGGTATCGCTGGCATTGCCGAAGATCATCGACACCGAGGGCGCCAGCCACCAGTGGCGCGAGGCGCGCAGGCGGTTGAAGACCTGTACGTCCAGCACCTGCCCCAGCACGTAGGCCATGAAGCTGGCTGCCGCGATGCGTGCGACGAATACGTTGAAGTGCGCCAGCGCGCCGAAACCCTGCCACTGGCCCATGTAGAACAGCGCGGAGATGCCGTAGGAAATGAACAGCGCCGGCAGCATCACCGCGAAGATGATGCGACGCGCCAGGGCAGCGCCGAAGAAGCGAACCGTCAGGTCGGTGGCCAGGAAGATGAAGGGAAAGCTGAACGCACCCCAGGTGGTGTGCAGCCCGAAAATGGACACCGGCAATTGCACGAGGTAATTGCTGGAAGTGATCACCAGCAGGTGGAACAGCGAAAGCCAGGTCAGCACGGCCGCGTGGCGGCGCAAGTCGAGAGTCGTCATCAGAACCTTTTTGATGGATGGGGGTGAGGGAACCCATGGAACAGAGGCCTGGCCCTAAATTAAAACGGCTGAACCAGACACGGAAGGGGCAAGATTCTAGCATAGTGCCGCCTCTGCCCGCCGGCCTGGCCGCATGGCGGCGCGCTTGAGGTACACTTCTGCGCTTTTGGGCAGGTGCAATGAACAGCAACAAGGCAACCCTGATCGGATTGACCGCCGTCGTTCTCTGGAGCGCCATCGTCGGCCTGATCCGTGGCGTGAGCGAACATCTGGGCGCCACCGGCGGGGCGGCAGCGATCTATACGGTGGCCTCGGTGATCCTGCTGGTGTCGGTGGGTTTTCCGCGCCTGTCCAGCTTTCCACGCAAATACCTGCTGTGGGGTAGCGTGCTGTTCGTGGCCTACGAGTTATGCCTGTCACTGTCGATCGGTTACGCCCATAGCGGGCGCCAGGCCATCGAGGTGGGCATGGTCAATTATCTCTGGCCGACCTTCACCATGATTGCGGCCATCCTGTTCGGCGGGCAGCGGGCCAGCCTGCTGGTGGTGCCGGGCTTTCTTCTTTCCATGCTGGGGATCTGCTGGGTGCTGGGTGGCGACCAGGGGCTGGACGTGGCCGGCATGCTGGTCAACATCCAGGACAATCCGCTCAGTTATGGCCTGGCCTTCGCCGGCGCTGTCATCTGGGCCGCCTACTGCACCGTGACGACCCGCATGGCCGGCGGCCAGAACGGCGTGACGCCGTTTTTCATGCTGGTGGCGCTTGCCTTGTGGGGCAAGTTCCTGCTGGGCGGTCATGGCGGGGAGATGTCATTGAGCCTGCCGGCGCTGGTCTACCTGCTGCTGGCGGCGGCCGCCATGGGACTGGGCTATGCGGCGTGGAACGTCGGCATCCTGCACGGCAAGGTGACGGTGCTGGCGGGCGCGTCCTATTTCATCCCGGTGTTGTCGTCGGCCCTGTCGGCGCTGCTGTTGCAGGCACCGCTGCCGGCCTCGTTCTGGGTCGGCGCGGCGCTGGTGTGTGCCGGTTCCATCCTGTGCTGGCGGGCCACGCGCAGCCAGGCTGGTGTGGCCTAGGTCCGGATCAGAACCTGTAGCTCACGCCGATGCGGACGACCGGATACAGGTTGTAGCCATGCACCTTATCGCTGAGTTCTGCGTTTTCCGCTGCGACGTCGGTGGCCAGCCGGGCGCACAGGGCAGCGGTGGCGTTGCATCCCGAATTGCTGACCGAGGTCGAGGCATTGCCCTGGAACATGACCCCCAGATCAGCCGTCACGCCCCAGCCGCGGTTGGGCGCTGCGGCATTGCCATAGCCCAGGCCCAGGTAGGGCGCGAACTTCTTGAAATCGATGCGGCCATCCACCTGGCCGGCCTGGGCCGCCGTATAGACATTGCCGTTGATGGTGTAGATGCCGTTGGCCTTGGGCTTGCCGGTGGCGTCGATCTTGTTGCCGTTGTAGATCACACCGCCCGAGAGGCGAAAGCCGTTGTAGAAGGGGAACCAGTCCAGCAAGGCATCGAAGGTGCGCAGCTTGGCCCGGGCGTCGTAATCGACGTCATTGGTGCTGGAATTGAACGAGTAATCGAAGTAGTTGACACCGAAGCGCGCATTGAGCTGCTGGGCCAGCGGGACGCTCAGGTGAACGCCCACGCCGGTGGTGCCGACCTCGCCGCTGAGACCGAGGTTGGCGGCATGAACACTGCCCAGGCTGGCGACGCCCAGGCCGATGAGGCAAGCACAGGAAAGATGAAGACGGTGCACGAAGAATCCCCCGGGATAATGGAAAAGTGATGGTTCAGGCAGATGCAGACCTGACCATCGCAGCCTATGGTTGAGGGGGAGAGGGTGTAAAGCGCGACAGTGCCGAAAAGCAATGAAAGGGAAGCCCCGGCACACGGTCGCGTTCCCTTTATGCCACAGTGCGGGCTCGCTTCACCCGGCTTGATGTCGCTTCGTCAACCCGGCCGGCGGGCGCCATTGACGGCCAGGTAGATCGCATACAGCGAGGTCGTGGCCGTGATGAACAGGCGATTGTGCCGCGGCCCGCCGAAGCAGACATTGGAAACGACCTCCGGCACCCGGATCTTGCCCAGCAGGCATCCGTCCGGCGCGTAGCAGTGCACGCCGTCGCCGGCGCTGGTCCAGACATTGCCCAGCGCATCGACCCGGAAGCCGTCGGCCAGGCCGGGCGTGATCGTGGCGAAGACACGGCCGCCGCTGAGCTGACCATCGTCGCCGACGTTGAAGACGCGGATATGGTGCGGCCCGTCGGCGCGATGGGTGCGGCCGGTGTCGGCGATGTAGAGCCGCTTTTCATCGGGCGAGAAGGCCAGCCCGTTGGGGCGTTCGAAATCTTGGCTGACCAGCGTCAGCGCACCGCTCTGGCCGTCGATGCGATAGACGTGGCAGCCACCGATCTCGCTGTCGGCCTTGTGGCCTTCGTAATCGCTGTCGATGCCATAGGCCGGGTCGGTGAACCATATCGAACCGTCCGACCTGACCACTACGTCGTTGGGGGAATTGAGACGCTTGCCCTGCCAGTGCGAGGCCAGCACCGTGCGGCGCCCATCATGCTCGGTGCGCACCACGGCACGCGCGCCATGCAGGCAGCCTACGATGCGGCCCTCGCGGTCCAGGGTATTGCCGTTGTTGTAGTCGGAGGGCTGGCGGAACACGCCGGCCCCTGCGCCTTCCGACCAGCGCAGCAGGCGATTGTTGGGGATATCGCTCCAGATCAGTTCATCGGTGGCCGGCAGATAGACCGGGCCCTCGGTCCAGCGACTGCCCCCGTGCAGGCAGTCCAGGCGGGCGCTGGGGACGATCAGGCTGGAAAAGCGGGGATCGCAATGTTCGTAGGGGGTGGTCGGCAGGCTGGAGGGTATGGGGGAACAGGTGGGCGAAGCGGCGAGCGAAGGGGTGGTCATGGAGTCTCCTTGGTCTGAAGCCTGTCGTGATTGCAGGGCGATACTATGCTGGACAGGATGATAACCCGTGGCCATGCCGCGTCAGAAAAGGGACGGGACGGACGGCAGAAGCAGGACCTGGCTAGCCCTTTGATGCATATCAATGTAGTCCGGGTATGAAGTGACTATCCTGCAAGCTCCAGTCAATACCAGCTCGCCCGGTGGGCTCGCGGCCCAGCGCATGTGCGCGCCGCGTCAGTCCGGCGCGGCGGCCGGCCAGGAGCATCGCATGCAAGTCGCCCATCCGTCCACCCTGCATCCTTCCGCCAGTCTCGCCGGCATGAACAAGAGCGTGCTGCGCAAAATGGACCAGCGTGGCCCGCGTTATACGTCCTATCCCACGGCCGATCGTTTTTCCAACGACTTCGCCGTGACTGACTACCTGCATGCGGTCTCCGACCGTCGCAGCATGAGCGCCTGGCGCGCCTTGTCGCTCTATCTGCACATTCCGTTCTGCGACACCATCTGCTACTACTGCGCCTGCAACAAGATCGTCACCAAGAACCGCTCCAAGGCGGCGCTCTACCTGAGCTACCTCAAGCGCGAGATCAGCATGCAGGGCTCGCTGTTCTCGGGCATGAACCAGGTCGAGCAGCTGCATTTCGGGGGCGGTACGCCGACCTATCTCTCGGACGAACAGATGTCGGACCTGATGGACCACATCCGTCATTGCTTCGCTCTGGCACCTGATCACGTGGGGGAATACTCGATCGAAATCGATCCCCGTACCGTGTCGGTGGAACGCATCCACAAGCTGCGCCAGCAGGGCTTCAATCGCGTCAGCCTGGGTGTGCAGGATTTCGATCCGGAAGTGCAGCTGGCGGTGAACCGCGTGCAATCCGAAGAACAGACGCTGCAGATCATCCAGGCCGCGCGTGACGCCGGCTTCCGTTCGGTCAGCATCGATCTGATCTATGGCCTGCCCAGGCAGAACGTGATGTCGATGTCGCGCACGCTGTCCAAGGTGATCGCCGCCAGCCCCGACCGCATCGCCGTCTACAACTACGCGCACATGCCGCAGCTGTTCAAGACCCAGCGCCAGATCAAGGAAGACGAATTGCCCAGCGCCGACAGCAAGCTGGACATGCTGTCCCTGTGCATCCGCCAGCTGACGGCAGCCGGCTATGTCTACATCGGCATGGACCACTTCGCCAAGCCGACCGACGACCTGGCCATCGCCCAGCAGCAGGGGCGTCTGCACCGCAACTTCCAGGGCTATTCCACCCATTCCGAAACCGACCTGGTGGCCTGCGGCGTCTCGGCCATCAGCGCCGTTGGCGGCAGTTACAGCCAGAACGAAAAGACCCTGGACGACTACTACGCCCGTCTGGAAAACTCGACCCTGCCCATCGCCCGCGGCATCCAGCTGGGCATGGACGATGTGCTGCGTCGCCTGATCATCCAGCGCCTGATGTGCAACTTCGAGCTGTCGATCAATTCGCTGGAAATCGCCTATCCCATCGTCTTCCGCGAATACTTCGCCACCGAGATGGAAAAGCTGAAGCAGCTGGAAGAAGACGGTCTGATCAAGATCGAACCCGAGTGGATCACCGTCGAACCCAAGGGCCGCCTGCTGATCCGCAATATCTGCATGGTCTTCGACCGCTACCTGACGCAGGATCGCGAGAAGGCCGCGAGCCAGAACAAGGACGCACCACAGCGCTATTCGCAGACGGTCTGAGTGGAGTCGACGTGAACCTGCTACCGATCTTCCTGGTGGGCCTGATGGGTAGCGTCCATTGCATCGGCATGTGCGGCGGCATCGTCGGTGCGCTCAGTTCGGCAGGTCCGGGCCGGGCCGCGTCGGCGCGTACACCGGTCACGCTGTCGGCCTCCGCACTCGGCGCGGTTGAGCCCGGGGCTCTTCGCCGTGTCATTCCCATCCAAATTGCGGGCGGTAGCACTGGCACCGTCCCGGTCTTCACGCAGGACCTGGTACGTGTGTTGAGCTACAACCTCGGTCGGCTCTCCAGCTATGCGCTGGCAGGTGCCCTGGCTGGTGGCATCGCAGCCGGGCTCTTGCGGGGTGCGGACGTGCTCGGCTGGCTGGCACCGGCGCAGACGGCCGCCTATGTGATGACCAATCTCGTCCTCGTTCTGCTTGGGCTGTACCTGACCCAATGGTGGACGGGCATGACCCGCATCGAACAGCTGGGCAGCGGCCTCTGGGCGCGCCTGCGTCCGCATGCGGCACGCCTGGTGCCGGTCGATACGCCCCAGAAGGCCTTGCTGCTGGGCAGCCTGTGGGGCTGGTTGCCCTGCGGGATGGTCTACAGCGCCTTGCTCACTGCCCTGATGGCCGGTAGCGCCGTGCAGGGTGCGCTGACCATGCTGGCCTTCGGCGCCGGCACCCTGCCGGTGTTGCTGGCGGCGGGTTTGTCCGGGGCACGCCTGCGGCAACTGGCGTCACGGCCGGCAGTCCGCCGCGCGGCCGGCGTGATCGTGCTGGCATTCGGCATACTGGGCTTGCTGCGTGCCGCCGAGATCGGCGGCATGGGCATCGCCCGTGGCTGGATCGATGTGTTCTGCATCACGCCAGGACATGGAGCTTGAGTATGAACGGCAGCGATAAGGGCGACGGGAGCGGGGAGGGGAACCTGTGTTTCCACTGTGGTCAGCCGGTACCGGCCGGGGAGGCCTGGCCGCTGCAAATCGGGGGCCATACGCGCGCGATGTGCTGCGTGGGTTGCCAGAGCGTGGCCCGTCTGATCGTCGATAGCGGGTGTGAAGATTTCTACCTGCGTCGCACGGTGCCCTCGGCACGCGTCGATCCTGAACAGTTGCTGCCACCGGAACTGGCGTTGGTGGACCTGCCCCTGCAGGCGCAGCATCACGACGCCCCCGATAGCCAGGACCAGGCCGCAGAACTGGTGCTCTCCATTGATGGCCTGCGCTGTTCGGCCTGCGTCTGGTTGATCGAAAAATACCTGGCGCGTCTGCCCGGCATCCATATGGCTGAGATGAACGTCGCCAGCGCCCGTCTGCATATCCGCCGTGATCCGGCGCTGTGCCCCACCTCCGTCATCCTGCGCGGTCTGCGTGGCCTGGGCTACACCGCCTATCCCTTCGACCCCTTGCGCCAGGGCGAGCAGGCCAGGCGCGCCTCGCGTCGCCTGTTCCGGCAATTGTTCATCGCCGGACTGTCGATGATGCAGGTCATGATGTACGCCGTGCCGGTCTACATGACGCATGAAGGCATCGATCCCGACATGATGTCGCTGATGCGCTGGGCCAGCCTGTTCCTGACCATTCCTGCCGTGTTCTATTCGGCCCTGCCTTTCTTCACCGGTGCCTGGGCCGGCCTGCGTGCGCGCGCACCGGGCATGGACCTGCCGGTGGCCATCGGCATCGCCGCCGCCTTCGCTGGCAGCGCCATCGCCACCTGGCGCGGCGAGGGAGAGATCTGGTTCGACAGCGTGAGCATGTTCATCTTCCTGCTGCTGGCCAGCCGCTATCTGGAGACGGCGGCGCGGCGCCGTTCGGCCTCGGCGCTGGAGCGCATGCAGCAAGCCTTTCCGGCGTCGGCCCTGGTGCTGGGCGGCTATCCGCAACAACGCGACACCACGCTGGTGGCAGCCGCGCAACTGCAGCCCGGCGATGTCATCCTGGCCCGACCGGGCGACACCATCGCGGCCGATGCCAGCCTGATCGAAGGCGAGACCGAACTGGACCTGGCGCTGCTCTCCGGCGAGAGTCGCCCGCAGTCTTTCCAGCCTGGCCAGGAGGCCCCCGGTGGCGCCGTCAACCTGAGCCAGCCGGTGTTGCTGCGGGTAGTGCGCACTACCCGCGACAGTACCCTGGCCGCCCTCACGCGACTGGCGGAACAGGCCGGGCAGGGCAAGCCGGCATTGGCGCAGTGGGCGGACCTGGTGGCTTCGCGCTTCGTGGTCGCCCTGCTGTTGCTGGCGGCGGCGACCTTCCTTGCCTGGCATCTGATCGATCCCTCGCGCGCCTGGGCCACGGCCATTGCGGTGCTGGTGGTGTCCTGTCCCTGCGCACTGTCACTGGCCACGCCCTCGGCGCTGGCGGCGGCGACCGACCGGCTGCTGCGCGAAGGCACGCTGGTGGTGCGCGGCAATGTGCTGGAAACCCTGCAACGCGCCGATACCATCGTCTTCGACAAGACCGGCACCCTGACCCAGGGGCGGCCGCAACTCACCGCCTTCTGGAGTGAAGCGCCGCAGTCGCGGATGCTGGCGATGGCCGCCGCCATGGGGCGTGGCAGCCTGCATCCGCTGGCGCGCGCGCTGGTGCAGGAAGCGGTGGAGCAA
Organism: Herbaspirillum sp. VT-16-41; assembly: GCF_001994935.1. Taxonomy (NCBI): domain Bacteria; kingdom Pseudomonadati; phylum Pseudomonadota; class Betaproteobacteria; order Burkholderiales; family Oxalobacteraceae; genus Herbaspirillum; species Herbaspirillum sp. VT-16-41. The sequence continues at coordinate 170,482 of NZ_MUXB01000101.1, forward strand.
CAGGTCCGGCCGGTCGACGTCACCATGCTGGAATCGGTGACCGGGGCCGGCATGCAGTGTCAGATCGACGGCGTGATCCACCGCATCGGCGCGCGCCGCTTCGTCGCCGACATCGCGGGTGACGCCCTGCCCGTTGCCCTGAACCAGCCGGTGGCAGCCGGTGCCGGCGCGGTGTACCTGGGCAGCAGTGCCGGCTGGCTGGCGCGCTTCGACCTGGCCGATGCACTGCGGCCCGATGCGGTGGCCACCGTGGCCGCGTTCCGCAGGCTCGGGTTGCGCACCATTCTTCTCAGCGGCGACCAGCCCGAGGTGTGTGCCGACGTCGCTGCCGCAACAGGCATCAGCGACGTGGTCGCCGGATGTACGCCGCAAGGCAAGCTGGACTACGTGCGTCAGTTGCAGCAGGGCGGGGCGGTGGTGGCCATCGTCGGCGATGGCATCAACGATGCGGCCATGCTGCGTGCCGGCGATGTCTCCTTTGCCATGGGCAAGGGCGCGGCGCTGGCGCAGATCAGTGCCGATGCCGTGATCATGAGCGACCGCCTGCAGGCCGTGGCCGATTGCGCCGGCATGGCGCAGCGGACCATGCGCATCGTGCGGCAGAACCTGGTGTGGGCCACCCTCTACAATTTCCTGGCCATTCCGGCCGCTGCCTTCGGCCTGCTCGATCCGTGGATGTCGGCGGTGGGCATGTCGCTCAGTTCGCTGCTGGTGGTGGGCAATGCCCTGCGTCTGAGCCGCCGCGCACGCGGCCCCGGGCGCGTTGTCGACGAGGCCTCCAGTGATGTCGCAGCGCCCGCGCCGGCGCTGGCAGGAGGTGTCTGATGGAAGCGCTCTACCTGCTCATTCCCTTGAGCACCCTGCTGGTGTTCGTGGCGATCTGGATCTTCTTCCGCGCCTCCGATAGTGGTCAGTTCGATGACCTGGAAGGTCCGGCCATGCGCATCCTCCATGACGACGATGCCGTCCCCGGCAAGGATGCTCCAGGCGCGCCCTGAGTCCTTCCTTCAAGCCTGTACCTGGGGGCAGATATCGTCTTTTTCCTGCGTTTTTCCTGTTGTTTATCCGTCTTTGTTTTCATGCTTCTCCCCGCTTTGATACACGTCAATGCCCCAGGGGAACTCGCCCCGTAAGCTCGCGTTGATCAGTACTCAACATAGTGGGGAGAGTTTCGTGAGCAAAGAAAATAGCTACAACTACAAGGTTGTGCGCCAGTTCAGCGTGGCGACCATCCTGTGGGGCGTAGTCGGCATGCTGGTCGGCGTGTTCATCGCCGCCCAGCTGGCATGGCCCGAATTGAACATGGGGATTCCCTGGCTGAGCTTCGGCCGGCTACGTCCCTTGCATACCAACGCTGTCATCTTTGCCTTCGGCGGTAGTGCGCTCATGGCAACCTCGTACTACGTCGTGCAGCGTACCTGCCAGGTACGACTGTTCTCCGACTTCCTGGCCGCCTTCACCTTCTGGGGCTGGCAGGTGGTCATCGTCGGCGCGGCGGTCTCGCTGCCGCTGGGCTTCACCCGTGGCAAGGAATACGCCGAACTGGAATGGCCCCTGACCATCCTGATCGCCGTGGTCTGGGTCGCCTACGCCGTCGTGTTCTTCGGCACCATCGTCAAGCGCAAGGTGCAGCACATCTACGTGGCCAACTGGTTCTACGGTGCCTTCATCATCGCCGTGGCCATCCTGCACATCGTCAACGGCATGACCATGCCGGCGACCATGACCAAGTCCTACTCCATGTACAGCGGCGCGCAGGATGCCATGATCCAGTGGTGGTACGGGCACAATGCGGTGGGCTTCTTCCTGACCGCCGGCTTCCTGGGCATGATGTATTACTTCATCCCCAAGCAGGTCAACCGTCCGGTCTATTCCTACCGCCTGTCGATCGTGCACTTCTGGGCGCTGATCTTCACCTACATGTGGGCCGGTCCGCACCATCTGCACTACACCGCACTGCCTGACTGGACCCAGTCGCTGGGCATGGTGTTCTCGCTGATCCTGCTGGCACCGTCCTGGGGCGGCATGATCAACGGCATGATGACCATGTCGGGCGCCTGGAGCCAGCTGCGCACCGATCCCATCCTGAAGTTCCTGGTGGTGTCGCTGTCCTTCTACGGCATGTCGACCTTCGAAGGTCCGATGATGGCCATCAAGACCGTCAATGCCCTGTCCCACTACACCGACTGGACCATCGGCCACGTGCACTCCGGTGCCCTGGGCTGGGTCGGCTTCGTCACCATGGGTGCGATGTACTACCTGATTCCGCGTCTGTCGGGCAAGACCCAGATGTGGAGCAAGGACCTGATCGAGATCCACTTCTGGGTCGCCACCATCGGCATCGTCCTGTACATCGCCGCGATGTGGATCGCCGGTGTCATGCAAGGCCTGATGTGGCGCGCCGTCAACAGCGACGGCACCCTGACCTACACCTTCGTGGAAAGCGTCAAGGCGACCTATCCGTACTACGTCATCCGTCTGATGGGTGGACTGATGTACCTGTCCGGCATGCTGGTGATGGCCTACAACACCTGGCGCACGATGCGCGGCACCGAACTGGCCGTCGCACCGATTCCTGCCGTGACCAACGCTGCGCACTGATTTGGGGGAAATATGAAGTTTTCGCATGAATGGATCGAGAAGAACCCCTGGCTGCTGATCGGCCTGGTGCTGCTGGTGGTGAGCGTCGGCGGCCTGGCCGAGATCGTGCCGCTGTTCTTCCAGAAATCGACCACCGAGCCGATCGCCGGCCTGAAGCCCTACTCGGCGCTGCGCCTGGCGGGCCGCGACGTGTACATCCGCGAGGGTTGCTACAACTGCCACTCGCAGATGATCCGTCCGTTGCGTGCCGAGACCGAGCGCTATGGCCACTATTCCGTGGCGGGCGAATCGGTCTACGACCACCCCTTCCAGTGGGGTTCCAAGCGGACCGGTCCTGACCTGGCCCGCGTCGGCAGCCGCTACAGCGATGAATGGCATCGTGCCCACCTGCACAACCCGCGTGACGTGGTGCCGGAGTCCAACATGCCTGCCTACCCGTGGCTGGAACAGACCAAGCTGGACAACTACGACATCGTCTCGCGCATGAAGGCCTTGAAGCGCATCGGCGACCCGTACACCGAAGAAGACATCAAGAACGCCCCGGCCGAACTGGTCGGCAAGACCGAGCAGGATGCGCTGATCGCCTACCTGCAGGGCCTGGGCATCCTGATCAAGGCGGAGAGATAAGACCATGATTGAAATGATTACCGATCCACGCAGCCTGATCACGCTGATCAGTTTCATCACCTTTGCCGGCATCCTGTGGTGGACCTACGTCGGCCACAAGCCCGCCGATTTCAAGCAAGCCGAGATGATTCCCTTTGCCGATGGCGATATCGGCCAGCCGGCTGCGGAAGGCGTCGACAAGGAGGTGCGCCATGGCTGATTTCACCAATGGTTTCTGGAATATCTGGATCATCGTCCTGACCGTGCTGGGCATCGCCGGTTGTGCGCTGCTGCTCTGGCAGCAGTCCAACTGGAAGGTCAAGAAGGGCGACCAGCCGGTCGCCGGGTCCACCACCGGCCACGTCTGGGACGAAGACCTGAGCGAACTGAACAACCCCCTGCCGCGCTGGTGGATGTGGCTGTTCTACCTGACCATCTTCTTCTCGGTCGGTTACCTGGTCGCCTATCCGGGCCTGGGCAACCTGCCCGGTACCCTGGGCTGGCGCTCGACCGGCGAGCACGATGCCGACGTCAAGGCCGCCGAGGCCAAGTACGGTCCGCTGTTCGAGGGCTTCATGAAGCAGGACCTGAAGGAGGTCGCCGCCAATCCGCAAGCCCATGCCATCGGCGAGCGCCTGTTCCTGACCTACTGCGCGCAGTGCCACGGTTCGGATGCCCGCGGCAACAAGGGCTTCCCCAACCTGACCGACAACGACTGGCTGCATGGCGGCACCCCGGAGATCATCAAGGAAACCATCCTCAAGGGTCGCCATGGCGTGATGCCTCCGATGGGCGCCGCAGTGGGCAGCGACAAGGATGTCGACAACGTGGCCAACTACGTGCTGAGCCTGTCCGACTCGGCCCATGACCCGATCAAGGCTGAACTGGGCAAGTCCAAGTTCGCCGCCTGCATGGCCTGCCACGGTCCCGGCGGCAAGGGCAACCAGGCACTGGGCGCGCCCAACCTGTCGGACAAGATCTGGCTCTATGGCGGCAGCATCGACACCATCAAGGAAACCATCAACAAGGGCCGTGACAACACCATGCCGTCGTTTGGCGAGTTCCTCGGCGAACCCAAGGTGCATGTTCTGGCCGCCTATGTGTGGAGCTTGTCCAACAAGCCCAGCAATGCAGCCGCCAAGTAAGCCGTCTTGACGACGTGACGTCATCCGCCGCCGGGACTGACGCAGACAAAGATCTGCGCGCTCCCGGCGGTTTCGTGAAAGGCGCTTCTCACCACAGTCTGGAAGCGCACAGAGAGTGAAAGCAGATCAGGCAATACCATGGACAAGGCCGTAACGAAACCCGGGCAGGACAAGGAGGGGGACCTGCCACCCCAGAGCGCCGACAGCAAGGACGGCAAGGACGGCAAGGAGGAATACGCCGTCATACGTATGTATGCCGCGCGTGAACCGATCTACCCGCGCGAGATCCAGGGCCGGTTTGCCAGCCTGCGCTGGCTTTGCGTGTTCCTGACGCAGCTGGTGTTCTACGGGCTGCCGTGGATCAACTGGAACGAGCGCCAGGCCGTGCTGTTCGACCTGGCTTCCCGCAAGTTTTACCTGTTCGGGCTGGTGCTCTGGCCGCAGGACTTCATCTGGCTGGCCGCATTACTGATCATCTGTGCGTTCAGCCTGTTCCTGTTTACGGCCGTGGCCGGCCGTGTCTGGTGTGGCTATGCCTGCCCGCAGACGGTCTATACCGAAATCTTCCTGTGGATCGAGCGCCGCATCGAAGGCAATCGCAGCGCCCGCATGCGCCTGGACCGCCAGGGCTGGTCGTTCGACAAGCTGTGGCGCAAGTCGGCCAAGCATCTGGCCTGGGGCGCGCTGGCCCTGTGGACGGGCATCAGCTTTGTCGGCTATTTCTCGCCCATCCGCGACCTGCTGCCGGAGATCGGCAGCCTGGCCCTGGGACCGTGGGAGATGTTCTGGATCGGCTTCTATGGCTTCGCCACCTATGGCAATGCCGGCTGGATGCGCGAGCAGGTCTGCAAGTACATGTGCCCCTATGCACGCTTCCAGAGCGCCATGTTCGACCGCGATTCACTCATCATCACCTACGACGCCGCCCGCGGCGAGCCGCGCATGCCGGCAGCCAGGGCCGCCAAGCTGGAGACTGGCGGCAAGGCGGGCGACTGCATCGATTGCACGATGTGCGTGCAGGTCTGCCCCACCGGCATCGATATCCGGCAGGGCCTGCAGTACATGTGCATCGGTTGCGCCGCCTGCGTCGACGCCTGCGACAGCGTGATGGACAAGATCAAGCGCCCGCGTGGCCTGATCCGCTATTCCACCGAAAACGCCGTCGAGCAGGGCTTCTCGACCTCGGAAATCCGCCGTCGCCTGTTGCGTCCGCGCATCCTGATCTACACCGCCATCCTGGGCGTGGTGATTGCCTTGTTTGCCAGCTCGCTGTGGATACGCACGCCGCTGAAGCTGGATGTGATCCGTGATCGTGGCTCCATGGGGCGTGAGGTGGAAGACGGCATCATCGAGAACGTCTACCGCCTGCAGGTCATCAACACCGATGAGCGCGGCCATCGCTACCGCATCAGCGCCAGCGGCATCGATGGATTGACGGTCGATCCGGCCGAACCCATCGAGATGGCCGCCACCCAGACCTTGATGGTACCGATCCGTGTGCGCGCGCCGCATGGCGCGGGTGAAGTCGGCTCCAACAAGATTCGCATCGCCCTGCAGGCGGAAGACCAGCCGTCAGTGCAGGTCAGCGAGAAGGCCGTGTTCCTGGTGCCACGACGTTGAGCCAAGACCTGTCCCCATCCGTTCAGAGATAGAGAGGAAATCATGCAAACCTTATCCCCCAAGCTGGCCCCCGCCACACCCTGGTATCGTCATCGCTGGCCGTGGCTGTTGATGTCCGGCCCGGCCGTGGTCGTGGTCGCCGGCATCTTCACCGCCTGGCTGGCCATCTCGCGCGCCGATGCGCTGGTGGCCGACGACTATTACAAGCAGGGCAAGGCCATCAACAAGGACCTGCGTCGTGACCATGAGGCGCAGCGCCTGGGTGCGGCCATCGGCATCGGCTACGACCCGGCGGCTGCCGTGCTGCGGGGCCGGCTGCAGATGCGCGAAGTACCGGCGGTCGGCCAGGAAGGGCAGACCCTGATCATCAGCCTGGTGCATCCGACCCAGCCTTCCAAGGACCGGACCCTGATGGTCCGTCCTGCCGCCGACGGAACGTTCTCGGTTCCCCTGGCGGAGCTGGAGCAGGCGCGCTGGCGCCTGGTGGCCGAAGACGGCAGCCATGCCTGGCGGTTGCACGGCAACTGGGTGTGGCCGCAACAGCGCAGCATCGAAATGAATGCAGAGGCCTACGCACCGGCCGAATAATGCGCTAAGCTGCAATCAAACCGGCTGCAAGACCGGTCAGTCTACGGATGAAATAACTGAAGGAGACAGCCATGCGCAAACAGCAACGCAATATCGCCATCGTCCTCTGGGTGGCTTTTCTGATGGCCATCGCGGCCGAAGGCGTGTTCTTTTCCCTGTTCAACCCGGACGAGCTGGCCATGGTCTCAGGCCATGAATGGGAAGCGATGGGCGCCTACACCGTCGGTTTCTTCTGCTTCTGGGGGAGTTTTGCCGTGTGCGGCCTGCTGGCCGTACGGCTGACCCGGGCGCTGCCTCGCGAGCGCCTGCGTCAATTCGTCCAGGGCTGAACGCCCCGGACGAGGTCGGGCCTAGACCCCTAGACCGCTACGCGTGCGGTCGCGGCAGGTGCGGGGGTGGAAGACTCCACTCCGGCCGCCAGGCGCTTCAGGGCCGGCAGATCGATCACTTCCACGTCACGTTGCTCCACGGCCAGCAAGCCCAGCTTGCGGAACTTGGAGATCAGTCGGCTGATGCTTTCGATGGTCAGGCCGAGATAGTTGCCCACGTCCTGGCGTGTCATGCGCAGCTGGAAACGGGTGGATGAATATCCACGGGCTGCATAGCGCGAAGACAGGTTGACCAGGAAGGCGGCAAAGCGTTGTTCGGCACGCATATTACCGAGCAGCATGATGACGTTCTGTTCACTGGTGATCTCGTGGCTCATCATCCGGTGGAAGTGACGCAGCAGGTGCGGGATCTGGCCGAACAGCTGTTCCAGGCGGGCAAACGGGATCTCGCAGACTTCACTGTCCTGCAGCGCCACCGCATCGCATTGATGCGTCTCGGTGCTGATCGCATCCATGCCCAGCAGTTCGCCAGGCATCTGGAAGCCGGTGATCTGGCGATCGCCGTCGAGGTTTTCCTGATAGGTCTTGAAGTGGCCCACGCGTACTGCGTACAAGGCCGTGAACTGGTCGCCGATGCGGTAGAGGAAATCATCGCGGGCCACCTTGCGGCGACCGATGATCTTGTCCAGGCGTTTCATGTCGGATTCGTCCAGGCCCATGGGCAGGCACAGCTGGTGCATGCCGCATGCGGTGCAGCTACGCAGTGCGGAGCTGGCGGCCGCTTCACGTGCAGCCGTCAACGACGAACACTGGGACAGGGGAGCAGCGGCATTGGCCGATGCGGAAAGTGGAGCGGAGTGACAAGACTGGTTCATACGATGTTCCCGGCGGACATGTGGCAATCGAATGACTCGATTTTAAGTGCGCGGAACAAGATAAGCAGCACAGTATTCCCGAATCAGACGGCATTTCTTGTCCCAGATCAAACATGAACAAAGTAGAACTCATTTCATAAATAGGCGCGAGTGCGAGCGAGTCCCGTTTGGGATGAAGTGCAAGGCGCGAATTTGGGTCAAGACTGGGCGTCTTGACCCAGATTCGTAACGCAGCAATTCGCCCAAACGGGCCGCTCCCTCCGGGTTCTGCCCAGAAAGGGCGCTGGCAAGGCGCGCGACGCGTCGTGTGGTGGTGCCACACGCAAGGAGCGCAACGCGCCCAGCGCCCTTTCTGGGCAGAACGCATCTCGCGACTATTTATGAAATGAGTTCTAATCGCCGCATCGGGCTGCAAGGCGGGCATTCCGGGCTGGAACTCCGCTGAAAAGCGACAGTTGTCTGCTTTTGGCGTGAGAAGTGCAAGAAGGGAGGAGCGGCCTTGATGGGGGAAAGTGGGCGGTATCGCGGGGTTACCGGGGACCCGCGAATGCCCTTCCATGCGACCGTCTTGTTATTGAAGCTTCAGCTACATCGTGGCTACCTGAACGGATGGCACAGGCAGTGCCATTGATTGCCGATCACGCCTCTGCCGTGCTCTTGCTCATGTCCGGCAGCGGCAGCGGGGTGCTGGTGGGGCGACCGCGATAGTCGGTCCAGCACAGGCGCTTGAAGTCGTACAGCTTGCAGCGGCGAGCAGTATCGAAGTACCAACGCCACGAGAAGCGCTGGATCACGATCCGGCCCGGCAGCATGGTTTCCAGCTTCTTCTGGGCTTGCTTCAGGCGGTACAGCGGCACGCTCATGTCCACGTGGTGCGCGGTGTGTTCCATGATGTGATGCAGCAGCGCGCCCCAGTAGCGACCGAAGGTCAGGTGCACGGTGGTGGAGACGAAGGGCTGGGCAGCGGCCCAGGTGACCTTGTCTTCATACCAGGCCACCGAGGTATGCGTATGGTGGACATACACCACGAAGCCGATCATGGCCTTCCAGAACAGCAGGGGAATCGCAAAGCCGGTCACCAGCAGCGTCCAGAAGGATTGCTCGGTGGCTTGCGCGGCCCAGGCCAGGCCACCGACCCAGACGGCCGCCACGATGGTCACCAGCACGCCATCCCACATGAATTCGGCGCGACGGGTGGGCATCTGCTTCTTCGAGGGGAAGTACATGCGCTTCCACCACATGTCGATCATGTAGTACAGGCCGGGACCGAAGCCGCTGCGGTAGATGCGCTCCAGGCGCTGGCGCCAGCGCGGCAGGGCGCGGAACTCTTCCAGCGAACGCGGTTGCCAGACGAAATCGAAACCCTTCAGGTTGGTATAGCCGTGGTGCACCACGTTGTGACCGACGGCCCACAGGCTGTAGGGGGTCAGGGAGGGCATGAACAGCAGTCGGCCCAGCCAGGTATTGAGCTTGCGGTTGGGCGTGAAGGCCTGGTGGCAGGCATCGTGGCCGAGGATGAACAGGCGCCCGATGATGAAGCCATTGACCACGCCCAGCACGATCTTGGCCAGCAGCCAGGGGACCCAGATCACGGCCGCCAGGCTGGCGCCGAACAGGCCGAAATCCAGTACCGACAGCGCCAGCGCAATGGCGGTGCTGCGCTGGCTGATCGGGATCACCCACGATCGGATGATCTTGCGATGGGGCATCGGTGCGCCTGGCGCGACCGGTGTGTTGGGGTGCGAAGTCGTCGACATCGAATTTACCTCTTCCTACTTTCAAACGGTGGACGGGGGAGCATGCCGCATGAGACTGCTCCTGCTAACGCTGCAAATGGCGGATGGCGCTTGCAAAGGTGTGGGCGTTCGGCTCGGGACCGATGGCGGGGACGTTAGCGCTGATCCCAAAAAACAACGCGACCGGTCATCAGGGATGACGGATCGCGCCGTTTGGGTGCGGCAAGAATACCTTAGAAACGGTAACCCACGCCAACGCCGATCAGCCACGGGTCGATCTTGACGTTGCTGATCTTGGTGCCGGAGGCGGTCTTCACGTCGCTGGAGATCTGCACCTTCTTGACGTCGAAGTTGAGCACCCAGTTCTTGTCGATCTTGTAGTCCGCGCCCACCTGCAGGGCACCGCCCACGCTGCTGCTGTCCAGACGCAGGCCACCGTCGATATTGACGCTGGAGATGCGGGTGTAGTTGATACCGGCGCCGACGTAGGGGCTGAAGGCTGCTTCAGGCATGAAGTGGTATTGCAGGGTCAGGGTCGGCGGCAGATGCTTGAAGGTACCGATCTTGGTGCCGGACAGGCGCACGTCCTGCTTTTGCGGATAGGTCAGCACCAGCTCGGCGGCGATGTTCGGGGTGAAGAAGTAGCTGATGTCGAATTCGGGGATCACCTTGTTGTTGATGGTGATCAGGTCCGAGGCGCCTTGTCCAAGCACGGGGTCGGACTTGTTTTCCGGACTCAGGTTGACGGCGCGTACGCGCACCAGCCACGGGCTTTGGGCTTCCTGTGCGAAGACGGGGGCGGCAAACGAGGATGCCAGGGCTGCCACGGCGGCAGTGATTGTGACGATTTTTTTCACGGTTTTTACCTGTCGAGTGAGGATGTGCGAAAGGTACGCGTGAAGCGGCTGGCGGGCTTTGATGCCGATCAAGCGGGTCGGCACAAGGTGTGGAAACAGCAGATCTGCGGGCGCAAGAGTGACGAAAGAGTCACGAAAGAGAGACAGAAAGCATGACAGCAAGCATCACAGAAAGCGCAACAGCCCGGCCTGCATACACAGGTCGGGCTGTTGATGGCCATAGGCATAGCGTACGGCCCGCAGGCCGCGCCCGGGCTTACTCCTTGAAGCGGGCTTCGCGGGCCAGCTTGGTCAGGTTTTCCGGATCTTCGAAGGCCTTGTAATAGGCATTCAGTGCCGGTGCGCCACCCAGGTGGGCATACAGCACGCGCTGGCCCTTGAAATGACCCTTCTTGGCCATGTCGATCAGGCCGTCGATGGATTTACCTTCATAGACAGGATCGGTCAGCATTGCTTCCATCTCGGCAGCGGTGCGGATGGCGGCGATGGTCTGCTCGCTCGGCAGGCCATAGGCCGGGCCGCTGTAGTCGGGGATGATCTCGATGTCGGTATCGCGCACCACCACGCGCTGGCCACCCTTGGAGGCGATCAGCTCGCTGGTGTCGTTGGCGATCTTGGTGACGGCGCGGCGGGTCATGGCTTCATCGTCGGCGGTATCGATACCGATCACGCGGCGACGCTTTTCCTGTGCGGCGAAGCCCACCACCATGCCGGCCTGGGTGGAACCGGTGCAGGTGGCCACCACGATGTTGTCGAAGAAGATGCCCAGCTGCTGCTCCTGCATCGCCACTTCGTCGGCGAAGTTGGCATAGCCCAGGCCACCCAGCGGGTGGTCCGAGGCCCCGGCCGGAATTGCGTAGGGCTTGCCACCCTTGGCGCGCACTTCTTCCAGGGCGCGGGCCCAGGTGTCCTTCTCGGTGGTCGAATAGCCGTAACCGCCCATGATGGGGTTGCCGCCCATGATGCGGGTCAGCAGGATGTTGCCGACCTTGTCGTAGACCGGGTCATCCCATTCCAGCCAGGTTTCCTGCACCGTATAGGACTTCATGCCGACTGCGGCCGCTGCCGCACAGACCTGGCGCGTGTGGTTGGACTGGATGTTGCCGATCGAGACCAGGGTGTCGCAACCCTTGGCCAGGGCATCGGCCACCAGCCATTCCAGCTTGCGGATCTTGTTGCCGCCGAAGGCCAGGCCCGAGGACACGTCATCGCGCTTGGCCCAGACTTCCACGCCCAGCATGGCGGAGAGTCGTTCCAGCTTGTGAATGGGGGAGGGGAAGAAGCCCAGCGTCTTGCGCGGGAAGAGTTTGTCGAGTGCCAGCATGGGGTTGCTCCGGTTCAGGTGGATTCAGGAAAAGTGGTCCGATTCACATCGAATCGCCGGGATCAACTTTACGCCGCCTCATTTAAATGGTGTTTCCGAATTTATGGCATGATTCGGTTGAAAGAAGTGACGTAAATTATTTCGTGAAAATATCCATTCGACTTTGCAAGAATAATCGGAATAATCATCATGACGCTAGATCGCATGGACAAGCGCATCCTCAAGGCGCTGCAGAAGGATGGCCGCATCGGCAATGCCGAGCTGGCCAAGAAGCTGGGCATGAGTGCCACGGCCTGCTGGAACCACACCAAACGCCTGATGGACGAGGGTTATGTGAAGGAAGTGCGCGCCATCCTGGACCCCGAAAAACTGGGCCTGCCGGTGCTGGTGACGGTGGGCGTGGTGCTGGACCGCTCCACGCCGGAGAGTTTTGCCGAATTCGAAAAGGCCGTGCGCGACATCGCCGCCGTGCAGGAGTGCCTGCTGCTGGCCGGTGAATTCGATTACTGGATCAAATTGCGGGTCAAGGACCTGCAGGCCTTCAACCGGCTGCACGCCAATACGCTGCTGCGCCTGCCGGGTGTGCGGCAATTGCGTTCCTTCTTCGTCCTCAACGAGGTGAAGAACAATCCGGAACTCGTGGTCGAGTGAAGGATCTCGATTCCAGTCCTATACTTCACCTTTCTTCACCTTTGCGTTTCACGTCTGAACGTTGTTCCCGTCTTGCATTCACCTTCAAGGATTCCCGATGACCTCGACCACTTCCACCTCCAGCACCTCCTTGCGCGGCCTCTATCCCCCGATAGAGCCCCATGATCACGGCCTGCTGGATGTCGGCGACGGTCACCAGATCTATTGGGAAGTGTGCGGCAACCCGGCGGGCAAGCCGGTGGTGTTCCTGCATGGCGGCCCCGGCGGCGGTTGCGGCCCGTCGCACCGGCGTCTGTTCAATCCGGAGAAATACCGCATCGTCCTGTTCGACCAGCGCGGTTGCGGCCGCTCGCAGCCGCACGCCAACCTGGAGGCCAACACCACCTGGGACCTGGTGGCCGATATCGAACGCCTGCGCGAGATGCTGGGCATCGAGCGCTGGCAGGTCTTCGGCGGTTCCTGGGGCAGCACCCTGGCACTGGCCTATGCCCAGACCCATCCGCAGCGCGTGACCGAAATGGTCTTGCGCGGTATCTTCCTGCTGCGCCAGGCCGAGCTGGACTGGTACTACCAGGAGGGCGCATCGTGGATGGTGCCGGACCGCTGGGACGAGTTCCTCGCGCCGATCCCCGCCGCCGAGCGCGGCAATCTGGTGCATGCCTACCGCAAGCGCCTGACCGGCGACGATGAAGCCGCCAAGCTGCAGGCCGCACGTGCCTGGAGCCGCTGGGAAGCCAGCACCATCACGCTGGTGGCCGATGAACGCCTGATCGATTCCTTCAACGATGCCCAGTTCGCACTGGCCTTTGCCCGCATCGAGAACCACTACTTCTTCCACAAGGGCTTCATGGAAGAGGGCCAGTTGCTGGCCAATGTGTCGCGTCTGGAAGGTATCCCCGCCGTGATCGTGCAAGGGCGCTACGACCTCGCCACGCCGGCCAAGTCGGCCTGGGATCTGCACCAGGCCTGGCCCGGCTCGCAGCTGCACCTGATCGACAGCGCCGGCCACGCCTACAACGAACCCGGCATCCTGGACCAGTTGGTTGCCGCCACCGATCGCTTCGCCGGCGGCTGATCGGCGGACCGGCAGGCCCTCCAACCTGCCCGGCGCCAAGCGCTCCCTTTCACGGGGAGCGCTTTTTTTACGCCTCAGTCTTTCCTGCGGCCGCGCTTGCCGGCTGGCTCATCCGTGGCGCCGGCCGCGGTGGCGGCCTGTGCCGAATAACTTTCCTCCAGTTCCGCCAGCCGCCCGTTGAGCTTGCCCAGCACCCGCGTCAGCGTGGCGATTTCCTCTTCCTCCAGCGCCGCGAACAAGCCATCGATAAAGGTTTTCTTGACCGGCTCCGAGGCGCGCAGCACTTCTTTGCCGGCGGCTGTCAAAGCGATGTGCTTGACCCGCCGGTCACTGATGTCGCCGGTTCGTTGCACCAGCCCGTCGCGCTCCAGCGCATCGATGGCCTCGGTGATGGTGCGCGGCGCGAAGCCGAAGGCCGTGGCCAGGTCGGCCGCCCGCACCGGACTGTTGCGCTCGATGTGGCCGAGCATCTTGTTGCGCGCCAGCGAAGCCCCTTCGCCGGCCATGAGCTTGTCCAGCGTGCGGTGCGAGCGGATGTAGAAGTCGCGCAGCGCCTCGGCGGCCCCGCTGTAATCGTTTGAAAAGCCTGTAGACATGATTTTCCTGGATACCATATCATATGGTACCTCATTAATATTTCCGCTCACAAAAAGTGAAGCATAGTGTTGCTGATCAGAAATCTTGATGACGCCACATTGAAGTCCCCGGCAATTCCCCAACGTCACTCCACGCCATCATCGCCCCGATATTAGGATAAAAAAGATGACCGACGCCACATCCAGCAGTCAGCAGTCAAACCAGCAGCCCAGTCAGCAGCAAGCGGAGCCATCCACCTCCGCCCCCGGCGCCAATGCCAATACGAACACCAACGGCGACAAGAAGAACCCACCCAAGAAGCGCATGAGCCCGCGCGCCCGCTTCATCCTGCGCGCCCTCGGGCTGGTGGTGCTGGTCGTGGTCGTGGCCTGGGTGCTGTACTACCAGTTCCGCGGCAAGTACCTGGAAAGCACCAACGATGCCTTCATCCATGCCGATAGCGTGACCGTCTCCTCCAAGGTCACCGGCTACGTGGACCAGGTGCTGGTGGCCGACAACCAGATCGTCAAGGCCGGCCAGCCACTGGTACGCATCGACGCCCGCGACTATTCCGCCCAGGCGGCGCAAGCCAAGGCCCAGATCGACGCCGCCAGCGCCAGCCAGGAAGCCGCCAATGCGCAACTGGCCGAACAGCAGGCCGCCATCGCCCAGGCCAAGGCGCAACTGGCCGCCGCCGAAGAGGATGCGCGCTTTGCCGCCTCCGAAGTGGAGCGCTACACCCCCCTGGCCGCCTCCGGCGCCGAAACCCGCGAACGCCTGACCACCCTGCGCAACCAGCAGGCCCAGGCCCGCACCACGGTGGCGGCGCGTCGTGCCGCCCTGGATGCAGCCCAACTGCGGGTGCGTTCGCTGCAGGCCCAGGTGCGCCAGGCCCAGGCCCAGGGTGAAACCGCCAAGGCCCAGTACGACGCTGCCAGCGTCAACCTCGGCTATACCGAAATCCGCGCCAGCGTCGATGGCCGCATCGGTGACAAGCAGGTGCGCGTCGGCCAGTTCGTCTCGGCCGGCACGCGCATGATGACGGTGGTGCCGACCCGCTTCTACGTCTCCGCCAACTTCAAGGAAACCCAGATCGGCCTGATGCGCATCGGCCAGCCGGCCAGCATCAAGGTCGATGCCTTGCCCGGCGTGGAATTCCACGGTCATGTGGAAAGCCTCTCGCCCGGCACCGGCGCGCAATTCTCGCTGCTGCCGCCGCAAAACGCCACCGGCAACTTCACCAAGATCGTCCAGCGCGTCCCGGTGCGCGTGGCCATCGACGCCACCCCGGAAGAAACCCGCTCCTTCGTGGCCGGCCTGTCGGTGACGGTGGAGGTCAACACCATCGCCGCCAAGGATGAATTGCGCGCGCTGCGCGAGCGCACCAGCGAAGCCAACGCCACCCGCAAGGAGCCGCAGTGAGCAGCGCCGCCTCCACCCCTGCGGTGAAGGCCAATGCGGGCCATGGCGCCAACCCGGAGAAGGCCGACGCCGGCGCCTGGCTGGCCGTGGCCGCCGGCACCCTGGGCGCGCTCATGGCCACGCTGGACATCTCCATCGTCAACTCTTCGCTGCCCACCATCCAGGGCGAGATCGGCGCCTCCGGGACCGAAGGCACCTGGATCGCCACCGCCTACCTGGTGGCCGAGATCGTCATCATCCCCATGTCGGCCTGGCTGGAACGCCTGCTTGGCCTGCGCGTGCTGCTGTTGACGGCGGCCAGTCTCTTCACCCTGTTCTCGGTGCTGTGCGGCCTGTCCACGACGCTACCGATGATGATCGTCGGGCGGGTAGGGCAGGGCTTCACCGGCGGCGCGCTGATCCCCACCGCCATGACCATCATCGCCACCCGCCTGCCACGCTCCCAGCAGCCGGTGGGCAATGCCATGTTCGGCGCCACCGCCATCCTCGGCCCGGTGCTGGGGCCGGTGATGGGCGGCTGGCTGACCGAGAACGTCAGCTGGCACTACGCCTTCTTCATCAACCTGCCGGTGGGCGCGGCGCTGATCACGCTGCTGCTGGTGGCGATTCCCTATGAGCGTCCCCGCTTCGAGCAACTGGCTCAGGCCGACTGGTTCGGCATCGCCGGCCTGGCGTTGGGCCTGGGTGGCCTGACGGTGGTGCTGGAAGAGGGCGAGCGCGAGCAGTGGTTTTCCTCGCCCGACATCCGCTGGCTGGCGGCCACCTCGCTACTGGGCTTCCTCCTGCTGGCCATCGGCCAGATCCGCTCGCGTCACCCGGTGATCCAGTTGCGTCTGCTGCGGGACCGCCAGTTCGGCTCGGTGGTGATGATGGCCATGATCGTCGGCGTGGCGCTCTACGGCACGGCCTATGTGATCCCGCAGTTCCTCTCCGGGATTGCCGGCTACAACTCGCTGCAGTCGGGCTGGATCGTGCTGCTCTCGGGCGTGCCGATGATCCTGATGATGCCCTTCACGCCGCTGCTGATGCGGCTGGTCGATATCCGCATCGCCGTCGGTACCGGCTTCCTGCTGCTGGCGGCGTCGGCCTTCATCGAGACCGATCTCAGCCCGCTGTCCTATGGCGGTTCCTTCGTGGCCTCGCAACTGATGCGCGGTGTCGGTACCGTGCTGGCCATGCTGTTCCTGAACCAGGCGGCGATCCGCTCGGTACCGGCCTCGCAGGCCGGCGACGCTTCCGGTCTCTACAGCGCGGCGCGCAACCTGGGCGGCTCGCTGGCCCTGGCCGCCATCGCGGTGATCCAGGACCAGCGCCTGTGGCTGCACAGCCGCCGCCTGGAAGAAAGCCTTTCTGCCAACTCCGATCTCGTGCAGTCCGGCATCGGCGCGCAGGCCCAGCTGCTGGGCGGCCAGGATGCCGCCATCCAGTTGCTGGGCTCCACCATCCAGGCCCAGGCGCTGACCATGACCTATGCCGACCTGTTCTGGATGCTGGGCGTGGCCATCCTCTGCGTCACGCCGCTGGTGCTGTTCCTGCGCCCCTTGCCCACCCATGCCGCGCCGGTGGCTTCTCATTGATGATGAACATGGACAAGACTCTCCCTCTCTTTACTCCCGTACGCCTGGTCACCCTGGCCGCTGCCGCCCTCCTGGCCGGCTGCGCCCTCGGGCCGGAATACGCCGGCCCACCCGAGGCCGCGCCGCAGGCCCAGCGCAGCGGGCAGTTCGTGCGCGCCGGCGATCTCGCCAATGCCACCGTACCGCTGAACCGCTGGTGGGAAGCGCTCAACGACGCCCAGCTCAACCGGCTCGTGCAGCAAGCCCTGCAAGCCAATCCCAGCCTCGGTAGCGCTCGCGCCCGGCTGCAGCAATCGCGTGCCAATCTCGACCTGGAACAGGCCAACGCCGCCCCCAGCGTCGGCGCCTCCGCACTGGCGGCGCACGCGCGTCTGCCGCCGGCCAACCTGGGTGCGCTGACCGGCGGTTCCAGCTCCGGCGGTTCGTCCGCCTCCAGCGTGAATCTCTACAACCTGGGCGTGGACGCCAGCTGGGAGGCCGACCTCTTCGGCGCCCATCGTCGTGCCATCCAGGCTGCCGGTGCCAGCGCGCAGGCCGCCGAAGCCTCGCTGGCCGATGTCCAGGTCAGCCTCACCGCCGAAGTGGTCAACGCCTACATCAACCTGCGCGACCGCCAGCAGCGCTTGGCCCTGGGCGAACAATCGGTACAGGCCCAGCAGGACATGCTCGCCCTGACCGGCCAGCGCGTGCAGCGCGGCACCGCGTCCTCGCTGGACCAGATCCGCGTGCAGAACCAGCTCGACGCCACCCGCGCCGAGCTCTTGCCGCTGCAGGCCGAACGCGAGGCCTACCTCAACCAGCTGGCCACCTTGCTGGGGCAGGAACCCGGCACGCTGGATGCCGAACTGAACGCGGCCTCACCCTTGCCGCTGCCACCGCAGCAGGTCGCTGTCGGCGATCCGGTCGCGCTGCTGCGGCGGCGTCCCGACGTGCGCGCCGCCGAACGCACCCTGGCCGCGGACACCGCCAAGATCGGCCAGGCCGAGGCCGCGCGCTATCCCAGCCTGAAACTCTTCGGCGTGATCGGCCTGGGCGGTACCCATCCCTCCGATCTGACCCGGCTGGATGATTTCGTGGCCCTGGGCGCGCCGATGCTGAGCTGGAATTTCCTCGACTTCGGCCGTGCCAAGGCACGCGTCACGCAAGCCGAGCAGGTGCGTGACGAAGCCGAGATGAAGTATCGCCAGGCCGTGCTGGAAGCCCTGCGCGACGCCGAGGATTCGCTCTCGCGCTTCCGCTACGGCCGCATCACGGTAGCCACCCTGGCGCGCAGCAAGGCCTCCGCCGACCGCGCGCTGGAGTTGGCCAGGCAGCGCTACCAGGCCGGCACCGGCACCTTGATCGAGGTGCTCGATACCACGCGCCAGCAGATCAGCGCCCAGCAGAACCTGCTGCAGGCCGAGGCCAACCTGACGCGCAGTTTCGTCGGCATCCAGAAAGCCCTGGGACTGGGCTGGGGAGAGGCCGAAAGCTGATCCCGCGCACTGATCCTGCGCGGTAGGGGGACGGGGCGCGGTGGCCTCGTCCCCTTTCCCTCGCAGTCCCTCGCAGTCCCTCGCAGCCCCTCGCAGCCCCTCGCAGCCCCTCGCAGTCCCTCGCAGCCCCTGTCTCCGCTGCATTTCTCCCTCACCGCGCCGCCGTCCTTTCCATTTCTGCAGAACTTCTGCGCACTTCTTCACCTTCCTTCCTTGTGTGCCGGCGGGCATGTGCGTCCGCTGTTCTTCCTCTGCACAACACTTCACTTTTTATTGTTCTGAGCATCGACCCTGGAAATAGACGCGACGTCATGCATGACAGTCGCGGTGTCGCTCTTCGGCAGCTTTTCAGCGCTGGCGCAAGCCCGGCACATCGTCCGCCCTGCACCATCGGACAATATTAAGAATCGGATCACAACCGGACAATCCCCTCCCAAAAAACCATCGGGCCGCTGCATATCGCGTTCCCGGAAAACCAGAAATCAGGACGTCAGGGAGACTCCATGAGAGAGGGATGCGTCCTATCAAAGGCGCCGCGGCATGTCGCCTGGACCGACAGGCCCGATGCCGTCGGCTGCCGGTCGCCGCCGCCTGCTCGCCAGCCACCTGGCCACCTGGCCACCAGACCCATCACATAACAAGGACAGCCGTCGCGGCCTTCTGCGGCGAGTGAGTCTCGATCAAAAAAATACCTCAGGGCAGGGAATGAATATCAAGAAAAACGCGGGCAGAGCCCGTGCGCGTGCAGCCGCGCCCATCTTCCGCAGACATCAACTGTACTGCGCCGTGCTGATGACGCTGGCCCCGGCACTGGTGCTGCCGGCCAGCGCACAGAGCTTCGTCCACTACGACGCAACGCGCAGCAACGACCGCGACGCAGCTGCGGCCAGCTGGGCCGCCGCCGACGAGTTCAAGAGCGACTGGGGCCTGGGCGCCATGAATGCGCAGCAGGCCTATGCAGCGGGCTTGAGTGGCCGTGGCATCAAGCTGGGAGCCGTGGACTCCGGCCTCTCGCTGACCCACCAGGAGTTCGCCAAACGCAATGTCAAGGCCTTGATCGTGAGCGGCATCTACGCCAACGATGGCTTCCAGATGTCCGGTGGACGACAAGCCTGGAGAGCCGGCGATGCCTTCAACACGACCGGTGCCAAGTCGTCGCGCAACGACAATCATGGCAGCCATGTGTCGGGCAGCATTGCCGCCGCCAGGAACGGCGTGGGCATGATGGGCGTGGCCTTCGAGAGCGACTACCACATCACCAACAGCAACGGCACCGATGCCTCCGTGTATGGCATCAACATGGACTACAACTACTTCAGGGCGGCCTACGGCAACCTGGCCGACGCCGGTGTGCGGGTCATCAACAGTAGCTGGGGCAACCCGGATGCACGCGACGACGTCAACACCGTCGCCGGCGTCTATGCCGCCCATCTGCGCGTGATGGGCAGCGACAAGAAATCCTGGTTGCAAGCCGCCGCCGATGTGGCGCGCGAGACCAACGTGCTACATGTCTGGGCGGCCGGTAACAGCGGACGCGACAACGTCAACGTGCGTTCGGCGCTGCCGTACTTCCAGCCGGACCTGGAGCAGAACTGGCTGACGGTCACTGCCTTGACCAAGGAACTGGTGCAGCCCAGCTTCAGCAATCGCTGCGGACTGGCCAAGTACTGGTGCGTGTCGGCCCCGGGGGCGGCAATCAACAGTCTGGGGGCGAAATCCGACACTGCCTACGACAGCGAGAACGGCACCTCGATGGCCGCGCCCCATGTGACCGGCGCGCTCGGCCTGCTGATGGAACGCTATCCCACCCTGGACAACCAGGCCATCCGCACCATCCTGCTCACTACCGCCAAGCACCTGGGCAAGGGAGCAGCGGATGCGCCCAACGAGGTCTTCGGTTGGGGCATCCCCGACCTGGGCAAGGCCCTGAACGGTCCGGCGCAGTTGCTGGGCCGGTTCAATGCGCATCTTCCTGCCGGCGCCGAAGATACCTGGAGCAACAACATCTCAGAAGCGGCGCTGGTGCAACGCAAGAGCGAAGAACGACAGAAGCTGGCGGACTGGCGCGCCATCCCGGTGGCAACGTTGCAGGCAGCCGTGCAGGAGGCCTCGCGCGAACCCCTGAAGCGTATCGGCGAACAGGTGAAGTCATCCTATGACGTCTCCCTGAAGCGGGTGCAGACCTTGCGCCAGCTGGAGGTCAAGGTCAAGGCGGATTCGAGCGATGAGCTTCTGGACGCCTACACGGCCGCCGCCGAGGCCGTCAGTGGTGACACCCTCGCCTCGACCATCATGACCCTCATGAAGACCGGCGAAAACCCGACCACCGACAAGGTCATCGCCACGCTGCTGGCAGCCGAGCCGTCCGTGAAGCTGGCCAGGGGGCCGCTGGATGCCTACGAGGCACAGAGCGCCTATCTCAACCATGTCGCCAAGAAGACCGATGCCGACTATGTGGGTGTGCTGGTCAAGACCGGCGCAGGCAGCCTGACGCTGACGGGAGATAACCGCTATTCCGGCGGCACCCTGTTGCAGGGCGGCACGCTGGGCGTGGGGTCCAACACCGCGCTGGGCAGCGGATCGCTGTCCATGTCGGATGGCACCACGCTGCGCGCTGCTGCCGATGGGCTCGCGCTGGCCAATGCGCTCAGCCTCAGCGGCACAGGCAATATCGACACCCAGGCCTACAACATGACGCTCTCCGGTGCCATCAGCGATGGCGCCAGCGCCGGCAGCCGACGCACAATCTACCCCTCCGGAAACTATCATGCCTGAAACTAAGACGGATGAAGAAAAGGCGGCGGAGGCAAAGGCGGCTGCCGGATGCTGCCAGCGTGCAACGCGCCGCCAGCCAGACCTTGCCCAGCAATGTCGGCTCCGGTGCCATTCGTGGCTCCATGGCGTCGGTGAATCGCGTCATCGCAGCCCGCGCCGAGGTCGGCAGCGTCGGCGGCGCAGGTGTGGGCAGCGGGGTGTCGTCGGGTGAGACTGGCAGTGATCGCCAGGTCTGGCTCATGCCCTTCGAGTCGCGCACCAACCAGGGTGACCGCAACGGTGAATCCGGCTTCAGCGCCAGTACCTGGGGCATGGCGACCGGCGCCGAGATGGCCCTGGGCAACGGACGCATCGGCCTCTCTTACGCCTATGCCAGCACCAAGGCCAACGGCAATACCGCCCTCACCGGTACCGGCAGCCGCAGCCGTCTCGAGTCCAACGTGGTGGCCCTCTACGGTACTGCCCCGCTGGGCGAGCTATCGCTGACCTGGCAGGCGGATCTGGGTCGCAACGGCAACCGGCTGTCGCGCGAGATGCGGTTCGGTAGCCTGCACCGCACCGCCACCAGCCGCTTCCACAGCTGGGATGCGCATCTGGGGACCAGCGCTTCATTCACTCTGCCCTTGACTGAAGTGATGAGTCTGGTGCCTTCCCTGCAGATCGACTACACCCGTCTGCAGAGCCCGTCCTACACCGAGAGGGGAGCCGGGGACCTGAACCTGTCGGTACAGGGCAAGAGCAGCGAAGCGCTGTTGCTCGGCACCGGTGCGCGGCTGAACTACGTGCTGACGCCGTCGTCGCAGATCAGCGGCCACATGGGGGTCAGTTACGATGTCATCAACGGCCGTGACGAACTGGTGGCCACCTATGCGGGTGCACCGGGCCAGGCCTTCACCACGCCAGGACCGTCGCACTCGCCGTGGCTGTTGAAGGCGGGTGTGAGCTATGGCTTCAAGCTGCCGAAGATGACGGACATCGCTTTGCGCTACGATGCCGAAGGCCGCAGCGGCTTTATCAACCAGTCGGCGTCGGTCAAGGCGCGCTGGCGCTTCTGATCCGTCCGTGGATGCGCTGACACGCTGAAACCCTGAAGTCCCTATGCGGCCGCTCTCGTAGCGGCCGCATAGCGTTTACGGGTCTTTGAGCGGCGCCGGGGAGCGGGTCTTCGTTGGCCGGGCTGCAGAGGGCAGGCGCTCACAGATCCTTGCTCAGCTCGGCCACCAGGTAGTCCAGGAAGATTTCCACACTGCGCGGCAGGGTCCGGCCGGCGAGCGTCTGCACCTCGACGAAGCGCCCATCGGCAGGACAGTCGCGGATGGGGCGCATGGTCAGTTCCCCGCGCGCGATGCGGTAGCGCACGGTGACGTCGCCGGTGATGGAGAGCGCATCGTTGTCCAGCACGTAGTTGTGCAGGGCCTGGATGTAGTTGCTGGTCATCACCGGTTCGATGGCCACCTGTTGCCGGCTGCAGGCGATGTCGAAGAGCTGGCGCAGCGTCGTGGTGGGGTCGGGCAGGGCCATCGGGTAAGGCTTCAGCTGCCCCAGCGAGAGATGACGGAAACGCGCCAGTGGATGGTCGTTGCGCATCACCAGGCCGATCGGTCCCGGCTGCCGGTGCACCACCTTGATTTCCGGTTCGGGCAGGCGCGCAAAGGTCAGCCCGATGTCCGCATTGCCTTCGCGCACCTGGCGCGAGACCACGGCCGGCGCGCCCACGAACAACTGGAACACGAAGCCCGGATACTTCTTCTGGAAGGCGTTGATCACGCGCGGCAGGAAGTCGATGGCGAACCCCTCCGAGGCCGACAACCGGACCCGCCCGCTGCGCAAGCCCTTCAGGGCTTGCAGGTCGGCCACCACGCGGTCGGCCTCCAGCGCCATCTTGCGCGCATGCGCGGCCAGCATCTCACCGCCGGCCGAGAGCACCATGCCGCGTGGCCGCCGTTCGAACAGCACCGTGTCCAGGATTTCCTCCAGGCTGCTGATCTGGCGGCTGATGGCCGAGCTGGCCACGTTGAGCCGTTGCGACGCCTCGCTGATGGAGCCGCAGCGAACGACTTCCAGGAAGTAACGCAGGGCGGTGTCTTGCAGATGCTGCGATTTCATCATTGACCTCGTTGGATGCGGTCAGCTCGGATCAATCCCGATTCCTGACCAATGCTGACCTTCTTTTCGCGCCGGCTTGCAGCAAGGGAGACTGCTTTATTTGGTGCGCGCCTCACGCCTTTGGTGCAAGGCCTTCGTCCTTCGTCCGCACGCCGATGCTGCACCTGCGCCAAGGGCCCCGGCCCAGTAGCGATGCGGCTTTGGCAGGGGTGTGTACATTGTGGTGCACAAATTATGCGTTGCTGGTTTGCGAACGCAGGCATAGAAATTTGATGATTGTGGCATCGATAAATCCTAGCCTAGTATGCCCTTCGACGTCGCTGTTTTTTCACAATTCTCTTATTCGAATGAAGGGGCCGGAATGAACGCACTACAGAAATCCATGCTGGGCTGGTCACGATGTGCAGTGTTGGTGGCAGGCGCCATGACGGCCTTTGCGGCCCATGCCAACAAGGCCAACGACACCCTGGTCTATGCCTCCGACAGCGAAGTCGAAAACATCAGCCAGTATCACAACAACATGCGTGAAGGCGTGATCCTGGCCCACCTGATCTGGGACACGCTGGTCTATCGCGATCCCAAGACCAACGAATACAAGCCGCAACTGGCCACCGCCTGGAAGTGGGAGTCGCCCACGGCCCTGGTGCTGGACCTGCGCCAGGGCGTGCAATTCCAGAACGGTGACAAGTTCGGCGCCGATGATGTGGTGTTCACCTTCAACTATGCGGTCTCGCCCGAATCCAAGGCCGTCACGCGCCAGAACACCGACTGGATCAAGAGCGTCGACAAGCTGGGCGACTACAAGGTGCGCATCAACCTGAAGGGACCCTTCCCGGCAGCGCTGGAATACCTGGCCGGCCCGCTGCCGATCTATCCCGGCGCCTATTTCAAGAAGGTCGGCCTGGAAGGCTTTTCCAAGGCGCCCATCGGCACCGGCCCCTACAAGGTCACCAGTGTGACCCCGGGGCAGGGTGTGACCCTGGTCAAGAACACCAATTATTTCAAGGACAGTCCGCAGGGCCAGCCTTCGATCGGCAACATCAAGTTCGTGGTGATCCCCGATCCGGAAACCCGCGCCGCCCAACTGATGACCGGCGCCATCGACTGGATCTGGCGCGTGCCGCCGGACCAGGCCGATTCGCTCAAGACCAATCCCAAGCTGGCGGTGCAGAGCGGTGAGACCATGCGGGTCGGTTTCATCACCCTCGACACCACCGGTACCTCGGCCCCCAATTCGCCGTTCAAGGATGTGCGCGTGCGCCAGGCGGTCAACCATGCGATCAATCGCAAGGGCTATGCCGAGAACCTGATGCGCGGCGGCAGCCAGCCGGTCTATACGGCCTGCTTCCGCACCCAGTTCGGTTGCGACAGCAATGCCGCCATCAAGTTTGACTACAACCCCACCAAGGCCAAGGAACTGCTGGCCGCGGCCGGCTACCCGAACGGCTTCGATACCGACATCTATGCCTATCGCGAACGCGAAGTGGCCGAGGCCATCATCGGTGACCTGCGCAAGGTCGGCATCCGCGCCCGCCTGCACTACATGAAGTTTGCCGCCCTGCAGACCGAATACCGCAGCGGCAAGACGCCAATGAGCTTCTACTCCTGGGGCTCGTTCTCGATGAACGATACCTCGGCCTTCGCCGGTGTCTACTTCAAGGGAGGCGCCGATGACATCACCAAGGACCCGCAACTGCAGCAGTACCTGCAGACGGCCGATACCTCGATCGATCCGGCAGTGCGCAAGGCCAACTACACCAAGGCCCAGGAACTGATTTCCAAGCAGGCCTACGTGGCGCCGATGTTCTCCTATTCGACCTTCTACGCCTACGACGCGCAGCTCAATTTCCAGGGTTACCCGGACGAGCTGCCGCGCTTCTACGAGGCTTCCTGGAAGTAAGTCTGGCAGTCCGGGTTACCGTTCGTCCTGAGCGCCTTCTACGGCCCCTGGGGCCTGCTCAGTCCGAACGGTAGGTGATGGGTGTTGGATGAATCACGCAATATTCTTCAAGGAAGGGTCGCCATGTTGATCTACATCCTGCGCCGCCTGGCCATCGCCCTGTGCGTCGCGCTGACGGTGTCCGTCGTCAGTTTTTCCCTGCTGCACATGTCGGGTGACCTGGCGGTCTCCATCGCCGGGCCGGAGGCCACGGCCGCCCAGGTCGAATCGGTACGCACCCAGTTCGGTCTGGACCGTCCGCTCACCACGCAATATGCGGACTGGCTGGGTCGTGCGGTGCAGCTGGACTTCGGCAAGTCCTTCTACTTCCAGGGGCAGGTCATGGAGATGATCGCCGAACGCCTGCCGATCACCTTCAAGCTGGGTGGCAGTGCCTTGCTGCTGGCCATTCTCACCGCCATTCCGCTGGGCGTGCTGGCGGCCATCTATCGCGATACCTGGCTGGATCGCGTGGCGCTGATGATTGCCGTGGTCGGGCAGGCCATGCCCAGCTTCTGGTTCGGGCTGACACTGATCCTGATCTTTGCCGTCACGCTGCACTGGCTGCCGGTGGCCGGCAACGAGAGCTGGCAGCACTTCGTCCTGCCGGCGGTGGCGCTGGGTTACTACGCCATGCCGGCGATGATGCGCCTGACGCGCTCGGGCATGCTGGAATTGCTGGGTTCGGACTACATCCGCACCGCCCGCGCCAAGGGCCTGTCCAAGTCGCGGGTGGTGTTCAAGCATGCGCTGCGCAATGCGGTCATCCCGGTGGTGGCGCTGGCGGCGGTGGAACTGGGCTTCATGCTGGGTGGCTCGGTGGTGATCGAGTCGGTCTATTCCATGCAGGGCCTGGGTCAGCTGGCCTGGGACGCCATCTCCCGCAATGACTATCCAGTGGTGCAGGCGGTGGTGCTGATCATCGCCATGTTCTACATCGGCCTGACCTTCCTGGCCGATGTCATCAATGCGCTGCTCGATCCGCGCATCCGTACTCGTTGAGCCCATGGGAGCCGACATGACCGCCACTTCCAGTACCACCGTCACCATGCCTTCCACGCCATCCACGCCATCCACCTCGTCCACGCCCCTGCTGCAGGCGGCATTGCCGCCGCTGCCGGCCTGGCGCCGCAAGCTGCGTCGCCTGCTCGGCCATCGTGGCCTGATGCTGGGTACCGCCATCCTGGCCGTGATCGTGCTGGCGGCGATCTTCGCGCCCCTGCTGGCGCCGCACGATCCCTTCGACCAGGATGTGACGGCGCGCCTGATCCCGCCGGTATGGCAGGCCCAGGGCAGTTGGGAACACATCCTCGGCACCGACAAGCTGGGCCGCGACTATCTCTCGCGCCTGATCTACGGCGCCCGCGTGTCGCTGACCATCGGCATCGCCGCCGCCCTCATCTCGGGCCTGATCGGTACCACCCTGGGGGTGCTGGCCGGTTACTTCGGTGGTCGTACCGATGCCTTCATCAGCTACCTCATCACTACCCGTCTGGCCATGCCGGTGGTGTTGGTGGCGCTGGCGATGGCCTCGCTGGTGGGCGGTTCGCTGAAGGTGGTGATCCTGCTGCTGGGGCTGCTGCTGTGGGATCGTTTCGCCGTGGTCACGCGCTCGGCCACGCAGCAACTGCGGGACGCCGAATTCATCGCCGCCGCCAAGGCCATCGGCGCCTCCACGCCCTACATCCTGCTGCGCGAAATCCTGCCCAACATCATGGGCGCGCTGATCGTGGTGGTCACGCTGGAAATGGCCCACGCCATCCTGCTGGAGGCCACGCTGTCCTTCCTCGGCCTGGGCGTACAACCGCCGACGCCGTCCTGGGGCCTGATGGTGGCCGAGGGCAAGACCTACATGTTCTTCAAGCCGTGGGTGATCGTCATCCCGGGCGTGGCGCTGGCACTGCTGGTGCTGGCCATCAACCTGGTCGGCGATGGCATGCGCGATGTCAACGCGCCCGACGGCCGTAACTGAACCCCACCGGGAGCACACCATGAGCGTATTGCTGGACGTGAAGAATCTGAAGGTGGACTTGCCCACCGAGCGCGGTACGCTGCACGCCGTGCGCGGCATCGATTTCCAGGTGCGCCGGGGCGAGATGCTGTGCCTGGTCGGCGAATCGGGCTGTGGCAAGTCCATGACCTCGTTGGCCCTGATGGGGCTGCTGCCGCGCAAGGCGCAGTGCAGCGCCGACCACATCCGCTTCGATGGCATGGACCTCAACGGCATGAGCGAGAAACAGTTGCGGCAATTGCGCGGCAAGCGCATGTCCATGATCTTCCAGGAGCCGATGACCTCGCTGAACCCCGCCTACACGCTGGGCAACCAGCTCTGCGAGGCCATGCTGCAGCAGCCCGGCGTCACCCGCGCCGAGGCCCGCGAGCGCGCCCTGTACCTGTTGCATCGCACCGGCATCACCAATGCCGAGGATCGGCTGCGCCAGTATCCGCACCAGCTCTCCGGCGGCCTGCGGCAGCGGGTGATGATCGCCATGTCGCTGATGTGCAATCCCGATCTGATCATCGCCGACGAGCCGACCACGGCACTGGATGTGACCATCCAGGCGCAGATCCTGCGCATGATCCGCGAGCTGCAGCAGGAGTTCGGCACGGCCGTCATCTTCATCACTCACGACCTGGGCGTGGTCTCGCGCATCGCTGACCGGGTGGCGGTGATGTATGCCGGTCAGGTGGTGGAGACCACCGACGTCGGCTCGCTGTTTGCGCAGCCGCGTCATCCCTATACGCGCGGTCTGCTCAATTGCATCCCGGTACGCGGCAAGACGCCGCCGGGTAGCCGCCTGCAGGCCATTCCCGGCGTGGTGCCCAGCCTGGTCGGTCAGGTCAGTGGCTGCGCCTTCCGCAATCGCTGCGCGCTGGCCGACAGCGTCTGCGAGACCGATCCGCCCATGGTGCAGCAGGGCAGTGCGGCCGCACCGCACGCGGCGCGCTGTCACAAGCTTGATGTTCCCGTTTCAATCGCGTCCGCCATGGAGGTGGCAGCATGAATGACCATCGTCCCCTGCCGTCGGCCCCGTTGGGCGACATCGCTCTGGAGCTGTGCGCGCTGTCCAAGGTCTATCCCTTGAAGCGCGGTCTGTTCCAGCCGCCAGGCCAACTGAAAGCGGTCAACGATGTCTCGCTGCGGCTGTATCGCGGCGAGACCCTGGGCCTGGTCGGTGAGTCCGGCTGTGGCAAGAGCACTCTGGCCAAGATGCTGCTGGGCCTGCTGGCACCGACCTCGGGCAATGTGCTCATCAACGGCCAGGAAGTCGATCCGACCCAGCGCAAGGAACATGCGCGCCATATCCAGCCGATCTTCCAGGACCCGTATTCCTCGCTCAACCCGCGCAAGACCGTGGGCGAGATCGTCGGCCTGCCGCTCAAGCTGCACGGCATCGGCACGGCCGCCGACCGCGCCCGCCAGGTCAAGGACATCCTCGACCTGGTCGGCATGCCCGAGCGCACCCATGCCCAGTATCCGAACCAGCTCTCCGGTGGTCAGCGCCAGCGCGTGGCGATTGCCCGCGCCCTGATCCTGCGGCCGGACATCCTCATCTGCGACGAGCCGACCTCGGCCCTGGATGTGTCGGTGCAGGCGCAGATTCTGAACCTGTTGCTGGACCTGAAGGCCGAGTTCGGTCTCACCTATCTCTTCATCAGCCATGACCTGGGCGTGGTGGAGCATCTGGTGGACCGGGTGGCGGTGATGAACCAGGGCTGCATCGTCGAACTGCAGAGCCGCGAGCAGATCTTCAGCGATCCGCAACATCCCTACACCCGCATGCTGCTGGCCTCGGCGCTTACGCCCGAACCGGGACTCGGCATCCCGGCCCTGGCTGCGGCGGCGTGAGGACGTATCCCCCGAATCACAACGATCACAGCGATCACAACCACACCTACAGAGGAGCAGCAGCATGAGCAGAGCACAAGCCATCGCCGGCGTGGAAGCCTACTTCGACGACGGCCGTTTCATGGACACGCTCAAGCGCCGCGTGGCCATTCGCACCGAGAGCCAGGAACCGGCCAGCCGTCCCATCCTGTACGACTACCTGCAGCAGGAGATCACGCCCTATCTGCAGTCGCTGGGCTTTGGCTGCGAGATCATCGACAACCCGCTGCCCGGCGGCAGCCCCTTCCTGATCGCCGAGCGCACGGAGGAGGGCGCCGCCTTCACCCTGCTGACCTACGGCCATGGCGACGTGGTGCGCGGTTACGACAAGCAGTGGCGCAGCGGCCTGTCGCCGTGGGAGATCGTGGTCGAGGGTGAGCGCTGGTATGGGCGCGGCATCGCCGACAACAAGGCCCAGCACACCATCAACTTCGCCGCGCTGGAAGAGGTCATGAAGGTGCGTGGCGGCAAGCTGGGCTACAACGTCAAGCTGATCCTGGAAATGGGCGAGGAAACCGGCTCTCTCGGACTGAACGCGGTCTGCCAGCAATATGCCGAGCGCCTGAAGGCCGACCTCTTCATCGCCTCCGACGGGCCGCGCGTGAATGCACCCACGCCGACCATGTTCCTGGGTTCGCGCGGCGGCTGCAACTTCGACCTGAAGTGCCATTTGCGTGATGGTGGCCACCACTCCGGCAACTGGGGCGGATTGTTGCGCAACCCCGGCGTGCGGCTGGCCAATGCGATTGCCTGCCTGGTCGACGAGCACGGCTGCATCCGCGTGCCGGCGCTGTTGCCGGATTCGCTGCCGCCCAGCGTGCGCAAGGCCCTGGCTGATGTGAAGCTGGGTGGTGGACCGACCGACCCCGAGATCGACGAAGACTGGGGCGAGCCCGACCTGACCCCGGCCGAGCGCGTGTTCGGCTGGAATACGCTGGAAGTGCTGGCTTTCAAGACCGGCAATCCCGAGGCGCCGGTCAATGCCATTCCCGGTCAGGCCAGCGCGCATTGCCAGATCCGCTTCGTGGTCGGCAGCGACGATGCGCACTTCATCGAGCACATCCGCGCCCATCTGGACGAACATGGCTATGACGACATCGAGGTCACGCTCTCGGGCGTGCAGTTCGCCGCCACCCGGCTCGATCCGGACGACGAATGGGTGCGCTGGGGCCTGGCCTCGATGCAGGAAACCAGCGGCAAGCAGCCCACGCTCCTGCCCAACCTGGGCGGCTCGCTGCCCAATGACGTGTTCTCCGAAACCCTGGGCCTGCCGACCCTGTGGGTGCCGCACTCCTATCCGGCCTGCTCACAGCACGCGCCCAACGAGCATATACTGGCCAGCGTGTCGCGCGAGTCGCTGCAACTGATGGCGGGTCTCTTCTGGGACCTGGCCGAGCAGGGCCGGCAAGTGCTGGCGCGACGCGCCCCATCACCGGAGAAGACATGAATCACCCCCATCCGCACAAGCTGTGCGAGGTCGCCGACCTGCACGACCTCCACGACGAAATCACCGGCCTGCGCCGCCATATCCACCAGCATCCCGAGCTGTCTTTCCAGGAAGTCGATACCGCCGCACTGGTGGCCGAGCGCCTGCAGGAATGGGGCTATGCCGTGACCCGCCATATCGGTGGCAACGGCCTGGTGGCCACCCTGCGCGCAGGCAGCAGCACGCGCAGCATCGGCCTGCGGGCCGACATGGATGCCCTGCCGATCCAGGAAGAGACCGGTCTGGACTGGGCCAGCGTCAAGCCCGGCGCCATGCATGCCTGCGGTCATGACGGCCATACCGCCATGCTGCTGGGCGCGGCCAAGCACCTGGCGCGCACCCGTCATTTCGACGGCACCCTGAACCTGATCTTCCAGCCGGCGGAAGAAGCCGGCTTCGACAGCGGCGCGCAGAAGATGCTGGCTGATGGCCTGTTCGAACGCTTCCCCTGCGATGCCGTGTTCGGCATCCACAATCATCCGGGTGTGGAGGCTGGCACCTTCATGTTCCGCAGCGGCCCCTTCATGGCGGCCTGCGATACGGTCAAGATCCGCATCACCGGCCGGGGCAGCCACGCGGCCCGCCCGCATCTGTCGGTCGATCCGGTGGTGGCCGCGGCCAGCCTGGTGATGGCCTTGCAGACCGTCGTCTCGCGCAATGTCGATCCGATGGAAACTGCCGTGGTCACGGTAGGCAGCCTGCATGCGGGCAAGGCATCCAACGTGATTCCCGAATTTGCCACCATGGAACTGAGCGTGCGCTCCTTCAAGCCGGAAGTGCGCGAGCTGCTGGAGCAACGCATCCGCGCCCTGGTCAGCACCCACGCCGAAAGCTATGGCGCGCAGGCCAGCATCGAGTATCTGCGCGGCTATCCGGTGCTGGTCAACAGCGAGGCCGAGACCGACTTCGCCCGCAGCGTGGCCGAGGAACTGGTGGGGCCGGAGAAGGTGATCGCCCCCTTCGGACCGATTGCCGGCAGCGAAGACTTCGCCTACTTCCTGCAGCAGCGACCGGGTTGTTTCCTGCGCGTGGGCAATGGCCAGGGCAAGCCCATGCTGCACAATGCCGGCTACGATTTCAACGACGACAACATCCCCGTCGGCGCGGCCTACTGGACCCGGCTGGTGGAGCGCTGGATGCCGGTCAAGCCGGGCTGATGCCGCATTGATGGCACCTTGATGGCGGGCGCTGCCTTGCGGCGCATATTCCGGCAATGCATAAGCGCATGACGAATGCTTCGTTGTCGCCGCCACCGCGCGCCATTACAGTGGGTGCGTCTCCTCAGACGTCCTGGACTTGGACAATTCGAGCCTGAACCCGCCACGCGCAAGCCTGGCGGGTTTCTTTTTTTGCATGTTTCCCCGGTGCACCTATCGTTGTCGCGACGAGGATTCGCGCGGGAACGTAACTCCGTCGTGACTGCCACGTGATCGCCGCTGCCCCTGCGAGATCCCTCTCGCGCCCCGCCAGCCCAGCGCCCGCCTACTGTTGAGCTGGATCAGGCGGTGTGGCGGGGGCAGGAATTCCCCGATGTTCGACGCCCGGCCGGATGACTACCATGGGAACCAATGAAACGCGGTCTGTGCTTTTGACTCCCGGCATCACAGTGGAGTCGCGATTGGCACGCAAGACCTCGCCGAAGTATCTTGCCAGGAGCCAGTCATGCACTTCATCACCGAATCCGTACCGGGTGAAATCACCCTGATGTTCATCAGTTACCTGGTGTTCTGCACTGTGTTGATGTACCTCTTCGTGAGGACCGACCGCGAGTGGGGCAGCCTGGAAGTATCGCTCGATGAACTGGCCGAGAACCGTCTGCCGCTGGCCAACGCCACGCGCTACGCGGCCGTGGAACGGGATGAACGCTCGATGTTCAACAATGGTCTGACCCGGCCTTCGTTGCTGCATTGCGCCCAGTATCACGATGTGGATTGCACCTGCTTCATGCCGGAGCAGAAGAAGCCTGACTGAATACCTGAGGGGAATCTGGAGGGGAGCGGTAAAGAGGGGAAGTAGCAGGTGGGGATGTTGCAGGTGGGGGAGTAGTGGAGCAGTAAAGCAGTGAAGCAGTCGCGTTGCAGGTTCTAGGGGTAGTGCCTGCAACAAGGTAATACGGCAATACGGCAGTTTCCGCAGTAGCAGTGAGCAGCAGGCAGCAGCGAGCATGAGCCAAGCTTGTAGCGCGGTTGCAGTTGTCGTAGCAGTTGCAGTGGTCGGTGTCGTCGCAGTCGCAGTTGTTGTAGCAGTGGCAGTAGTAGCAGTGGCAGTAGTAGCAGTACGGCAGTACAGCAGTAGCAGCAAATATCTCTTGAGGGTGGAACGGCAAGTCGTGCAGCCGCTTTTGTTCCAAAGCGCGCGTCACGCGACGCAGACGTGCAGTGCGGCGTTTGCGTGAAGCGGCCTAGCGGCTTGCCCGTTCTTTTCCATGAGAAAATAGCGCCCATGCAAAGCTCATCCTCCTCCGCGCAGTCCCTGCGCCCATTGATTCCCCTGGCCGATTACCAACGCATCTTCCGCGTCATCCATTCCGTGCTGCACAGCGTGGAAGCCGATATCCCGGCCGCCAGTTTCTTCTTCAGCGTCACCGCCGCGCAGATCCTCAAGAAGTTCTACAAGCGCAATGCCTTTCCGGTCGCCGGTGCCGCCTTCTATCTGATCCGCGAGGACGGTGGCGGCGCCTTGTCCTTCGGCACGCTGGCCGACGACGGCCAGAGCGTGGCCAGCACCCATGATGCGTTCCACGCCTGGGTGCAGTGCGACGGCTATGCCATCGACTTCATGGCGCCGCTGTTCCAGGAACTGCTGGCGTCGGCCGGCCATCCGCTGCCGGTGCCGCGCCAGATGTTCCAGAAGGACCTCGGGCGCATGCGCGAGAGTGTGCAAGGGCTGGCGCAAGCCGGTGACTTCCACCTGGCCCCCAATCTGGAACTCACGCGCGAACTGCTGCAGCAGTTCATGGCCAAGAAAGCCCTGACCAATCTCTCGCAACTCTGTCTGGAATGGTTCCGCAAGCCGCCCAAGGCGATGCCGGACGATCTGGCCCTGCAGGGTGCCGATGGCGAAGTCTCGCGCATCAAGCTGCAAGCCACGCGTATCGACGGCGTCTGGTAAGACGCAGGGTTGTTTTTTACAGGGACGGGATGAGGCGAATGCCTCCGAGGGGAGGGTGTGCTGGACAGGCGTCCAACACACCGTACGATCATGCATATCGGTTGCATGTACCGCACTAGGGTTCCTATATTAGGTCGCTGATGTGACGGCTTGATGACAGTGCTCCCTTCCCATCACCTTGTTCTGGCCGCGCGCGTTCCGCCTTTTCCTTCACATTTCTTCCACTGTCATTGCACGGTCATACGGGCTGGCTAGACTGCCGCCTGTCTCCTCTGTACCTGTGCAGATGTTTTGCCTGCGATGCGAGCGCATCGCAGGCTTTTTTCTGCCGGGTAGCCGGATTCCCTTGCTTCAAGCTTCACGCCCATGCCGGACAGTGGCGTCGTAACCCGGCAGTACGCACACGTGTTGGAAGCCGCGGTCCTCCCTTCCCGCCGGGCGCTAGCCTGACGGTGCGCGGCGCGGGGTGCGTCGACCCCTCTTTGGCCGGTTTTGCTGGCGCCCCTGGCCCGTGGCCTCCCTGCCTGATCCTTCCCGCTGCCCACCGCTTGCACTCCCGCTGTTTTCCCTTTGCTTTCAATCACTTGCCTCGCTTGCTAAGCGCTTGTCCACAGGCTTGCTACCAAAAGATGTGGATATCCGTCCGGCGCCGGCCGGGTGGTCGATACTGATTTTATTGTGGTCGAAACAAGAAAATCCTTTTGAATCAATGTGTTGAGTCGCTTGTCCAGCCCTTGTCCACAGGCTTGCCACCAAAATGCGGGGATATCTCGCCAAAACCCAGGCCCCATCTGGCCTGGCGCTCGATGCCTGTTCGCTGCCACGGACTGCGTCGAACATGAAAAATCCTTGTAAATCAGGGACTTGATCGTGTTGCCAAGGCATTGTCCACAGGCTTGCTCCCAAAAAATGTGGATATCCGCCAAAGACCGGTGAAAAGCATCTTCCCGATCCCGGGAATGGGCCTCCGGAAGAGGATTCTGGTCGGTTTCCAGGCCTTTGCCGAGCTTTGTTGCATCAACGAAAAGTTGTTTGAAATCAATCGCTTGAATAGCTTGTCAAGACCTTCTCCACAGGCTTGCCACCAGAAAATGTGGACAGCTGCGTGCCACGCGCCAGGCAAGTGGCCGGCAGGCAGCTGCTCATTTTTTGCCACTGCTTGCGCCGCTGGACAAAAGCGCTTTGGAATCAATGGCTTGTCTGGCTTGCCCAGCGTTTCTCCACAGGCTTGCTCCCAAAAAATGTGGATATCCGTCACGGTGGGGCAGCAGCGGTGCGTTGGGAAATCCGAGCAGGGTGTTTGCGCATTGCTTGCGCGGTGCGAAGGCGTGGAAAGAAAAGGCTTTGTAATCAAGGATTTGGGAGGCTTGTCAAAGCCTTGTCCACAAGCTTGCCCCCGGAAAGTGTGGATAAGGGCCTGCCTGGCGCAGGCCCTGCCGGGAAGAGGAGAAGCTGGGGATAAACCCCATCGGGGGAGAAAATTGATCAGCCCTTGTCCGGAGCCGTATAGGGTTCGACGCTGACCGCCTTCATGCTGTAGCTGGAGGCGCCCATGGAGGAGTCGGAGCGCTCCACCTTGATCACCCCGCTGATCCAGACGGCATCCATGGTGCGCACGTTCTTGACGGCCTTGGCGCTGCGCACGTGGATGATCTGGTTGGCAGGCGGCGGCGGGACGTGGATGCAGGCGCCGAAGTAGGGCACCAGCAGGAATTCCTTGAGGGCCTCGCCTTCGCGGTCCAGCGAGACCACGAAGCCGGGCAGCCGCACCGGCTTGCCTTCCATGGAGGCATCCACCGGGGCGTCCTTCCAGTATTTCTTGGCCTTCCACAAGGCCGCATCGGCGCGTGGATCGTCATCGGTCAACTGGTCCAGCTTCAGGCCCTTGAACGGCGCCATCGGGTCCCAGTCCTTGGGGATCAGCGCTTCCCAGGCGATTTCCTGGTAACCGTTGACCAGCTTGCCCGAGGCCTGGTAAGGCTGGTCGGTGACGGCGGGGCTCTGCTTGAGCTGTTCGCCGACCTGGTATTGGCCACTGCTGGCATCCGCCACGCCGCTGACGGTGCTGCCGGCGGCGGCACGGGCCGTGACCGCCGGCACTGCGCCGGCCAGCGGGCCGCCTGCGCTGCCGTGGCTGTTGGTGTTGGCGTTGGCGGCAGGCGCCGTTGTCGGCGCGGCTGCCTGGGCGTCGGCATGGCCCAGCAGGCGCACGCCGGTACCGACCAGGAGGCCGGCGGTGACGATGCCGCCTATCCAGTAAAGAGTCTTCATCTTGATGCGTCCAGATCAGATTTTCGGGGTCAGGCCGTCGGACAGGCTCAGGCGGTACGCCCGCAAGCCCGGCAGCAGGCTGGCCACGAGGCCGGCCAGCACGGTCCAGAGCAGCAATTGTAATTCGCCCGGCCCCGGCCATGAGGGCTGCAGCAGGATGCCGAAGTGGTCCGCCAGCAGCGGCCCCAATCCCCACACCAGGGCGCTCAGCAGCACCAGCCCGGCCAGCACGCCGGCCAGCATCACGCCCAGGCCCTCCACGCACAGCAGCAGGAACACATCCAGCGGGCGCGCCCCGACCGAGCGCAGGATCGCCAGCTCGCGCCGTCGCTCGCCCAGGCTGGCCAGGATCGCCGCCACCAGGCCGGCCAGTCCCACCACCATCACCATGCCGGAGACCACCAGCAAGGCGTTTTCGCCAATGCCCACGACATCCCACAACTGGTCCAGTGCCACGCCCGGGAGGACTGCCATCAAGGGCTCCCTGAAGCCATCACCATCGGCGATGTCACGCTGCAGGGCGAACACCCGGGCGCGGCTCTTCAGGCCCACCAGCACGGCGGTGATGCTGGTGGGGGTGAGGTCGAATTTCTTGACGAATTCGGCCGGGATGTGCAGCCCCGGCATGGGCGCGCCGCCTTCCCAGTCGAGGTGGATGGCCTGCATGCCGTCCAGCCCGATATGCACCGTGCGGTCCACCGGCGTGCCGGTGCGCGCCAGGATGCCGACCACCTTGAACGGCTTGTCCGCATGCTGGGTCAGGCTGCGGCCGCCGACACTGCCCATGCCATGCGACAGGATGATCACATCGCCCAGCTGGTAGTGAAGCTTCTCGGCGACCTCTGCGCCCAGTACGGCATCGAAGACGCCGCTGAAAGGCTGGCCCTGGGCCAGCTTCAGGGGCAAGCCGCTGCCGTAGCGGAAATGCCTGAAGTAGTCGCCATTGGTGGCCAGCACCGGGAAGCCGCGATGCGAGTCCCCCAGCGAGATCGGAATGGTCCAGGCCACGGCCGGATTGCGCGCCAGCGTGAGCGCGCTGTCCCAGCCCATGTTGTTGGTGGCCCCGCCGATGCGGAAGATGGCATACAGCATCAACTGGATGGGGCTGGTGCGGGCACCCACCACTAGGTCGGTGCCGGATACCGATTGCGAGAACCCGGCCCGCACTTCGTGGCGCACCCGTTCGATGCCCAGCAGCATGGTGGTGGACAGGGCGATGGCCAAGAGCATCAGGCCCAGCGTGAACCGACGGTTCCAGGCGCTGTGGGCGGCCAGGCGCAGCAGCAGCTTCATGCGGCCTCCTCGGGACGGGCGGCGTGATTGATCTGTTCCAGCGCGATGCGGCGGTCGAAGCGCTCGGCCAGGCGCTGGTCGTGGCTGACGAACACCAGTGCCGCACCGCTCTGCGCGCATTCGCGCTGCAGCAGGTCGAGGAAGGCTTGCTGGCGATCGCTGTCCAGGGCCGAGGTGGGCTCATCGGCGACGATGATCTCGGGCCGTCCGATCAACGAGCGCGCTGCCGCCACCCGCTGCTGCTGGCCGATGGAGAGTTGGGTCACCGGGCGCTTCCAGAGCGCCGGCGCCAGGTCCAGGGCCGCCAGCAGCCCCTGCGCCACCGTGGCCAGGTCGGCCCCCTGCTGGCGAGCACGCTCCTTGCGGTAGGCCGAGAACTGGCAGGGCAACAGCACATTGTCGATGATGGAGAGATATGGCAGCAGGTTGAACTGCTGGAAGATGAAACCGATGTGGTCCACCCGGAAACGGTCGCGGCGCGCCGCCGAGAGTGTGTGCAGGGGCTGTCCCAGCACATCGATCTGCCCGGCCTGGGGCACGATGATGCCGCCGATGGCGGCCAATAGGGTGCTCTTGCCGCTGCCGCTGGGACCGCTGACGAAGACATGTTCGCCCGCCGCCACCTGCAGCGATTCCAGCGCCAGGGCCGGGTGATCCTGGCCGGGCCAGGTGAAGCGGAGCGCCCGTATGGCGATGGCGGCGGCCGGGGAAGGGGGAGCGGAAAAATTCATGACCAACCGGAAGGACAGGAAAGGCGACCCGCGCGGGACGGATCGCCAAGGATAGCCGCTGCGGCTGTCAGGGGCCTGACGGCGGCGGGCGGCCCGGATCGCTGCAGTGGACTCAGTTCAGCGGACTCAGTTCAGCGGGATCAATGCAGCGCCCGGCACCAGTTGCGCGGCCCCTTGCTTCTTGGGGGTGGCCAGCTGCACGTCGATGCGCTGGAAACCGGGGAAGGCGGCAAACAGGCCGCTGGCGTCCACCGTGGTCAGCGCGCCGGGGGTGGCGCAGACCAGGGTGAAATCGGCATCCAGGTCGGCATGGCCGTCAGCAGGGGCGGTCGGCGCGCTGGCGGGGGTCTTTTCTCCCAGCAGGGCTGGCGGCAGCACGGCCGATTCCAGCTGGATTTCGGCCGGCTTGCACTGGGCCGCGGCATCGGTGACGAACAGGCGGCCGACGTCGCGCAGGGTCTTGGCGGCGGCGCGTACGGTGTCCTTGTCGCGTGCGCTGTTGGCAGCGTGTTCGAAGCCGACCACGTTGATCAGCGGGGTATCCAGGTGCAGGGTCAGGGTGTTGCCCTCCAGCGCCAGGTCCAGCTTGCCCACGCCATGCACGTGCGCCGGATGGTTGCCATGATGGTCGTGCGCATCGTCGGCCGCCAGCGCAGGCAGGCTGGCCAGGGACAGGAGGAGCAAGGGCAGCAGGGGACGGGAACGGAACATGGGTGGCTTTCGTGTACGTATCTTGGGTGGATGGGATGACGGTAGACCGTCTA
This sequence comes from Herbaspirillum sp. VT-16-41, assembly GCF_001994935.1. NCBI lineage: Bacteria > Pseudomonadati > Pseudomonadota > Betaproteobacteria > Burkholderiales > Oxalobacteraceae > Herbaspirillum > Herbaspirillum sp. VT-16-41. The sequence continues at coordinate 209,304 of NZ_MUXB01000101.1, forward strand.
TGGCTCTCGGAGCACAGCATTGGAGCACCGCAGCTAGCCCGCATTGTGACCCGGCCGGGACCGAAAATTCAGGCTTGTTACATTCTGCAACAGGGTTGCATTATAATGCTTCCTTTACCTGTTTCTGCAACTCGGTTGCGCAAGGGGCTTCCGCAGGCGCGGCCGCTGGCCGCCGCTGCGATCTGCCCGGGTACCCTTCATTCTTCTCAGGTCTCTGCCGTGTCGGTTTTCTCTCGTTTTCTCTTGAAGCAAGGCGTGCTCGCCAGCCCGTGGTGGCAGCGTGTGCTCGCAGTCCTGCCGGTGCTGCTGCTGTTGTGGCTGGGCGTGCACTGGGCGCTGGGGGAGGGTTGACATGGATGCCGCCATCTCGCTGGACAACCTGACCGTCAGCTATCGCCGCCATCCGGCCTTGCACCACGTCAACGGCAGTTTCGCACGCGGTTCGCTGACCGCCATCGTCGGCCCCAATGGCGCCGGCAAGAGCACCTTGCTCAAGAGCATGCTGGGCCTGGTGCCCTGCAACGACGGCCGGGTCCATACCCATGTCGATGCGCGCCGCATCGCCTACCTGCCGCAGCAGGCCGAGATCGACCGCAGCTTCCCCATCAATGTGCTGGATTGCGTGCTGCTGGGTTACTGGCAGGCCAAGGGCAACTGGGGCGGTATCGATGCCGCCATGCGCGCCCGCGCCATCCAGGCACTGGCCGCGGTCGGGCTGGAGGGTTTTGCCGGGCGGGCGGTGTCGAGCCTGTCGGTGGGGCAGTTCCAGCGCGTGCTGTTTGCCCGCATCCTGCTGCAGGATGCCGAGGTGATCCTGCTGGACGAACCCTTCAATGCCATCGATGCCCGTACTACCGGCGACCTGTTGCGCATCATCTCGGCCTGGCATGCGGAACGTCGTACCGTGATCGCGGTGCTGCACGACCACGACCAGGTGCGTCGTGCCTTCCCGCAGACCCTGCTGCTGGCGCGCAATGTGGTGGCCTGGGGTGATACGGCCGAGGTGATGTGCGAAGACAACCTGCAGCGTGCCCGCGCCATGGCCGAAGCGGTCGACGAGCATGCCGGCGTGTGTGCAGTCAGCGAGGCCGAGGTGCTGGCGTTGTCCGGCGCATTGCGGCCGGCGCATGAACATAGCCATTCCCATCCGCACGGGCAGGCGCAGCATCCGCGTCCCGCCGTCGCCAAGGGAGGCCTGCAATGAGCGTGCTGACGACCGTCCAGCAACTGGCGATTGCGCCGTTCCAGGAATTTTCCTTCATGCGCCGTGCGCTGGTGGCCGCTTTCGCGCTGGCCCTGGGCAGCGCCCCGCTGGGCGTGCTGCTGACCCTGCGCCGCATGAGCCTGTTCGGCGAGGCCCTGAGCCATGCCGTGCTGCCGGGGGTGGCGGTGGGTTTCATCTTCTTCGGCCTGTCGCTGCCGGCCCTGTCGATCGGCGGGTTTGCCGCCGGCGTGCTGGTGGTGGCGGTGGCCGGCTGGATCAGCCGGCACACCGAGCTCAAGGAAGATGCCAGCCTGGCCGCCATCTATGTGGTGGCACTGGCGCTGGGCGTGATCCTGATCTCGCGCCACGGCACCCAGCTCGATCTGCTGCATATCCTCTTCGGCAATGTGCTGGGCGTGGACAGTGAAGGTCTGGTCCTCATCGCCGGCGTGGCCAGCGCCAGCGTGCTGGGCATTGCCGCCCTGTATCGCGGCCTGTTGCTGGAGAGTTTCGATCCCTCCTACATGGCCGTGGGCAGCCGCAGTGGCGGGGCGATCTACCAGCAGGTGTTCCTGATGCTGGTGGTGATGAACCTGGTGGCGTCGTTCCAGACCCTGGGGACCCTGATGGCCGTGGGGCTGATGATGCTGCCGGCGGTGTCGGCCCGGCTGTGGCACGACACGCTGCCGGCACAGCTGTGCAACAGCGTGCTGCAGGCGGCGCTGGCGGGGTATGCCGGGCTGCTCATTTCCTACTACGCCTCGGTGCCGTCCGGGCCGGTCATCATCGTCTGCGCCGGCGTGCTGTACGCCGCCTCGCTGCTGTTTGCGCCCCGTGGCTGGCTGCCGCGCCTGCTGCGCCGGCCCCACCTGCAGGCTTGAATACCTTCGTTTTTCCTTCCCCGGAGCTACCATGAAACTGTTTCGCCCCCTCTCTGCGCTGCTGGCCGTGCTGGCCCTGGCGCTAACCCTGCCGGCCGTTGCCGCCGAGCGCATTCCGGTGCTGGCCAGCTTCAGCATCCTGGGCGACATCGTCGCCAACGTCGGCGGGGATCGCATCAGCGTTTCCACCCTGGTGGGACCGGATGAAGACGCCCACGTCTTCCAGCCGGCGCCGGACGACATCAAGGCGGTCGCACGTGCCCGACTGATCGTGGTCAACGGCCTGGGTTTCGAAGGCTGGATGGAGCGCCTGGCGCAATCGGCCAACTATCGCGGCCCCATCGTGGTGGCCTCGGCCGGGATCAAGGCCCGCGAACGCGTGGGGGAGGACGAGGACGAGCATGATCACGGCGGCGCGCATGCGCACCATGGCAAGGACGATCCGCACGCCTGGCAGGACCCGCAGAACGTGATCGTCTATACACGCAACATCGTCGCCGCGCTGGCCAAGCTGGACCCGGCCGGCGCCGAGGTCTATCGCAAGAACGGCGAGGCCTACGTCGCCAAGCTGCAGGACCTGGATGCCTGGGCGGCCCGCCAGTTCGGCCAGATTCCCGACGCCAAGCGCAAGGTGATCACCTCGCACGATGCCTTCGAATACTTCGGCGCCCGCTACAAGGTGCGCTTCCTGGCGGCCCAGGGTGTCTCCACGGATAGCGAGCCCAGCGCCCGCGATGTCGCCGCCCTGATCCGCCAGATCCGCAGCGAAAAGATCAAGGCCCTGTTCTTCGAGAACATGAGCAATCCCAAGCTGCTGCAGCAGATCGCCCGCGAATCCGGCACCGCCCCGGGCGGCAAGCTCTACGCCGATGCGCTCTCGCCGGCTGCCGGCCCGGCGCCGGATTATCTGACGCTCATGCGCTACAACATCACGCAGTTGCTGGAAAAGATTCGTCTGAACTGAGGCCTGAAGCGGGTGCCGGGCACCGTCTCCCTCCCGAAAGGGCAGGTGGCGTCCAAATCGCGTATGCTGATGGCCCGCGCCGCCAGGCTGGCGGCATGTCCATCAACAACATCAGGAGAATCCCCGCATGAGCACCGTTACCGTCGTCGCCATCATCACTGCCAAGCCCGGCAAGCGTGAAGACCTGCTGGCCCTGGCCCGCGCCAACCTGGCCGCCGTGCGCGCCGAAGCCGGCTGTATCGAATACGGTCTGGTGGTGGATGTCGATGGTTTTGGCCCGAACCAGGCGCCGATGGGGCCGGACACCTTCGCCTTCGTCGAGAAGTGGAAGGACGAGGATGCCCTGCGCCTGCACTTCACCCTGCCGCACATGCTGGATTACCGCGACAAGTCCAAGGACCTGATCACCGACCGCAAGGTGCACGTGCTCAAGTCGGCCGACTGAAGCGATCCTGCTCCGGTGCAGCCTCAGTGCTCGCCGGGGAAGTCCGCCGGCCAGGTGCGTTGGGCATCGAAGGCGGACGCCTGTCCCATCTGCTTCAACCACATGATGAAGGTCTTGAGCGCCGGGTTGGTCTCGGCGCTGCTGCGATACATCATGTGGAAGCCCTCTCCATGCAGCACCACCTCCGGGAACAGCTGGATCAGCCGGCCGTGGGCGAGGTCGTCGTCCACCAGCGCCAAGGTCCCCATGGCCACGCCCAGGTCGGTGGCCGCGGCCTGCAAGCTCAGGAAGAAGTGTTCATAGACGGTGCCCGGCATCTTGCGCCGCACCGCTACTCCGGCCTTGCCCAGCCACTGCGACCAGGCCGCCGAGCGACTGGAGAGGTGGATCAGCGGCACCTCCACCAGGTCCCGTGGCACCGTGATCTTGTGCGTCTCTAGAAAGTGCGGTGAAGCCAGCGGCACCGAGACGTCATCCAGGAAGCGCACACATTCATAGCCGCTGCGTTCCAGCGGGCTGCGCCAGAGGATCACATCGAACGGGTCCTTCACATCCTCGAAATACTCCGACATGGTCGTGGTCACCCTTACCTCGATGCGCGGGTTGTCGATCTGGAACTGCGACAGGCGCGGGATCAGCCAGCGCATGGCCACCGAGGGCGCGGCGATCAGCCGCACCACGCGGCTCTTGCCGGCCAGTGATAGTTGCTCTGCCGCAAGTGCGATGCGGTCCAGACTGGCCTTGACCTCGGCATAGAAGGCCAGGGCCGCTTCTGTGGGCTCCACGCCACGCGACTGGCGTAAAAACAACGGTTGTTCGAAATACTCTTCCAGTGACTTGATCTGCTGGCTGACCGCGCTATGGGTGATGAAAAGTTCATGTGCCGCCAGCGTCAGACTCCGCGTCCGGACTGCCGCTTCGAACACTTTGAGGGCTTTCAACGGGGGCAGGGAAGACGACATGATGTAAGAAAAACTTATAGTGGTGTCGGAAAATGTTGCTTTGCAAACGCCAGGGGCGACCTTATTCTTCAATCACCCAAACGTTAAACAGAAGGAAGTTGCAATGAACTCCGTGAGTATATTGGCAAAAGATGCCGGTTTTTCTAACAATTTGCGCTCGCTGGTCGAGCTGGTGAAGTTTGCCGTTCAGCAAGTCATCGCCGCCCACGCCCTCAAGCCTGTGCGCAACGATGCTGCCGAGATGCAGGATGCCGCCTATTTCGACGGCGTGACCGATCACTTCGAGATGGAAGTCCGTCTGCGTCAACTGGATCACAGCCACCTGCACGCCGTGTGGAAGCTGCAATCGCAGATCTGAACCGACTTCGACTATCGACGGTAGGTCGGCCGCATTCCGGCGCGACGCGCAAGTTGAAATACCGGTAGATGTCAGCAGTACCTGCAGCACCAGGCCCGATGCGCCTGAAGAAAAAAGAAGAGACCGGTTCCGTATGGTCGGAACCGAAGGCGGCACCAGCCGCAGCCCAGTAGCATCGCACCCCCAGCAGCATCGCAGCCGCGATGCAGGCAGCCCAGCGCCGCAGAACCTGTCCCCGCCATTAGCGGGGATTTGTCGTTTACGGCACCCGGATTGACGTCTGCCTTTTACGGGCGCTTCTCCAGCAGCCGCATGGCACCGAACAGCTGCTGCATGCCGCTGTGTTCGATGAAGCTCAGGTTATAGGGATGCTCGGCCACGGCACGCGGGAAGGACTGCACCAGCGGCAGGCTGTCCAGCTGTTCGGCGATCTTGCCCCACAGGACGAGGGTGGGCAGGGGCGCAGCATGTTCTTCACCGTGCTCGGCCAGGGCGCGCAGCACGGTATCGAAGAAGGGCTTCCAGGCCCGGGCGTCCTTGACCGGCGCCACGTGGGCGCGGAAGACCAGGCTGGCATTGAGCAGCAGGAAGCCGTGCGCCGTCAGGTTGTCCTGCAGGTCGGCCAGGGTCTGGATGGTGCCGGCGGTATCGGCCTGGGCCTGGGCGGCAATGCCGGCGAGGGCGTCGCCACTGGTCTGGCCGGCTGGCACGCGGCCATCGGCCACCAGCAGCATCTTCATGAAATTGCGCAGCGAGGTGGCGCGATTGACCTGCTTGGACAAGCCCTTGTCCGACCACAGCGACCCCACCGCCCCATCCATGAAGCACACCCCGGTGGCGCTGGCCGCGCGCGGGTAGGGGCCTTCGCCCACCAGCACGTAACGCACCTGGTCCATAGGCTGGCGGAAGGCGGCGAAGAGCCGGCCTTCGGTGGGCAGGTAGTCATCCTGGGCGAGTACGCCCAGGTAGGCCGGATCGGCCTGCTGGATCGCTTCCAGCCCGGCGCGCAAGGTCGGGTGCCAGGAAGGGTGGGCGCTGCGGATCAGGTCCAGCAGTGTGGCGGGCAGGGCGGGGAAGGGCGTGGCGGCGGGAGTGGCGGGAGACATGGGCGGGAAAGGCAGACGGCCGTAGCGATAAAGTGGCGGCATTGTATACCGCCTGATCGCCAGGCCGGCCTTCCCATGGCGCCTACCCTGGCGCCTGCGTTCAGGCGACGGCCGTATCGCTGCCGGGCGCGCCGAAGAGTTGCTGCTTCAGCACGTGCAACTGGTCGCGGGCGGCGGCCGCCTTTTCGAACTCCAGGTTCTTGGCGTGTTCCTGCATCTGCTTTTCCAGGCGCTTGATTTCCTTGCTGATCTGCTTCTCGCTCATGGACTCGTAGTTCTTCTTCTCTTCGGCCACCATCAGCTCGCTGCGCGCCTGGGCCGGGTTGAAGACGCCGTCGATCAGTTCGCGGATTTCCTTCTTGATGCCGGTGGGGACGATGCCGTTGGCTTCGTTGAAGGCCATCTGCTTGGCGCGGCGGCGCTCGGTCTCGCCGATGGCCTTGTGCATGGAGTCGGTCACCACGTCGCCATAAAGGATGGCCATGCCGTTGAGGTTACGCGCCGCGCGTCCGATGGTCTGGATCAGGCTGCGCTCGGAACGCAGGAAGCCTTCCTTGTCCGCATCCAGGATCGCCACCAGCGAGACTTCGGGAATGTCCAGGCCTTCGCGCAGCAGGTTGATGCCGACCACCACATCGAAGGTGCCCAGGCGCAGGTCGCGGATGATCTCCACGCGCTCCACGGTGTCGATGTCGCTGTGCAGGTAGCGCACCTTGATACCGTTGTCGGAGAGGAATTCAGTCAGCTGCTCGGCCATGCGCTTGGTCAGTGTGGTCACCAGGACCCGTTCGTCGCGGGCGACGCGGTCGTTGATTTCCTGCATGAGGTCATCCACCTGGGTGGTGGCGGGACGCACCGAAATGATCGGGTCCACCAGGCCCGTGGGGCGCACCACCTGTTCCACCACCTGGTCGGCGCGCTTGTTTTCGTAGTCCGCCGGGGTGGCCGAGACGAAGATGGTCTGGCGCATCTTCTTCTCGAACTCGTCGAACTTGAGGGGCCGGTTGTCCAGCGCCGAGGGCAGGCGGAAGCCGTAGTCCACCAGGTTCACCTTGCGCGCACGGTCACCGTTGTACATGCCGTTCAACTGGCCGATCAGCACGTGCGATTCATCCAGGAACATCACCGCATCCGGCGGCAGGTAGTCCACCAGGGTGGGCGGCGGATCGCCCGGCTTGGCGCCGGAGAGGTGGCGCGAGTAGTTCTCGATACCCTTGGTGAAACCGATCTCGGTCATCATCTCGATGTCGAAGCGGGTGCGCTGTTCCAGCCGCTGTTCTTCGATGAGCTTGTTTTCCTTGCGGAAGAATTCCAGGCGCTCGGCCAGTTCCTGCTTGATGGTCTCGATGGCGCGCAGCACCGTGGAGCGCGGCGTGACGTAGTGCGAGCCGGGGTAGATGGTGAAGCGTGGAATCTTCTGGCGCACGCGGCCGGTCAGCGGGTCGAACAATTGCAGGCTGTCGATCTCGTCGTCGAAGGTCTCGATGCGCACCGCCAGTTCGGCGTGCTCGGCGGGGAACACGTCGATGGTGTCGCCGCGTACGCGGAAGGTGCCACGGCCGAAGTCCACTTCGTTGCGGGTGTACTGCATCTGGATCAGGCGGGCGATGACGTCGCGCTGCGAAACCTTGTCCTTGGCGCGCAGGGTCAGGATCATCTGGTGATATTCATTGGGATTACCGATACCGTAGATGGCCGAGACGGTGGCCACGATCACCACGTCGCGCCGCTCCATCAGCGACTTGGTGCAGGACAGGCGCATCTGCTCGATGTGTTCGTTGATCGAGGAATCCTTCTCGATGAACAGGTCGCGCTGGGGGACGTAGGCTTCGGGCTGGTAGTAGTCGTAGTAGCTGACGAAGTATTCCACCGCATTGTGCGGAAAGAATTCGCGGAACTCGCTGTAGAGCTGTGCCGCCAGCGTCTTGTTGGGCGCGAACACGATGGCCGGGCGCCCCAGGCGGGCGATGGTATTGGCCATGGTGTAGGTCTTGCCCGAGCCGGTCACCCCCAGCAGGGTCTGGTAGAACAGACCGTCGTGGACGCCTTCGACCAGCTTGTCGATGGCCGCCGGCTGGTCGCCGGCCGGCGGGAAGACCTGGTAGAGCTTGAAGGGCGAGTCGGGGAAGGTGATGAACTTGCTCTCGTCCAGCTCGGTGCTAATGGGGGTCAGTTCTGCCATGGTGTCGCTCGCCTCTGTCGCTCGTTTGCTCGGTGGGCCGCCGCAGTGCGCAGGATGGCAACAATGCCCGGATTCGGGGCATTGCGCGCAGGCAATGTGGTGGCGTGAATATTCATCAAATGCTGCCGGGATGTGGAAGTTCAAGACGCAAACGGCATGCCGGGATCAGCGCGACCGGACGCAAAGTGGCGTCAGGCGGCAGCTCATCGGTGCCAGACCGCGACACTGCGCGGCGCGGGTTATGTCGGCTCTGCATGGGCTCATGCAGATTCGGCAGGCAATTCACCCCGGCTGTATCTGTGATTGGGCATCCACTTTTGTTAGAATGCAGTGTTGCAAAAAGGTGCATGTCCGGCCGCTTGGACCTGCATCCATTTCCTTCTGCTGCGCTTTGTTGCAGCTAACTTTTCATGTTATCACGATGAACGCACCTGTCTCCGCCTCCCTGTTTTCCGCCATCGAAATGGCGCCGCGCGACCCTATCCTGGGCGTGACCGAAGCCTATAACGCCGACCAGAACCCGGCCAAGACCAATCTGGGCGTGGGTGTCTACTACGACGACAACGGCAAGGTCCCCCTGCTGGAATGCGTGAAGAAAGCCGAGGCGGAACTGGCGGCCAAGCTGGCCCCGCGTACCTACCTGCCCATCGACGGCCTGGCCACCTACGACCGCGCCGTGCAGGAGCTGGTCTTCGGCGCCGGCAGCGCCGTGGTGACCGAAAAGCGTGCGATCACCGTGCAGGCCCTGGGCGGCACCGGTGCCCTGAAGCTGGGCGCCGACTTCCTGAAGCACTTCTCGCCGGCCGGCACCGAAGTCTGGATCAGCGACCCGAGCTGGGAAAACCACCGCGCCCTGTTCGAGATGGCCGGCTTCAAGGTCAACGCCTATCCCTACTATGACCCGTCCACCCGCGGCGTGAACTTCGCCGGCATGCTGGACGCCTTGAAGACCATGAAGGCCGGTTCGGTCGTGCTGCTGCACGCCTGCTGCCACAACCCCACCGGCGCTGATCTGACCGACGACCAGTGGACCCAGGTCATCGAAGTGGTGACCTCGCGCGGCCTGGTGCCCTTCCTGGATATGGCCTACCAGGGCTTTGGCGACGGTATCGCCGAAGACGGTCAGGTGGTGCGCCGCTTCGCCGAAGCCGGCGGCCCGCTGTTCGTGTCGAACTCCTTCTCCAAGTCCTTCTCGCTGTATGGCGAACGTGTGGGCGCACTGTCCATCGCCGCCGCCAGCGCCGAGGAAGCCGCCCGCGTGCTGTCGCAACTGAAGCGCGTGGTCCGCACCAACTACTCCAACCCGCCGATCCACGGTGGCCAGGTGGTCGCTACCGCCCTGGCATCGCCCGAACTGCGCAAGCTGTGGGAAGACGAGCTGGCCGAGATGCGCGTGCGCATCCGCGAAATGCGTCAGCTGCTGGTCGCCAAGCTGAAGGAAAAGGCGCCCAGCCATGACTTCGATTTCGTTACCCGCCAACGCGGCATGTTCTCCTACTCGGGCCTGACCAAGGCCCAGGTGGATCGCCTGCGCAACGAGTTCTCGATCTACGCCGTCGACACCGGCCGCATCTGCGTGGCCGCATTGAACAGCAAGAACATCGACGCCGTCGTCAACGCCATCGCCAAGGTGCTGTAATGCGTTTTCCCGCCTTGTCTGCGGATGGGGCGGGAGCGGCATTTCTCCTATGAAGAAATGGCAATTTCCCTGAAAAAAGTTTTGACATGAAGTAAAAATCGGGTCATAATCTTTTTCTCAGCTGTTCCCTGATAGCTCAGTCGGTAGAGCGACGGACTGTTAATCCGCAGGTCCCTGGTTCGAGTCCAGGTCGGGGAGCCAAAGAATGCGAAGGCCTCGCAAGCAATTGCGGGGCCTTTCAATGTGTGTGTGACCTGTGATGCAGGTCGTGCGCAAGGGCGGCAGGGCTATGCCGCCACGATGCAGAACGGTGTAAAAAATTTTCGTTTTCCTCTCTGGTCATTCGGAAAAAAATCGTTCATAATCGCGCCCTCAATTGATCCCTGATAGCTCAGTCGGTAGAGCGACGGACTGTTAATCCGCAGGTCCCTGGTTCGAGTCCAGGTCGGGGAGCCAGAATACGAAAGCCTCGCAAGTTTCTTGCGGGGCTTTTTTGTTTTTGTCCTGCGGTCATGGCAGCGGTGTTGGGTGCTGCGCCAGATTTTGGCTCAATTGAGCTAGAATATGGCGCATGACGACGCTCGCCGATGCTCTCTTCTCCAAATCCACGCAAGCCATTCTGGGGCAGCTTTTCCTGCATCCGGAAGGGATGCATCTGCGTGCCTTGATGAGCAGTACCGGCCTGGGGTCAGCCTCGGCCCAGCGTGAACTGGGCAAGCTGACCGGCGCCGGATTGCTGCTCAAGGAAGAGATGGGCCGGGTGCAGTTGTACAAGCCCAATCCGGCCTCTCCGATTTTTTCGGAATTGAGCGCCATCGTGCGCAAGACCTTTGGCGTGGCTGACGCCATCAGAGCTATGCTCCTGCCTTTCGCAGCGCGCATCGACCGGGCTTTCATCTATGGGTCGGTCGCCAAGGGGCAGGACACCGCCGCCAGCGATATCGACCTGTTGATGGTGGCGGACGACCTGGGTAGTGCTGATCTCTACCCGGAACTGGTCGCGCTGGAATCCCGCCTGGGCAGGAAGATTTCGTTGAAGGTCTATCGTCCTGCCGAATTCCAGAAGAAGCTGGCTTCCCGGCATCACTTTCTCATGGCGGTGATGGCGGGGCCGGTCATCGACCTGATCGGAGTGCAGGATGGGCATCAATGAGCTGGAAAACCTTCTACGGCTTGGTCAACTGAAGGCGGAGCCTCCCACGAGCGCAGAAATCGAGATCCATCTGCAAAGCGGTCGTGATCGCCTGCGCGATGCCCTGGTGCCCGGCTTATCGCTGTCAAGCCGGTTTCTGCTGGGTTACAGCGCGGCTTACGCCTTTGCTCTGGCGGCGCTACGACGCCAGGGATTTCGTCCGGCGAACCGCTACGTCGTATTCCAGTGCCTGCCGCATACGCTGGACGTGGGACCGGAGATCTGGCGACTCCTGGCCCAGGCCCACGACGTGCGCAACGGCTTTGAATATGAGGGCAGTGACGAGGTGACGGAGGACCTCGGGCTCCAGGTCATCCGTTGCGCCGAAGTGTTGGACAGATTGCTGTAGCCCTGGCCACCCGCAGGGTGCTGCCGCGCTTCAATCCTGCCCCTCAAACGCTGCTAGAATCGGCATCCCCTCCGAACAGCCAGGACATTCCCATGAGCGAACCCATTCGTCTGACCCAGTACAGCCATGGTGCCGGTTGCGGCTGCAAGATTTCACCGCAGGTGCTGGAAGTGATTCTCGCCGGTAGTGGCGCCCAGCATCTGGACCCCAAGCTGTGGGTGGGCAACGCCTCCCGCGATGACGCTGCCGTCTATGCCATCGACGAAGAGCGTGGCGTGGTCTCGACCACCGATTTCTTCATGCCCATCGTCGACGATCCCTTCGACTTCGGACGCATCGCCGCGACCAATGCCATCAGCGACATCTACGCCATGGGCGGCGACCCGCTGATGGCCATCGCCATCCTCGGCTGGCCGGTCAATGTGCTGCCGCCTGAGGTGGCGCGTGAAGTGGTGCGCGGCGGCCGCGCGGCCTGCGATGCGGCCGGCATCCCGCTGGCCGGTGGCCATTCCATCGATGCGCCGGAGCCCATCTTCGGCCTGGCCGTGACGGGCGTGGTCGACAAGCGCAACATGAAGCGCAATGACACCGCCACCGCCGGTTGCCTGCTCTATCTCACCAAGCCGCTGGGCATCGGCATCCTCACCACCGCCGAGAAAAAGGGCAAGCTGCGCGCCGAAGACGTGGGCAGCGCGCGTGACTGGATGTGCAAGCTCAACCAGCCCGGCAGCCGCTTCGGCAAGCTGGCCGGGGTGACCGCCATGACCGATGTGACCGGCTTCGGCCTGCTGGGTCACCTGGTCGAGATGTGCGACGGCAGTGGCCTGACGGCGCGCATCGAATCGGGTCGCGTACCCAGCCTGCCGGGCGTGCCATATTACCTCGCTGAAGGCTGCGTGCCGGGTGGTACCTTGCGCAATTTCGAGAGCTATGGCGCCAGGATCAGCCCGCTGAGCGATAGCCAGAAGCACCTGCTGTGCGACCCGCAAACCAGCGGCGGCTTGCTGGTGGCGGTACGCCCCGAGGCCAATCCCGAATTCCTCGCCACGGCGGCTGCGCTGGGCCTGGAGCTGGCCCCCATCGGCGAACTGGTGGAACGACAGCGATACGCCGTCGAGGTCCTCTGATGGCCGATATCCAGCCCAGTCAGGCGCTGTTTCTGGCCGATACGCCCATGCTGGATGCGCGGGCGCCGGTGGAATTCGGCAAGGGGGCGTTTCCGACGGCAGTGAACCTGCCGCTGATGAACGATAGCGAGCGCCATCAGGTCGGCCTGCGCTACAAGGAAGAGGGGCAGCAATCGGCCATCGAACTGGGGCACCAACTGGTCAGCGGCCCGGTCAAGGAAGCGCGCATTGCCGCCTGGGCGCGATTTGCGCAGGCGCATCCTGACGGCTGCCTGTACTGTTTTCGTGGTGGTCTGCGCTCGCAGATCACCCAGCAATGGTTGAAAAGTGAAGCCGGCATCGCCTATCCCCGCGTGGCTGGCGGCTACAAGGCGCTGCGGCATTTCCTGATGCAGTCCATCGAAGAGGCGCTGGCGCAGTGCCAGTTTGTGGTGGTGGGCGGCATGACCGGCAGCGGCAAGACCGACGTGCTGCAGCAGCTGGACAATGCGCTGGATCTGGAAGCCTATGCCAACCACCGTGGCTCCAGCTTTGGCAAGCGCGCTTCGGCGCAGCCGGCACCCATCGATTTCGAGCACCGGCTGGCGATTGCCATGATCAAGCTGCGTGCGCAGGGCCATCACTGGTTCGCGCTGGAAGACGAGAGCCGCCTGATCGGTGCCTGCGCCTTGCCACTGGCGCTGCACCAGCGCATGCAGAGTCTGCCCATGGTATGGCTGGAAGACAGCCGGGCAGGGCGCGTGGAGCGCATCCTGCGCGACTATGTCAGTGGCTTGAGCGAGGAGTATCTGGCGCTGGACCCGCGCCACGGTTTCGAACGCTATCGGGCCCATTTGCTGGCCGCGCTGGGCAAGCTGGTCAAGCGCCTGGGCGACCAGCGCTACCGGCAGTTGCTGCAGCTGATGGAAACCGCCCTGGCGCGCCAGGAGAAAGATGGCGTGGTCGACCTGCATCGGGCCTGGATCGAGTCCCTGCTGACGGACTACTACGACCCGGTCTATGCCTTCCAGCGCGAAGCCAAACTCTCGCGCCTGCTGTTCGCAGGCAACCAGGCCGAGGTGGTCGACTTCCTGCGCCAGCATCGGCCGCAGCCCAGGTCGATGGCGCAAGCCCAGGCCTGAGCAGGCCCTAGAACAGGGCCACGGCGGCCAGACCGCTGGCCGCACCGATCAGGATTGTCATGACGGTCACCGTCACCAGCACGCGCGGCGTGAAGGAGCTGCGCAGCATCAGCAGCGAGGGCAGGCTGATGCTGGGCAGTGTCATCAGCAGCGCCACAGCCGGACCGACGCCCATGCCCAGGGACAGCATGGATTGCACGATGGGGATTTCGGCTGCCGTCGGGATCACGAACAGCGTGCCCACCACGGCCAGCGCCACGATCCACAGCAGGCTGTTGCCCATGCTGGCATCCACCTGGGGGAACAGCCATACACGGGCCGCGCCCAGGGCCAGGACCACCACGATGTAGATCGGGATCGTGCTCCAGAACAATTGCCAGAGTTGACGACCCCAGCGAAGCAGGAAGGGGCGGGCGCTGTCTGCCTGTTCGCCTTGATCTGCCTGGGCTACGGCATCCAGTGCGGCTTGCGGCAGAGCTGCTGGCTGCGCCTGGGCCTGCGAGACGCGCTGCGCCACCAGCGCCACGCCCACCACCAGCAAGATACCCGCCACCAGCCGCAGCGCAGCCATCTGCCAGCCCAGCACGAAGCCCATGAATACCAGCGTGGCCGGATTGAGTACCGGATTGGCCATCCAGAAGGCCAGCGCCGCCCCGACCGATACCTGCTGGCGGCGCATGCCGGCCACCACGGGCGCGGCGCAGCAACTGCACATCATGCCGGGCAGTGCAAACAGGCCGCCACGCAGCGTGGAGCCCAGACCGGCGCGGCCGAACACGCGCAACAGCCAGTCGCGCGGAACCAGGACCTGTACCAGCGACCCCAGCAATACGCCCAGTACGGCGGCCTTCCAGATCGCTGCGAAGTAGACGCCGGCATATTCCAGTGCCGCCGACCACGGCGCCGTCGGTGCGTTGGACAGGATGGACGCGCCGATGCTGTGTTTGTCGGCGGCCACAAAAGACTTCAGGTAATACGGGGACCATTTGACGTAATACAAGCCGATGGCTGCCACCAGCACGAACAGCAGGGGTTTGAGCCAAGGGACTGCCGGGCGCGATGGTGGCAGGGAGGGAGTGGTATTCATGGTTGAAGCATGGGAATGGACGAATGCGCGCATGATACGCGTGCCGGCGCGCTACGTCAGGTGCGGCCAGCATGTCGTACAACTTCATCTGGTGCGAAGGCGCTTCTAACCCGTTTGCATGGTCCACACGAGCGGCTGCCGGGGTGTGTGGATGTTTCGGGAAATGGCCGCGCGGCCCGCGCCGATGGTGGGATTCAGGCCTTTGCCCGGGGGCAGTCGGCGGCCCGGCCCGGAAAAGCATTCATCGCTTGCGGTTGGCTTTCTTCCTGTTATACTGCGCGTGCTGTTGTATGACGTCTTATAACAATTCAATCGATACCCATCAACAACAATACGTCATAGGATGTCTGAGCCCACCGGGCCGGTCCTGCAAGGCGAGTCGAGACCTGGAGAAAGCAATTGGCGCAAAGCAATGACACCGGCCTGGCCGGCGGGGCGGGCAAGCCCACCCATATCCGTTACCTGATCCTGTTCCTGCTGTTCGTGGTGACCACGGTCAATTATGCCGACCGCGCCAACCTGTCCATCGCCGGCTCGGCGATGAAGACCGAGTTGTCGCTGGACCCGGTGATGATGGGCTACATCTTCTCGGCCTTCAGCTGGGCCTATGTGCTGGCGCAATTGCCGGGCGGCTGGCTCCTGGACCGTTTCGGTTCCAAGAAGATCTACATGTGGAGCATCGGCCTGTGGTCGGTCTTCACTTTCCTGCAGGCCGGCGTGACCTGGATGAGCACCGGGGCGGCCGTGATGTCGCTGTTCCTGCTGCGCTTCATGGTGGGCCTGGCCGAGGCGCCGTCCTTCCCGGCCAACGGCCGTATCGTGGCCGCCTGGTTCCCGACCAAGGAACGTGGTACGGCCTCGGCCATCTTCAACTCGGCGCAGTATTTCGCGGCCGTGCTGTTCACGCCGCTGATGGCCTGGATCGTCCATACCTATAGCTGGCACCACGTATTCACGGTGATGGGCGTGGTCGGCATCGCGCTGGCCCTGATCTGGGGCAAGATCATCTACAGCCCCAAGGACCATCCGCGCATCAACCAGGCCGAGCTGCAGCATATCGAATCCGGCGGTGGCCTGGTGGACATGGACAACCGCAAGGTGGCTGCACCCTCCACCAAGGGCAAGGGCTACATCCGCCAGCTGCTGTCCAACCGCATGCTGCTGGGCGTGTATATCGGTCAGTACTGCATCAACGTGATCACCTATTTCTTCCTGACCTGGTTCCCGGTGTATCTGGTGCAGGAGCGCGGCATGTCCATCCTCAAGGCCGGTTTCGTGGCCTCGATCCCGGCGGTCTGCGGCTTCATCGGCGGCGTGGTCGGCGGGCTGATCTCGGACCGCCTGATCAAGAGCGGCATGTCGGTGACCTGGTCGCGCAAGATCCCCATCGTGGGCGGCATGCTGCTGTCCATGACCATGATCCTGTGCAACTATGTCGAGGCGCAGTGGATGGTGGTGGGCATCATGGCGCTGGCCTTCTTCGGCAAGGGCGTGGGCGCACTGGGCTGGGCCGTGGTGGCCGATACCGCACCCAAGCAGATCGTGGGCTTGTCGGGTGGATTGTTCAACATGTTCGGTAACGTGGCCGGCATTACCACTCCGATCGTCATCGGTTACATCGTCAAGGAAACCGGTTCCTTCTCGGGCGCGCTGGTGTTCGTGGGTGTCAATGCACTGATTACCGTGATCAGCTATCTTGTCATCGTCAAGGAAATCAAGCGCGTCGAATTGAAGGACGCCTGAGGACCTTGCCGGCGGCCGTCGTCCTGACGCGCCGCCGTTTCATTTGATTCGCAGCATTCTGTCGTATGGGACTTAGCATGAGCAACGATATCGCCGCCAGCCAGGCAACCACCCCGCGCTACATCATGATGAACGACACCGACAATGTCGCCATCGTCGTCAACGACGGCGGCCTGCCGGCCGGCACCGTCTTCCCGGATGGCCTGACCCTGGTCGACCGCGTTCCCCAGGGCCACAAGATCGCCTTGCGCGACCTCAAGCAGGGCGAGGCCATCACGCGCTATGACGTGGCCATCGGCTATGCGGTGCGCGATATTCCCAAGGGCAGCTGGATCGAGGAATCGCTGGTGCAGATGCCGCCGGCCCGCGAACTGGACAACCTGCCCATCGCCACCAAGAAGCCGGCGCCGCAGCCGCCGCTGGAAGGCTATACCTTCGAGGGCTATCGCAATGCCGATGGTTCGGTCGGTACCCGCAACCTGCTGGCCATCACCACCACCGTGCAATGCGTGGCGGGCGTGGTGGAGCACGCGGTCAAGCGCATCCGCGCCGAACTGTTGCCCAAGTATCCGAATGTGGAAGATGTGGTGGCGCTGGAGCATACCTATGGCTGCGGCGTGGCCATCGATGCGCCCAATGCCGGCATCCCCATCCGCACGCTGCGCAACATCAGCCTGAACCCCAACTTCGGCGGCCAGGCCATGGTGGTCAGCCTGGGGTGCGAAAAGCTTCAGCCCAATCGCCTGCTGCCTGAAAACATGATCCCCATCCACAAGGCCGGCGAGCCCTATGTGGTCTGCCTGCAGGATGCGGAGCACGTGGGCTTCAACTCCATGATCGACTCCATCATGAAGATGGCCGAGGCGCGCCTGACCGAGCTCGACAAGCGTCGTCGCGAGACCTGCCCGGCCTCCGACCTGGTGGTGGGTGTGCAGTGCGGTGGCAGCGATGCCTTCTCCGGCGTGACCGCCAACCCCGCCGTGGGCTTCGCCACCGACCTGCTGGTGCGGGCCGGGGCGGCGGTGATGTTCTCGGAGGTGACCGAGGTGCGCGATGGCATCGACCAGCTGACCTCGCGCGCGGTCAACGAGGAAGTGGCGCAGGCCATGATCCGCGAGATGGACTGGTACGACAATTACCTCAAGCAGGGCGGCGTGGACCGCAGCGCCAATACCACCCCCGGCAACAAGAAGGGCGGTCTGGCCAATATCGTCGAGAAGGCCATGGGCTCCATCGTCAAGTCCGGCTCCAGCCCGATCTCGGGCGTGCTTGCGCCAGGCGACAAGCTGCAGCAGAAGGGCTTGATCTACGCCGCCACGCCGGCCTCCGACTTCATCTGCGGCACGCTGCAGCTGGCCGCCGGCATGAACTTGCATATCTTCACCACCGGCCGTGGCACCCCCTATGGCCTGGCAGCGGTGCCGGTGATCAAGGTCGCCACCCGCAACGACCTGGCGCGGCGCTGGCACGACCTGATGGACGTCAATGCCGGCCGCATCGCCAGCGGCGAGGCCAGCATCGAGGACGTGGGCTGGGAACTGTTCCAGCTGATGCTGGACGTGGCCAGCGGCAAGAAGCGCACCTGGGCCGAGCAGTGGAAACTGCATAACGCGCTGACCCTGTTCAATCCGGCGCCAGTGACCTGATCCTTCCTTGGGGCCCGCTTGCGGGTCCTTTTTTTTGCTTCAGTTTTTCGAACAACAATATGAATCGACAGGAGACACCATGAGCCACGACAGCGCCCCCAACCCTTCCGCCACCCCGTCCCGCCTTGCCACCTTGATTGCCACCTCCGTCCTCAGCCTGGCCGCTGCCCAGGCCGGCGCCGCCACGGTGGCCTATGTTTCCAATGCCGACAGCCAGGACATCTATGTGCTGCGCCTCAATGGCGACGGCAGCGTGAACCTGATCGACCGGGTCGACACCGGCAGTACCGTCATGCCGCTGGCCATCAGCCCCGATCACAAATACCTGTATGCCGCCCTGCGCGGCCAGCCTTACTCGGTGCTCAGCTACGCCATCGACCCCGCCAGCGGCATGCTCAAGGCGCTCTCCAAGACGCCGCTGGCCGACAACATGGCCAACATCGCCACCGACCGCACCGGGCGCTACCTGCTGGCGGCGTCGTACTCCGGCAACAAGATCTCGGTCAATGCCATCGGTGCCGATGGCGTGGTGCAGACCCCGCCGCTGGCCGTGATCCCCACCGGCAAGAACGCCCACTCGGTACAGGTGGACCCCGACAATACGCACGTCTTCGCCAGCAACCTGGGCAGCGATGTGATCCTCCAATACCGCTTCGACGCCGCCACCGGCAAGCTCACTGCCAATACGCCGCCCGCAGTCAGTACCCAGGCCGGGGCGGGGCCGCGTCATTTCGTGTTTTCACGGGACCAGCGTTTCGTCTATTCGACCAATGAGCTTGATGCCACCGTCAGTACCTATGCCTATGACCGTCAGAACGGCACGCTCAGCCTGCTGGGCAGCGCCTCGCTCCTGCCCGAGGGCTTCAAGACCAGCGAGCAACTGGCCGCGGCCGATCTGCACCTGACCCCGGACGGCCGTTTCCTTTATGCTTCCGAGCGCACCTCCAATACCCTGACCGGCTTCAAGGTCGATCCCGCCAGCGGCAAGCTCACCCGCATCCTCAACATCCCCACCGAAACCCAGCCGCGCGGCTTCAACATCGACCCGCGTGGCCGCTACCTGCTGGCGGTCGGGCAGAAGGCCGGCCTGACCAGCTACGCCATCGACCGCGATACTGGCGCCCTCACGCCGGTCCTGCGCTATACCCTGGGCCGCAACCCCAACTGGGTCGAGATCATCGACCTGCCCTGATCCTTCCCCTTACAGCCCCGGGCCACCTCTGCCCAGCGTCTGATGGGCGACCGGCCTTGTCATGATGTTCATATGACAAGGCCAATTTCTGTCTCTTTTGCACGCAGCTTGATCCAGGACAGGCGGCGCTTCGCGTTGCCATTGCACAATGCCGCCTGACAGCCTGCTGACCGCTCTAACCGGGAAATAGGGTGGTTTTGGTCTGGTTGCCGTCCGATTGCAGAGGGGGCGGCTGCTGTATCGTCAGGTGCTAGTCTCATTTCTAATGTTGTCCAAAAATTAAGCGGAGAGAGGGAATGCGGAATCTTACGGTTCGCTTCAGCCTGATGAGCGCGCTTGCGCTGTTTTCTTGCATGATCGTGGTCGGTGCTGCGGTCGGCATCTTTGCCCTGGGCCGGGCCAATCATGCGACCGAGTATGTGCACGAGATCACCGAGCGCGCCTTGTTGATCAATGATGCCTACAAGGACACCACGCGCACCCGCGCAGCGCAGTCCCGCATCTATTCGACCTTGATGGAAAAGGGCGACCAGGCCGTGATCGACGCGGCCTTCAAGAGCGCCCAGACCACCTACGAACGTAGTCTCAAATACCTGGACGACTACGCCAAACTCCCCGATCTGGAGGGCCAGGATCCTGCCACCAAGACCGAATTGATCGAATCGGCCAAGGCCTTGAACGAGATCCTGAAGAAGGCCACCGAGGTGCTCAGGAGCGGTGATGCCGCTGCCTATTCGCAGTTGAACAACAACTTCATCAGCAAGGGTGGCGCGCGCTTCTCGACCGCGCTGGACGTCTACCAGAAGCGTGCCATGGAGCTTAACGACAAGGCCACCACCGAACGCCAGCGTGAATACAACCTGGTGGTATGGCTGGTCGTGGCCGGTCTCATCGGTGCCATGTTCCTGGTCATCGGCGTGCACTTCATGCTGCGCAACATCGTGCTCACGCCCCTCAATCGCGCCGTGCACCTGCTGGACCTGGTGGCCAATGGCGACCTGACCACCAAGGTCGACGTCGAGAGCAAGAACGAGATCGGTCGCCTGTTCGCGGCCATCCGCAGCATGCAGCAGGCGCTGCTGACGACCGTGTCGAGCGTGCGCAGCAGTTCCGACAGCATCGACACCAATGCCAAGGAAATCGCGGCCGGCAACATGGACCTGTCCTCGCGCACCGAGCAGCAGGCCAGTTCCCTGGAAGAGACCGCCGCCTCGATGGAGGAATTGACCGGCACCGTCAAGCAGAACGCCGAGAATGCCCTGCAGGCCAACCAGCTGGCGCATTCGGCTTCTTCCACCGCCAGCAAGGGGGGCGAGGTGGTATCGCAGGTGGTGGATACGATGCAGGCCATCAACGAATCTTCGCGCAAGATCGTGGACATCATCAGCGTGATCGACGGCATTGCCTTCCAGACCAACATCCTGGCGCTCAACGCAGCGGTGGAAGCGGCCCGTGCCGGCGAGCAGGGCCGCGGCTTTGCCGTGGTGGCGTCGGAAGTGCGTTCCCTGGCCCAGCGCTCGGCCGCTGCCGCCAAGGAAATCAAGTCCCTCATCGACGATTCGGTGGACAAGGTCGAGGCCGGCAGCCAACTGGTCGAGCAGGCCGGGGCCACCATGAGCGAGGTAGTCACCAGCGTGCAGCGCGTCACCGACATCGTGGGCGAGATCGCCGAAGCCAGTCGCGAGCAGAGCACCGGGATCGAGCAGGTCAACCGGGCCATCACCCAGATGGACGAGGTGACCCAGCAGAACGCGGCGCTGGTGGAAGAAGCTGCGGCCGCCGCCCAGTCCTTGCAGGCGCAGGCCACCAACCTGGTGGCTGCGGTCAGCATCTTCAAGATCGATGCGCACCAGGTCGCCAGTGCGTCGGTCAAGGCGCGCCCCATGCCCAAGGCAGCACCGGCCCCCAAGGCTGCGCCTGCGATGGCGTCGGTCAGCGCGCCGGTTGCGCCCAAGGCCGCTCCTGCTGCCGCGCCCAAGCTGCCCCCGGCCAAACCAGCCAAGCCGGCCGGCGCATCGGCGAGCTCATCGGCCAGCGCCCGGGGCAAGGACGACGCCCAGGATTGGGAAGAGTTCTGAACCCATCATCAGGATGCCGGCCTGGCCGGACCTGAGCGGAAGGAAACCTCCGTCGCACTGGCGCCGGAGGTTTTTTTTCGTGCACGCACCCCGTCAGCGGGGCGGTCAAGCAAAAGGGCCGCAGATTTCTGCGGCCCTTGGTCTTGTTGATTCTCATGCGAGCCCAAGCGGGCTCATTACATCGTTACTGCGGACCCAGCTTCTTGATCAGCGCAGCCAGCTCTTCATGCTCCTGCGGGGTGCAATCGGTCAGCGGGGTACGCACCGGACCGGCATCGTGACCCACGATCTTGGCACCGGCCTTGACGATGGAGACCGCGTAACCAGCCTTGCGGTTGCGGATTTCCAGGTAGGGCAGGAAGAAGTCGTCGATCAGCTTGCCCACGGTGGCGTGGTCGTCCTTGGCGATGGCTTCGTAGAACTGCACGGCCGTCTTGGGGATGAAGTTGAACACTGCCGATGAGTAGACCGGCACGCCCAGTGCCTTGTAGGCAGCGGCGTACACTTCGGCCGTCGGCAGGCCACCCAGGTAGGTGAAGCGGTCGCCCAGCTTGCGGCGGATGTGCACCATCGGCTCGATCTCGCCGATGCCGTCCTTGAAACCGATCAGGTTCGGGCAGCGGTCGGCCAGCTTTTGCAGGGTCTCGGCGTTGAGCTTGCAGACGGCGCGGTTGTAGATGATCACGCCGAAATTGACCGATTTGCAGACCGCTTCCACGTGGGCGGCGATACCGTCCTGGCTGGCTTCGGTCAGGTAGTGCGGCATCAGCAGGATGCCGTGTGCACCCAGGCGTTCGGCTTCCTGGGCATAGGCGATGGCTGCGCGGGTGGAGCCGCCGGCACCGGCGATGATGGGCACCTTGCCACGGCAGGTATCCACGGCGGTGCGGATGATGTCCGAATACTCGCCCGGCACCAGAGAGAAGAATTCACCCGTGCCGCCAGCGGCGAACAGGGCGCTGGCGCCGTACGGAGCCAGCCATTCCAGGCGCTCGATATAGGTCTTGGGGCGGAAATCGCCCTGCTCGTCGAAGTCGGTCAGCGGGAAGGACAGCAGGCCGGAAGAGAGGATCTGTTTGAGGTCTTGGGGTGTGTACTGGGACATGTTTTCGCTCGACGCCGTTGGAAATCAGTTGGAAATAGGGTGGAAACGGAGGTCCGGGCGCAAGTCAGCGGGACGGACACCGGGTTCCGATCAAAACTGCATATGACATCAGTCATCGTACAACATAAGATTTCAGAAATCCAGCAATTTATTGTGACGTGTTGGACTAAGGAGGGGAGCCAGGGAGGAGGCGCTGCAGGTGAGGTGAGGAAGGGGGCGGAGGATGGTGCAGCGGCCGGGGGAGGGCTGGCGGGCGCCGACCGCTGGCAGTGCTTGTCTTGCCAGCGGTGGGGACGTGCGGTGGGATGAACTACACGGGGCTCAGCTGGCGTTGCCGGCTGCGCCCGATTCCGCTTCCTGCTGTGCCCGGCGCAGGCGCTCGCGGCTGTTGGTCAGGTGATTGCGCATGGCGGCGCGGGCTGCCTCGGCGTCGCCACGGGCGATGGCCTCAAAGATGTCTTCATGCTCGCGCTGCACGCGGTCCAGGTAGCTGGCCTGCTGGTCGTGCGCCAGTTCGGCGGTGTTGATGCGCTTGCGCGGGATCACGCCCATGCCCAGGTGGCTGATGATCTCGATGAAGTAGCGGTTGCCGGTGGCATTGGCGATGGCGAAGTGGAAGCGGAAGTCCGGTCCCACCGTATCGCCGCCGGCTTGCTGGTTGGCGCGGAACAGGTCCAGCGCCTCGCGGATTTCCTGCAACTGTTCTTCGCTGCGGCGGGCGGCTGCCAGCCCGGCGGTTTCGGTTTCCAGGCTGATGCGCAGCTCCAGCAGCGCCAGCAGGTCGCGCATGGTGGTGATGGTGGCCGGGTCGATATTGATGTTGGAGCCTTTGCGGGCTTCCAGTACGAAGGTACCGATGCCGTGCCGGGTCTCCACCTGGCCGGCCGCCTGCAGGCGTGAGATGGCTTCGCGCACCACGGTGCGGGAGACACCCTGGGTCTGCATGATTTCGGATTCCGTTGGCAGCTTGTCGCCGGGTTTGAGGCTGCCGTTGTCGATCATTGCCGACAACGCTGCCACGACCTCCTGCGACAGGCTCTGGGGCTTGCGGCGCGGGCGCAGCAGCGGATT
This sequence comes from Herbaspirillum sp. VT-16-41, assembly GCF_001994935.1. Taxonomy (NCBI): domain Bacteria; kingdom Pseudomonadati; phylum Pseudomonadota; class Betaproteobacteria; order Burkholderiales; family Oxalobacteraceae; genus Herbaspirillum; species Herbaspirillum sp. VT-16-41. The sequence continues at coordinate 232,756 of NZ_MUXB01000101.1, forward strand.
GGGGGTATCGCTCACATCCATATCGTTCTGTTTCTTGGGAGGGCGGCGCTGGCGGACCCGGCTTGTGTTTTAGTGGGCGGTCCGCATCTGGCCAGAAGAAAATTGTCGCGCCATCTTACCAGATGGATCAAGAGGGTCGACGCCGATGCCAGCCGTAGCCCAGAGAGTAGCCCAATTTCGACAAGAGGTCAGACAAGTTTCCTTCCCAATTGCAGGAAATTTGATCTGGTCGCTTGGATGCTCCGACATTGCGCATGCACGGTACCTGACAGAATTACTCGGGTTTGATATACTTGACTCAAATATTCGGGAATTCAGGGCAACCGGCACCGCCGGTTCATTTGTTTCTGGAGCGAACTCCATGCGTCTTACCACCAAAGGTCGTTTTGCCGTGACGGCGATGATTGATCTGGCCTTGCGCCAGGGCAAGGGCCCCGTCACGTTGTCGGCCATCAGCGAGCGCCAGGAAATTTCTCTATCATATCTGGAGCAGTTGTTCGGCAAGTTGCGACGACACCAGATCGTCGAGTCCGTGAGAGGGCCCGGCGGTGGTTACAACTTGGCACGCAAGGCCGCCGATGTCTCGGTGGCCGACATCATCATCGCGGTGGACGAACCGCTGGATGCGACCCAGTGCGGCGGCAAGGAAAACTGCCACAGCGCGGCGCACCCGGGCGGCACGCGCTGCATGACGCATGACCTCTGGTCTACCCTGAACGAAAAGATGGTCGAGTACCTGGATTCGGTATCGCTCCAGGACCTGGTCGACCAGCAAAAAGAACCCAAGCCGACGGAGCATCGTGCCGCCGACTCGCAGAGCGTGGTGGTGATGCACCGCCCGCAAGCCGCAGCCTGATTTGGAGCAAGGACCTATGAACGCACCCCTGGAAAAAAGCCTGCTGGAGACCATCAAGGCTCCGCACTTCCCGATCTACATGGACTACTCGGCGACCACCCCGGTCGATCCGCGCGTGGCCGACAAGATGATTCCCTACCTGCGCGAGCAGTTCGGTAATCCCGCTTCGCGCAGCCACATGTATGGCTGGACCGCCGAAAAGGCCGTGGAAGAGGCGCGTGAAGAAGTGGCCAAGCTGGTCAATGCCGATTCCCGCGAGATCATCTGGACCTCCGGCGCCACCGAGAGCAACAACCTGGCCATCAAGGGCGCGGCGCAGTTCTACAAGTCCAAGGGCAAGCACATCATCACCGTCAAGACCGAGCACAAGGCGGTGCTGGACACCTTCCGCGAACTGGAACGCGTGGGCTTCGAAGCCACCTATCTGCAGCCGCAGGACAACGGTCTGGTCACCGTCGAGCAGATCGCCGCGGCCGTGCGTCCGGACACCATCCTGGTCTCGGTCATGCTGGTCAACAACGAAATCGGCGTGATTCAGCCGGTGCCGGAAATCGGCGAGTTCTGCCGCTCCAAGGGCATCATCTTCCACAGCGATGCCGCCCAGGCTACCGGCAAGGTCAAGATCGACCTGGAAAACTGGAAGGTCGACCTGATGAGCTTCTCCGCCCACAAGAGCTACGGCCCCAAGGGCATCGGTGCCCTGTACGTGCGCCGCAAGCCGCGTGTGCGCATCGAAGCGCAGATGCATGGCGGCGGTCACGAGCGTGGCCTGCGCTCCGGTACCCTGGCCACCCACCAGATCGTGGGCATGGGCGAAGCCTTCCGCATCGCCCGTGAAGAGATGGACAGCGAACTGGCCCATATCCGCGCCATGCGCGATCGCCTGGCCAAGGGCCTGCAAGAGATCGAAGAGACCTATATCAACGGCGACATGGAACACCGCGTGCCGCACAACCTTAACGTGAGCTTCAACTACGTGGAAGGTGAATCGCTGATCATGGCCATCAAGGATATCGCCGTCTCTTCCGGTTCGGCCTGCACCTCGGCCAGCCTGGAACCGTCCTACGTGCTGCGCGCACTGGGTCGCAGCGATGAACTGGCACACAGCTCGATCCGCTTCACCATCGGTCGCTTCACCACCGAGGAAGACATCGATTTCACCATCGATCTGATCAAGAGCAAGGTCGGCAAGCTGCGCGAACTGTCCCCGCTGTGGGACATGTACAAGGACGGCGTGGACCTGTCCACCATCCAGTGGGCAGCCCACTAAACACGGATTCTGCCAGCCATCGCCAGCAACCACAGCACAGTGCAGGGGCGATGGTCGATACCATCATCTAGGGAGCAAGAACATGTCTTATTCGGAAAAAGTACTCGATCACTATGAAAATCCCCGCAACGTCGGCGCCTTCGAAAAGGGCGACGACACGGTCGGCACCGGCATGGTCGGCGCTCCGGCCTGCGGCGACGTGATGAAGCTGCAGATCAAGGTCGGCGCCGATGGCGTGATCCAGGACGCCAAGTTCAAGACCTACGGCTGCGGCTCGGCCATCGCCTCCTCGTCGCTGGTGACCGAGTGGGTCAAGGGCAAGACCCTGGACGAAGCGCTGTCCATCAAGAACACCCAGATCGCCGAAGAGCTGGCACTGCCGCCGGTGAAGATCCACTGCTCGATCCTGGCCGAGGACGCCATCAAGGCAGCGGTGCAGGACTACAAGGCCAAGCACGGCGCGGAACAGAAGGCCGCCTGATCGGCCTTTTGCGACAGCAGCTACCCGCTCCGCGGTTTTCGATTTCGTAAGGCAAGCATCATGGCAATCACGTTGACAGAGAAGGCAGCAAAACACATCAGCCGGTACATGGAACGTCGTGGCAAGGGCATCGGCCTGCGCCTGGGCGTACGTACCACCGGCTGCTCCGGCCTGGCGTACAAGCTGGAGTACGTGGATGAGCAATCGTCCGAAGACACCGTCTTCGAGTCGCATGGCGTGCGTGTCTTCGTCGATCCCAAGAGCCTGCCCTACATCGACGGTACCGAACTGGACTTCGCGCGCGAAGGCTTGAACGAAGGTTTCAAGTTCCAGAACCCGAATGTGAAGGATGAGTGCGGCTGTGGCGAAAGCTTCCGCATCTGATCGCTGCATCTGATTCTGCTTCTGAGTTTCTGATCCTGAACCAAGCCGTCGCGCCGGCCCAGCCGCGAGGCGGCCAGTGCTTAGCCGATACCGTGACAGCCTCGTGATCGCTCCCTGCGGAGCTGACCCGGTCACCGTTTGCCGTCCCTGATGTGCCAAGCCTGTTGCAGTCCGACAGGCTTTTTATTTTTCAGCCATGCAAAACCACTACGACCTGTTCCAGTTGCCGCAGCGCTTCGCCATCGACCAGAAGGCGCTGGAGCAGGCTTACCACCAGGTACAGAGCCAGGCCCACCCGGACAAGTTCGCTCACGCCAGCGATGCCGAAAAGCGCGTGGCCATGCAGTGGGCCACCCGCGCCAACGAGGCCTACCAGACGCTGAAGAATCCCTTGAAGCGTGCGCGCTACCTGTGCGAACTGCACGGCGTGGACCTGCAGACCGAATCCAACACCGCCATGGCACCGGCCTTCCTGATGCAGCAGATGGAATGGCGCGAAACCTTGGACGACGCCAAGTCCGGCAAGGACCTCGATGCGCTGGAACAGCTCAACACCGAACTGCTGAGCGAGAAGAAGGCCGAGATCGGCCGCATCGAAGCGCTGCTGGACGCGGGCGACTACGCCGGCGCCGGCCAACTGGTGCGCCAGCTGATGTTCCTGGACAAGTTCGGCGCCGAGATCGGCGACGCCTTCGCCCTGATCGAAGGCTGATCCGGGAGCCGCCACCATGCCCAACTTGTTCCTCTTCCTGCTGGCCGCGATGACGCTGACCCTGGCCCCCGGCCCGGACAACATCTACGTGCTCACGCGCGGCATCGCCCAGGGCCGCAAGGCGGGTCTGGTGGCCGCTGCCGGCTTCAGCTCGGGACTGATCTTCCATACCCTGCTGGCGGTGCTGGGCTTCGCTGCCGTGATCAAGGCCTATCCGCCGGCCTATCACGCCCTGCAATACGCGGGCGCGGCCTATCTCGGTTACCTCGGCTATCGCACCTTGCGCTCGGCCTCGGCCGGTATCGCGCTGGCCGGAGAAGGGCAGGCTGCGGCCGCCGTGCCGTTGCGTCGCATCTACTGGCAGAGCGTCCTGGCCAACATGCTCAATCCCAAGGTGACCCTGTTCTTCATCGCCTTCCTGCCGCAGTTCGTGCAGCGCGAAGCCGGTCACGAAGCCCTGCAGATGCTGGTGCTGGCCCTGGTGTTCATTGCCCAGGCCTTCCTCATCTTCAGCGCCATCGCATTGTTTTCCGGCACGGTCGGCGCCTGGTTCCGTCGCCGCGCCAACGCCTCCGTCCATCTGAACCGCCTTGCAGGTTGTGCCTTCATCGGCCTCGGCATCCGGATGGCCTTACCTGAATAACGCATCACGACGAGTCACAACACCTATGGCTTTACTGCAGATTTCCGAACCGGGCATGTCCACCGCGCCGCACCAGCGTCGCCTGGCCATCGGCATCGACCTGGGCACCACCAATTCGCTGGTGGCCACCGTGCGCAACAGCATCCCTGAAGTGTTGGCCGACGACGACGGCCGCGTGCTGCTGCCCTCGGTGGTGCGCTACCTGCCCAACGGCCACGCCAACATCGGCTACAAGGCACAGGCCGCGCAGACCACCGATCCGCGCAATACCATCATCTCGGTCAAGCGCTTCATGGGCCGTGGCCTGAAGGACATCGCCCACGCCGAGAACATGCCCTATGACTTCCAGGACCAGCCCGGCATGGTGCAGATCAAGACCGTGGCCGGCGTGAAGAGCCCGGTAGAAATCTCGGCCCAGATCCTGGCCACGCTGCGCCAGACCGCCGAAGACGCCCTGGGCGACGACCTGGTGGGTGCCGTCATCACCGTGCCGGCCTACTTCGACGATGCCCAGCGCCAGGCCACCAAGGATGCCGCGCAACTGGCCGGCATCAACGTGCTGCGCCTGCTGAACGAACCGACGGCGGCCGCCATCGCCTACGGCCTGGACAATTCCTCCGAAGGCATCTTCGCGGTCTACGACCTGGGTGGCGGTACTTTTGATATTTCCATCCTCAAGCTCACCCGTGGCGTCTTCGAGGTGCTGGCCACCGGTGGCGATTCGGCCCTGGGTGGCGACGACTTCGACCACCGCCTGTTCTGCTGGATCAGTCACGAAGCCCAGCTGCAGCCGCTGTCGGACGAAGACACCCGTCTCCTGATGGTCAAGGCACGCGAGGTCAAGGAACTGCTGTCCACCAAGGACGAAGTGCAGATCGATGCCGTGCTCCGCTCCGGCGAGGAAGTGCATCTCTCCATCACCGCCGCGCAATTCAACGAGATCACCCAGCACCTGGTGGCCAAGACCATGGCGCCGGTACGCAAGGCCCTGCGCGACGCCAGCCTGACCGTGGAAGATGTGGACGGCGTGGTGCTGGTCGGCGGTGCCACCCGCATGCCGCACATCCGCCGCGCCGTGGGCGAGTTCTTCAAGACCAATCCGTTGTCCAACATCGACCCCGACAAGGTGGTGGCGCTGGGCGCGGCCGTGCAGGCCAACCTGCTGGCCGGCAACCGTGCGCCGGGCGACGACTGGCTGCTGCTGGATGTGATCCCGCTGTCGCTGGGCATCGAAACCATGGGCGGCCTGGCCGAGAAGGTCATTCCGCGCAACTCCACCATTCCCTGCGCGCGTGCCCAGGAGTTCACCACCTTCAAGGACGGCCAGACCGCCATGGCCATCCACGTGGTGCAAGGCGAGCGTGAACTGGTGGCCGACTGCCGCTCGCTGGCGCGTTTCGAACTGCGCGGCATTCCCCCCATGGCCGCCGGTGCGGCGCGCATCCGCGTGACCTACCAGGTCGACGCCGACGGTCTGCTGGCCGTGTCGGCCCGCGAGATGACCTCCGGCGTGGAAGCCTCCATCACCGTCAAGCCGTCCTATGGCCTGGCGGACGACGAGATCGCCCGCATGCTGCAAGAGTCCTTCAGTTCTGCCGATGAGGACATGCAACGTCGTGCCTTGCGGGAAGAGCAGGTCGAAGCCGAACGCATCGTCCTGGCCACCCGCTCGGCGCTGCAGGCCGATGCTGCCTTGCTGTCCGAACAGGAGCGTGCTGACATCGAAGTGCAGATGGCAGCCGTCACCGCCGCTGCCCAGGGCAATGATCACCTCGCCATCAAGGCCGCGGTTGACGCCCTGGCCCATGGCACCGAAGAATTCGCCGCCCGCCGCATGGACCGCAGCGTCCATGCCGCACTGGCTGGCAAGAAGCTGGATGAAGTCGCCTGAGCGATGTCCTGACCCGAACATTGTAGAAAGACCCGAGAGCCACCATGCCCCAGATCGTTATCCTCCCCCATCCGGTCCTCTGCCCCGAAGGCTCGGTGATCGACGCCCCGGCCGGCAAGACCCTGTGCGATGCGCTGCTGGACAGCGACATCGACATCGAGCACGCCTGCGAAAAATCCTGCGCCTGTACCACTTGCCACGTGGTCATCCGCGAAGGCTTCAATTCGCTGGACGACCCCACCGACAAGGAAGAAGACCTGCTGGACATGGCCTGGGGCCTGGAGGCCACCTCCCGCCTGTCCTGCCAGGTGGTGCTGGGCGAAGAAGACCTGACCGTCGAAATCCCCAAGTACACCATCAACCACGCCTCCGAAAACCATTGAGCAGGCGCGGCATCGGCCGTGCCGGGAGATCGACATGAAATGGACCGACACCCAGCAGATCGCCGAGGAACTCTATGACAAGTTCCCGGATACTGATCCCAAGACCATCCGCTTCACCGACCTGCATCGCTGGGTGATGGAACTCGATGGATTCGAGGACGATCCCAACCGCTCGGGAGAGCGCATCCTGGAAGCGATCCAGGCGGCCTGGATTGCCGAGGCGGAGTGAGCGGCGGCAGCGGCACTTGTCACGCAAGGAAAGCGTCCGCCGGCTGATCAAGAATCAAAGCCTTGGCTCGCGCCAAGGCTTTGTCGTTTGTCTAGCGCCTGTTCTTACTAAATCTGCACTCGCAGATTTGGTGTGAGCAGGCGCTAGATTGCCCCCGATGATTGTTGGGGTTCTTCTGGGCTATCACTTTTCGCTAGAAAATCTCGCCGAGGCCTGGCTCAGAATAACGGCAGCCTGGCTTGAATCCAGTCCCACTTTGTCGGTGGCATGCTCAGGCGTTTATCGAATTCTGAGTTTTCGGTCACATCAATGTACCGAACAGCATCGGCTTCGTAGCGCAATGGCGCGTGAAAGCTTCGCCCTGCATACCAATTGACTGAAAAATAGCGCCGGGCAAGAAGTGTTTCCTTGTCGTTGAAAACCTTCAGTTCAATTTCATCGTCCGTGCCATCTTGATCGTGACCACCGGAGCCGCACATCTGGAACCGGTATGAGACGCCGTTCAACAGCTTGACTCCACCATCCAGCGTATCCGGACTATCGTAGAAATCACAGCGTCCGTAGTGGGGCCGCGATAAATGAACGAGCAAACCGACCCCAAGGAAGATCAGAGAAATTACGCCAAGGAATTTAAGGGTTCTAATCGGCATATCTCACCAAGTTTGAGGTCGATTGCTTTCTTCAATTTGAGGTAAAGGGGCTGCGAGTACACCATAAAGTCCCCGCCCCGCTGGTGTTTCTCTCGCCATCGATTGTAGTCGTCGTTAAATACCGGAAAGTAGACGTCAGCCTCCTTGAATTTCCCGAATAGAGCTCGACGCGTATCTACCGGTTTGTGGAGCGCCTTCACCCAGACGTCTATATCCGAGTCACGTTTGGACGATCTTGAACCGGTAAGCCACGAGCCTGGGGCAATAATGATTCCGTGCTTATTCCAGTGACCTAAATACTGGTTTCCGTTGAACGAGTAATTGTCTTTTACGTAGACATAGATGTGCGTAATTCTTCCTGTGGCATTGAGGCAGTAGCGGGTACTTCCTCTTTCATATCTGAAGTACTTTTCAGTCGCAACCTCGACGTTTCCTATCGCAGCATAGATATTGAAATTCGCCAGCGATCCTGTGAGATCTGTCAGCGTGAGGGCGTCAAACGTGTCCCGGTCACTGATCAGCAATTTCTGAAACTGCCAATCGACGTGGAATTTCCGAAGGTCGACCAGAAACGTAGAGGTATTAAAGCTCAATACTGAATTTCGATCCTCGAAAGCCCTTCGAACGAAGGCCTTCACGGCTTCTGTCGCAGCGCCGATAGCCCGTTCGCTGTAGATATCTTTGGCCAGAAAGCCTTCGTATTTCTTCCTGACACGCCCGAATTTCAATGCCCATTCAAGAGTAACGTCACGATCATTAAGGGGCTGCTCGGACGATGGTTGGTCGTCATAGGTATGAGCCAGACCGGCGAACCACATTCGAGCGAGTTTTGCCGAGACGGGCCAGCCCAATTTATCCATCGCGTCCGGCACGTCCTGGAGGTCAAAAATCGGAGGGTTTTCGCAAACCTCAGCGTCAAGCTGCATGAGCAACTGCCGCGTTTTCGTTTGCCCCGATTTCGGTACTTGTTCAGGCCTCGGTCTCTGGGCTGCCTTCTTGACGGTCGCTGCCGCAGCGGGTGGTGTGGGTGACAGCGGTTGCTTCGCGCCGGGGGCAGGTCGTTCCAGGGATACACCTTTAGGCGTATCAAGTGGTATGCACCCTTTGGCTGCCTTGAACTCTCTTAACTCCGAACCGAATAGACTTTTTTGTAGCCGGTAGTACGGCGCCTTTCTGACGTCTGTCATTGAAATTCCGTTTCTGTATTAGCTATGCGTTCCCACATAGCTGGGAATCGACGGGATTGGATTCGCATCCCGATTTCCACGGATATCGGAATAGGCTGCGTTAACGAGAGCAGAAGGCTAACACTGTGTCGCGGCGTAAATTTTCGAAACTGGCCTGGAAAATCGCCAACGGGCCGACGCTATGACATTCGATCCAGTGTCGCATTTGATGTGGAGCGAGCCCACAGCCGTGGGCGCAGCAACCGATATCGATTCAGTCGATTTCAAGTAAGGGATGCCCGTCCGGGATCCTTGCGCGAGGAATGGCTGCGTCGTTTCAGATGAAGAGCGGCGGCAGGCCTTTGCTGCCGGAAGCATATTGCGGAAAGACCTTGTCCAGCGCCCGATCCGGGATGCGCATATGCCGCTCGGCCAATGCGCACAGCACGGCCCGGTAATCCGTCGTGATGGCCAGGTCGCGCCCTTCGTTCAAGGCCGCCTGGTTCAAGCCCGGCCATTGTCCATAGATCTTGCCGCCGCGCAGGTTGCCGCCCATCAGCCACATTGCATTGCCGTGACCATGATCGGTACCGCCGTTGCCGTTCTCGCGGAAGGTGCGGCCGAATTCGGACATCACCACGATCACCGTGTCGTTGAAGGCCGGTCCCAGTTCCTGCGCCAGGGTCGCCAGCCCGCTGGCCAGCGGCGAAAGGCGGCCGGCCAATTGTCCGGTGCCATTGCCCTGGTTGATGTGGGTATCCCATCCCCCGACGGCCAGGAAAGCCAGGCGGATGCGCGGGTCGTGGCGCATCAGGCGACCCAGGCGGGCGGTGTCCAGCGACAGACCGTTGGGCAGCGGCGCGCCGTTGTTGGCCATCTGCTGTTCCTGGCTATTGATCTCGGCAATGAGTTGCTTGCGCGCTGCCATGCCATCGCGATAGGCCTTGCCCAGGGCATCGTCGGCGCCATAGAGCGGGTCGAACAGCTGGCTCCAGCGCGGCTGGTCGATCATGCCGGGGCGGGTGGCTTCGCGTCCGCTCTGCAGGTTGGCCACCACATTGCGGCCGCTCAGAATGCGTGGCGTGGCGCTGCCGACGTTGATGGCCTGTAGCGGTGATTCGGCCGGCGGCAGGTAGTCCATGACCCGGTTGAGCCAGCCGTCGCGCGTGTTGTGCTGGCCGGGTGTCCCGGTTTCCATCATGTCCTGCGCCTCGAAGTGTGAGCGCGAGCCGTCGGGTGAACCGGAAGCCTGCACGAAGGCCAGCCGGCCACTCTCCCAGTACGGCAGCAGCGGCTGCAACGATGGATGCAGACCGAAGTAGCCGGTCAGGTCCAGCACGCCATTGGCCTGCCCGGGACGCGCTACGGCGATGCTCGGGCGGGCCTGGTAATACAGCGGATCGCCATGGGGCACCACGACGTTCAGACCATCCACCGCGCCGCGCAGGAACACCACCACCATGCGCGGGGCACCGTCGCCGCTGGCACGCGCACGCGGGGCAGGAGAGCCGTAGGCCACCTGGCCCGGCGTGTGGCCGGCGTGGCTGATGCTATGGTCGTCAGCGGGGACGACGGCGCAACCCGACAGCCCGATCGGCACCAGCACGGCGCCACTGCCGGCGGCGCCCAGGTAACGGATGAAATCGCGACGGTTCATGGAAGTCCTCGACAGTGGATCAGCGTTTCATGAAATCGGGGCTGCCCAGGATCAGGCCAGTGCGCTGATTCGCGGGTGCGGTATCGATACGGGCGACGGCCTGGGGTGTGATGGCCGGGCCCAGCGTGCGCAGCAGCTGTTGCGGATCGGGCGGACGGGCCTCGCTATCGGTGGGTTGCGGCGCGCCTTCCAGGCGCGCGATCGGCGACTTGCCACCGGCCAGGCCACCAGCGAAGTTGATCCGTCGCAGCAGGGCGTCCGGATTGAGCCAGGCCGCCTGGGAATACTTGTAGCCTTCGGGCGTGAGCCAGCCATACAGCGGCATGCCGAACTGTGCCAGCGCGCCGCTGACCGGCTTGCCGTTACGCACCGTCGTATCGCTTGCGCGCAGGGACGAGACCACGAATTGATACGGCGTCTTGAACTGTGTCTGGTAATTGCTGCGCGCCCAGAACTGCGGGCTGTCGAACAAGGTCTTGAGGACGGCGCGGATGTCGCCGCGCGTGGACAGGAAGGTCTGCGCAAGCTTTTGCACCAGCGCCGGATCGGGCTGGTCGGAGACGAAGTACTGCACCAGCTGCGTGGAGATGAAGCGCGCCGTCGAAGGATGGCTGGCCAGGATGTCCAGCGCCGCCTCGCCCTCCTGGTAGCCGCTGGCCGCCAGTGGCTTGCCGAGGAAGACCTTGGGGGCGGCGTCATGACGCTGGGCGTTGAAGCTGAAGGGCGCCGCGCCGGCCTTCATGGCATCGACGTCGATGGTCCAGCCCGAGAGGATGCGCGCCAGGGTGATGACATCGGCCTGCTGGTAGCCGCCATCCACGCCCAGGGTGTGCAACTCCATCAGTTCACGTGCGTAGTTTTCGTTGAGTCCCTTGAAGCGGCCCCGCGCACCGGGCGTACCGACACCACTGGAGAGCCAGTTGTCGAGGTAGTACAGCATCGCCGGGTGATGCGCCACTGCGCCCAGCAGGTCGCGGAAGTGGCCCAGGGCATAGGGACGGATGGCGTTCTTTTCGTAGTCACCCACCCAGTAGCGCACCCAATCCTTGCCCTCGAAGAGATTGAAGTGATTGGCCCAGAATTCGGTCATCACTTCTTCCAGCTGACGCGGACTTTCGGTGGCCTGCAGCAGGCGCGCCATGTGGAATTGCGGGGTCAGTTCGCGGGGTGCGCGCTGGCGGGCAGCCTGCTGTTCTTCCTTGCTGGCCTTCGGGTTGAAGGAGGGGGGACCGTAATCGACGAACAGTTGCGAGGTTGTCATCTGCAGTGCCGGCAGGGCCGCCAGTCGAGCCTGCAGGTCGGCCGGCAGGGGAATGCGTTCGGGGTGCAGTTGCTGGTCGATGTAGCGTGCAACGCCCATCTGCTCGACCTCTTCCAGCGCGCCGGGGCGGGGTCCGTAGCCCAGGCGGTTGAGCACGTGCAGGGCGCGCTCCGAGGGCGACAGCGGGACCTCGTCGACCGGCGTGGCGGCGCGTGCCAGGCTGCAGATCAGCAAGGCCAACAACAACACCGGGGCTGGGCGCAGCGGACGCATGGATGAGCCTTGTGGTCTCGAAATTTGTTGAGAAATTCTTGCCGAGTATGCGCAATGCTTCACTTGATGGCTGTAAAAAAGTGTAATGCAAGCAGCGCCGATCATAGGCCGGTCAGCTGACATCTCGCTGAGCAGCTTATGAGCAGCAGATGAGCAGCCCGTCCATCGGGGCAGGGATGGTTGTCGTTCGCACACGCTTCCTGTGACTGTTTGTCAGTCTCTTGTCACGCGGGAGCCGAGCTGCCCCAAAACGGCAGAAGTTTTGCGAGAGAGCGATATTTTTCAGACGATTCTTATGCGCCCTGGGCCTGGGCTCCACCACAATAGCGCCTTCGAAAACCGGAGCCGGATTCGAGACCTGTTTAAGCAACAGATACTGGCTTGCCGATGCGGGGCCAGCGCCCCACAATGGCGCCTCGCCGCCGCGCCGGATTCGGGGGAAAAGCGGATATAAAACGGACAAAAATCGAACAACGACAGAGAGCAAAGGGCAAGGATGACATGGACACTGGCTTCGGCGATGCGCATCGCCTTGCTTGACGACCACGCCGTGGTTCGATACGGATTGGCGAAGCGACTGGCCGAGGAGCCGGACTTCGAAGTCGTCGGCGCCTTCGCCACCAGCAAGGAGTTGATGACCGCGCTGCGCGCGTCGCCAGCGGACCTGCTGCTGATCGATTATTCGCTGGGCAGCAATGACATCGATGGTCTGAACCTGATCCGGGCGTTGCGCGTGCGCTTCCCCCGCAGCAAGATCCTGGTCACCTCGGCGCATCACAATGCGGCCACCGTGGCCATGGCCATGAAGGCGGGGGCGCGGGGCTTCGTGGGCAAGTCGCAGGAGCTGGGCGAACTGATCCAGGCCATCCGCACCATCGGGCTGGGGCGGGAGTACCACAATGCGGCCCTGACCCGCGAACTGGCGGCCATGCAGGTGGCTGAGCCGGTATCCGGTGGCAAGTCCGAAGCGCGTCCGGCGCGCCGTGCGCGCGCGACACCGCCTTCCTCGGATTCGCTGTCGGACATGCCCAACCTGTCGCCACGCGAGCGCGAAGTCTTGCGCTGCTGCCTGGATGGCTTGTCGGTGACTGACATCGCCGACAAGTTTGCCCGCAGCGTCAAGACCATCAGCGGGCAGAAGCAATCGGCCTTCCGCAAGCTGGGCGTGCGCAGCGACAATGAACTGTTCAAGATCGAATACCAGATCAAGGACCTGTAAAGCGCACCACATAGGGAGTTGCAATGATGAAGGACAGTGGGCCGCGGGTGCTGCTCGTTGATGACTCGGCCACCATCCGGTATGCAATGCAAAGCCGGCTGCAGCTGATGGGTTGCGAGGTCGACAGCGTCGCCGACGGCACCGCCGCGCTGGCAGCGATCCAGGCCCGCTCCTATGGGCTGGTGCTGCTGGATTGCTTCCTGCCGGACATCCTGGGCCAGGACGTGGCGCGCCAGGTCCGCCAGCTGGAACAGGCGCAGCCTGAGCGGCCCTACACGCCGCTGATCGGCATCTCGGCCGAGGCCGATCCTGCGCACGTACAGCGCTGCCTGGACAGCGGCATGGACGGGATGCTCGACAAGCCATTGCAGACCCTGGCCATCCGCCGCCTGCTGGCGCTGTGGTGCGATCACGAGCTGGGCGAGGAAGGCGAGGCCGCCAGTCCCGAGGAAGAACACGACCAGGACCTGGCCCGGCTGTTCCTGACGACCTCCCTGCATGATCTGCAGGCCCTGCAGCAGGCGCGGGAGGAGGGCGATGCCGCCCGCATGAGCCGGCTCACCCACCGTATGCGGGGCGCGGCGCTGACCATGGGCCGGGCCGAGATCGTGGCCTTGCTGGAATGCGTGGACGAAGCCCTGCTCGGCGGCCCTGGCGCTGCCGATGCGATCAGCCTGCTGCTGCAGTCATTGGGCAATGCACTGCAGGCGCGCAGCCTTCAATCCTGATCAGCGTTGCCGGGTTGGCGTCAGGCGCCCACCCAGGGCAGCCCGCCGAAGCACCAGCCTTCCACCGTCTTGCGATGTCCGGCCGCGTCCTTGTTGCCTTCGAAGCCTTCCAGGATGTCGAAGCAGCGGGTGTAGCCATGTTCCGTGGCCAGCTTGGCCGCGTGCTTGGAGCGCACGCCGGAGCGGCACAGGAACAGCAGCACTTCATCGGGCAGGGTGACTTCCTTCAATTGCGGCAGGAACTCCGGATTGGGCTTGCCCTCGGGGTAGAGATTCCATTGCACCGCCAGGTGCTGCGCCGCCGGAATCTGCACGGTCCCGATCCAGTCGCGCTCGGCGCGCGTGCGCACGTCCACCAGCTTCACGCTAGGATCGGCCTGGAGCAGGGCCAGCGCTTCCTGCGGCGTGACTGCGCCGGCATAGGGCAACTGGCCATCGGCGCCGCGTTGCTGGGCTTTGGAAAGGATGTCGTGGGGGCTCATGGCATTTGATCTCGGGAAGAAGGGGACGTGGAATTCTCGGAACGGGTCAACATGGGTGAGGCCGACGATGGCAGGATCAGCCGCGCAGCCCACTGAAAGACTTGATTCTAAACAATATAAACATTTCGGCAATTTCCAAGTCGGTGCATCGCGCAGCCGGAGTTACAGGATGCCCCAGTACGGCGCACGCACCATCAATGTGCAAATCGAGGTGTTCGACCTAAAAATGAAATATTTTGGTGCAAAAGAAGAAAAGTGCACCAAAACAAGGCTTGTCGTGCTGATTCCTGCACCGTGGGGAACGGCCCGAAGGCCGCGTCCTCCCTAAAATATTCCATTATCGGGCTACCCCAAAGGTCGATGGCATGGAATCTGCTATCATCCGCGACTGAGTTCGGCGCAAGACCGTTGTATCAAATGCAAAGATCCAGTCGCAGAAAACGGCTCACACCCCAATTTATACTACTTCCTCGTTTTAGGAGATTCGCATGGCAAGGACGGCCGCAGAGGTTTTGAAGATGGTGAAGGACAACGAAGTCAAGTTTGTTGACTTCCGTTTCGCTGACACCCGTGGCAAGGAACAGCACGTTTCCGTGCCTGTTTCGCATTTCGACATCGACAAGTTCGAATCCGGTCACGCCTTCGACGGTTCGTCGATCGCCGGCTGGAAGGGTATCGAAGCCTCCGACATGCTGCTGATCCCGGACCCGAACACCGCCAACATCGACCCGTTCATGGAAGAGACCACCCTCTTCATGCAATGTGACGTGATCGAGCCGTCCGACGGCAAGGGCTACGACCGTGATCCGCGCTCCATCGCCAAGCGCGCTGAAGCCTACCTGAAGTCCTCCGGCCTGGGCGACACCGCCTACTTCGGTCCGGAACCCGAATTCTTCATCTTCGACGGCGTGCGTTGGGGTGCTGACATGTCCGGCTCCTTCGTCAAGATCGACTCCGAAGAAGCTTCCTGGAGCACCGGCGCCAAGATCGAAGGCGGCAACTCCGGCCACCGTCCGACCGTCAAGGGCGGCTATTTCCCGGTTCCCCCGGTCGACAGCTTCCAGGACATGCGTTCGGAAATGTCCCTGATCCTGGAATCCCTGGGCATCCCCGTCGAAGTGCACCACCACGAAGTGGCTGGCGCTGGCCAGAACGAACTGGGCACCAAGTTCTCGACCCTGGTCGAGCGCGCTGACTGGACCCAGACCCTGAAGTACGTGATCTGGAACGTTGCCCACACCTACGGCAAGACCGCTACCTTCATGCCCAAGCCCCTGGTCGGCGACAACGGCTCCGGCATGCACGTGCACCAATCCGTCTGGAAGGATGGCAAGAACCTGTTCGCAGGCGACGGCTACGCCGGCCTGTCGGAATTCGCGCTGTACTACATCGGCGGCATCATCAAGCACGCCAAGGCATTGAACGCGATCACCAACCCCGGCACCAACTCGTACAAGCGTCTGGTCCCCGGCTTCGAAGCCCCGGTCAAGCTGGCCTACTCGGCCCGTAACCGCTCGGCCTCGATCCGTATCCCCCACGTCGCCAACCCGAAGGGCCGTCGTATCGAAACCCGCTTCCCGGATCCCCTGGCCAACCCGTACCTGTGCTTCTCGGCTCTGCTGATGGCCGGTCTGGATGGCGTGCAGAACAAGATCCACCCGGGCGAAGCTGCGACCAAGGACCTGTACCACCTGCCGCCGGAAGAAGACAAGCTGATCCCGACCGTCTGCGCCTCGCTGGACGAAGCCCTGGAACACCTGGACAAGGACCGCGAGTTCCTGACCCGTGGTGGCGTGTTCACCGACAGCATGATCGATGCCTACATCGAGCTGAAGATGCAGGAAGTCCAACGCTTCCGCATGACCACGCACCCGATCGAATTCGACATGTACTACTCGCTGTAATCGAATCCGCATCCGGAGAAAAAGGGGAAGCTTGCTTCCCCTTTTTTTATGCGCAGCGGCGCGGCCCATGGCAGGGAAGTGCGCCCGAAAATTGCTAGACAGACTGGTCAATGACTGCACTAGCCCGAGCAAGACGACATGACCCCTGGCATCACGAATCCTCCCATGAAGACACCTCTTCCTTCCCTCGATGGTCTAGACCTGCTGGCCTCGGCCGTCATCATCCTGGACGCTGCCGGTGGCATCGTCTATGCCAACGCTGCCGCCGAGAACCTGCTGGAGAGTTCCTTCAAGGTGCTCTCGCAGCAGAAGCTGTCGGAGCTCTTCCTCAATGGCAAGGAGCTGACCGCGCTGTTCTACCAGGCCATCGAACACCAGTTTGCCGACAAGCGCCTGGACCTGGTGCTGGAACGCGCCAACCGCGAGCCGTTGCAGGTGCACACCATCGTTACGCCCCTGGACAGCACCGACATGCCGGTCCTGCTGGAGCTGCGCGAGAACGTCCAGCAATTGAAGCTGGACCGTGAAGAGCGCATGTTCGACCAGAGCCAGGCCAACAAGGAACTGATCCGCAACCTGGCCCACGAGATCAAGAACCCGCTGGGCGGCATCCGTGGTGCAGCCCAGTTGCTGGAGCTGGAACTGCCCGAGCGCCACCTCAAGGAATTGCGCGAATACACCCAGGTCATCATCAAGGAAGCCGACCGCCTGCAGACCCTGGTCGATCGCCTGCTGGCACCGCACCGCCATCCCCACATCGTGGGCGACGTCAACATCCACGAAGTGTGCGAGCGCGTGCGCAGCCTGGTGATGGCCGAGTTCCCGCAGGGGCTGACCATCAAGCGCGACTATGATCTTTCCATCCCCGAATTCCGGGGCGACAAGGAACAGCTGATCCAGGCGGTATTGAACATCGTCCACAACGCGGCCCAGGCACTGGCCGACCGCATCCGTGCGGGTGACGCCGAGCTGATCCTGCGTACCCGCGTTTCCCGCCAGGTGACGCTATCCAAGGTCAGATACCGGCTGGCACTAGACTTGCATATCATCGATAACGGTCCGGGTATTCCGCCAGACATCCAGGAAAGAATCTTCTATCCCCTGGTGTCGGGTCGGGAGGGTGGTAGCGGACTGGGGCTGACCCTGGCGCAGACCTTCGTGCATCAGCACATGGGCGTGATCGAATGCGACAGCCGGCCGGGTTGTACCGATTTCAGAATACTTATACCGCTGCCGTGAGCCCATGGCCGCAGGCGGCGCGCCAAAGCCGGAATGACGGAAGGCATCCCGTCATCATGGGGGCTGTGGCACGGCGCCAGAAGCGTCGTGGCCGCGGGAGCATTAACAGCATGACCAACGCAGGAAAAAGCTATTTATGAAACCGATCTGGATTGTTGACGACGACGAATCGATACGCTGGGTGCTTGAGAAAGCACTGGCCCGAGAAAATCTCGCCACGCAGAGTTTTTCCAGCGCACGCGATGCCATGGCGGCCCTGCAGAACGGCACGCCGCAAGTGCTGGTTTCCGACATCCGCATGCCCGGCGCCTCCGGGCTGGAACTGCTGCAGACCGTCAAGGCCAAGCACCCCGGGATTCCGGTGATCATCATCACAGCCTTCTCGGACCTGGACTCGGCCGTCTCGGCCTTCCAGGGCGGCGCCTTCGAATACCTGGCCAAGCCCTTCGACGTCGACAAGGCGGTCGAACTGATCCGTCGCGCCCTGGATGAAAGCCTGCGCGAAACCGATATCGAGCAAGGTGCCGCACAGACCCCCGAAATCCTCGGCCAGGCGCCCGCGATGCAGGACGTGTTCCGCGCCATCGGTCGCCTGTCGCAATCGAACGTGACGGTGTTGATCACCGGCGAATCCGGCTCCGGCAAGGAGCTGGTGGCACGCGCCCTGCACAAGCACAGCCCGCGCGCCAGCCAGCCCTTCGTGGCATTGAACACGGCCGCTATCCCGAAGGACCTGCTGGAATCCGAACTGTTCGGCCATGAACGCGGCGCCTTCACCGGCGCGCAAGCCATGCGCCGTGGCCGCTTCGAGCAGGCCGAGGGCGGCACCCTGTTCCTCGATGAAATCGGCGACATGCCGCTGGACCTGCAGACGCGCCTGTTGCGTGTGCTCTCCGACGGCCACTTTTATCGCGTCGGCGGCCATCAATCGCTCAAGGCCAACGTGCGCGTCATCGCCGCTACCCACCAGAACCTGGAACACCGGGTGCGCGAAGGCCTGTTCCGCGAGGACTTGTACCACCGCCTCAACGTCATCCGCCTGCGCCTGCCAAGCCTGCGCGAGCGCAGCGAAGACATTCCCATCCTGGCGCGCTACTTCCTCACCCAGAGCGCCCGCCAGCTGGGCGTGGAAGCCAAGCGCCTGTCACCGCAGGCCATGCAGTTCCTGTCGCAACTGGAATTCCCCGGCAACGTGCGCCAGCTGGAAAACCTGTGCAACTGGATCACCGTCATGGCCCCGGGCCAGACCGTGGAAATCAAGGACCTGCCGCAGGACCTGGTGGAAGAACGCGTGCATGCACCGCAACCGGCGCAGATCGTGTCGGCACCGGCCTCGGCTGCCGGAACGCCTGCACCGCTGGCCCAGCCCGAGCTGTCGGCAGGCGCGGTACCGGCTGAAGCCGTCGCCGGCAACTGGATCTCGCTGCTGGAAACCGAAGCCGCGCAGATGCTGGCCTCGGAGCAGCCGGAGGTGATGGATATCCTCGGTCGCCAGTTCGAAGCCGCGCTGATCAAGATCGCCCTCAAGCACACCCACGGCCGCAAGAACGACGCCGCCGTGCGCCTGGGCATCGGCCGCAACACCATCACCCGCAAGATCCAGGAGCTGGGTATTGGCGGTGCCGAGGACGATTGATCGGCTAGCACTGGATCACATCTGATCCAACTCGAGTCAAGCAGGGGAGGCCTGCCCGCGTGCCGCCGCGTGGGCAGGAGCAACAAGGGGAAGAGGCGGCGGCAAACAAAAAAGGAAATGGCCTGGATCTCGCGATCCAGGCCATTTTTATTTTCTCCCGCCACACTGCCGGGAGAAACGATTTATATCATTTACGCGATCGCTGCTTAGCGCAGCTTCAGCACATAACGCGCCGCCGCCGAAGCGATCAGGCTCAGCACCGCGCCGAAGATGACGAAGTAGCTCACCGACAGCTTGTTGCCGGTGAAGTCGATCAGCCAGGTGATGATCAGGCCAGCGAAGCCGCCGAAGATGGTCACCGCAATGTTATAGGCCAGCGACATGCCGGTGCCGCGCGTGGCCACCGGGAAGATGTCGGCCAGCAGGGCCGGCATGGCGGCGAAGTACATGGTCATGAGCACGCCGATGACGGTCTGCAGCAACAGCAGCTGCAGGAAGCCCGGCGAATTGGTCAGGAACACGAACATCGGATAGGTCAGCACGATGTACAGGGCGCTGCTGACGATCATGAACGGCGTGCGGCCGATCTTGTCGGAGGCCGCGCCCACCAGCGGCGAGCCGATGAACATGATCAGGCCGGCCACCGACATTGCGGCGAATGACGACCATGCCGGCAGGCCCAGCTGCTTGACCGCGTAGGTCGGGATGTAGAGCGACAGGTAGACCGAGACGGTGGCCATGATGACGCTGCCCGAACCGATCAGGAGGCGCAGCTTCTGGCTGGTGAAAGTGTCGCGCAGGGGCGCATTGGTCTTTTCGCTGGACTCCTTGAATTCCGGTGCTTCATCCAGGTGACGACGGATGTAGATGCCGGCCGGTGCGATCAGCAGGCCGAAGAAGAACGGCACGCGCCAGCCCCAGGAAGCCAGTTGCTCGGGCGTGAGCATGTTGTTGAGCACGGCACCGAAGATCGCCGCCAGCAACAGGCTGATGCCCTGGCTGGCCACCTGCCAGCTGGAGAAGTAACCACGGCGATGCGGTGCGTGTTCCACCAGGAAGGCGGTGGAGCTACCGAACTCGCCACCGGCCGAGAAGCCCTGGATCATCTTGCCCAGTGCAATGCCGGCCGGTGCCAGCAGGCCGATGCTGGCATAGCTGGGCATGAAGGCGATCATGGCGGTGCCGATGGTCATGAGCATGATGGACAGCATCAGTGCCGCCTTGCGGCCGGCGCGGTCCGAATAGGCGCCCAGCACCACCGCGCCCAGCGGACGCATGAAGAAGGACACGCCGAAGGTGGCGAAGGTCAGCAGCAGCGAAACGCTGTCGTCCCCGGTGGGGAAGAACTGCTTGGCGATGACCACGGCGAAGGCGCCGTAGATCAGGATGTCGAACCATTCGAGCGCATTGCCGATGGAAGACGAGATGATCGCGCGCCGCGCCTGCGGGTGCGTGGTGGCGGCGCCAGGCGCCGTGGTGTTGCTGGTCATGGAGACTCCCTGATGGATAGCTGTGGATGGAGGAGCAGCGCGCCGGTCTCGCCCGGGCGGGGCGGACGACTGCCTGGCTGGTTGAATGATGGTTATGGGCTCCCTGTCGCGCTCACGGGGCAAATGCGATCGGCCGTGGGCGTTACAGCGGGCGAGGATAGGCGCCGCAGTGCGGGGCTGTCAAGGCGCGCTGCGGTGGATTATCAGGACGCAGGAAGCCTGTCGCATCGGGTAAATGATTTACACCCGATGGCTCATTGCTGAGCTTCGTCGACCTCATCCGCTAGCTGCTTCAAGCGGCGCCACAGGGTGGTCCGGCTCATCCCCAGATGGCGTGCGGCGGCAGCGCGATTGCCACGATAGCGGCGCAGCACGGCCTGGATCTGCGCATCGTCAGGCGCGGCCGTGATGACATCTGGTTCCTGCGCGGTCGCGCTGGCCATGCTGGCGTGCTGCGCCAGTTCCGGTGCTACCCGCAGGATCAGGGCCGGGGTCAGCGCCTGCAGCGGTTCGGCCGCCAGGAACAGGGCCAGCCGTTCCATCAGGTTGCGCAGTTCACGCACATTGCCCGGCCAGGCGTAGGCGCACAGCAGCGGCGAGCAGCGCAGGATTTCCGCACCCAGGTTGGCATGCGGGCGGGCATCCAGTGCCGCCAGCGCATGCTTGAGATGCCACTCGGTCAGTGCCGGCACGTCGTCGCTGCGTGCGCGCAGCGGTGGCAGGGGCAGGCGCAGCACGCTGAGCCGGTAATACAGGTCGGCCCGGAAACGGCCCTCGCGTACCCTGGCCTCCAGGTCGCAATGGGTAGCGCTGATGATGCGCACCTGCACCGGGATCGGACGCGTGCCGCCGACGCGTACCACCTCGCGCTCTTCCAGCACGCGCAGCAGGCGGGTCTGCAGCGGCAGCGGCATCTCGCCGATCTCATCCAATAGCAGCGTGCCGCGATGGGCCGCCTCGAACACGCCGGCACGTCCACCCCGGCGCGAACCGGTGAAAGCGCCTTCTTCATAGCCGAACAGTTCGGACTCCAGCAGCGACTCCGCCAGCGCGCCGCAGTTGATGGCCACGAAGGGATGGCTTGCCTGGGTCTTGCCCTGCATCAGCGGATGGGCGCGATGGATGGCTTGCGCCGCCAGCTCCTTGCCGGTGCCGGTCTCGCCCTGGATCAGTACGCTGGCCGGCGAGCGGGCAAACAGCGTGATCGATTGCCGTACCGCTTCCATGGCAGCCGAGTCGCCCCGCAAGTCCTTCAGGTGATGACGTGCGCGCAGGCTGTCGGCCACCGGCAGGAGCGGGCCACGCGTGCTCTCCAGTTGGGTCAGGCGCGCCAGTTCCAGTGCATCCTCGAAGGCCTGGCGCACGGTGGCCGAGGAGTACAGGAAGATGCCGTGCATGCCGGCCTCTTCAGCCAGGTCGGTGATGAGGCCGGCACCCACCACGGCCTCGATGCCACCGGCCTTCAGTTCGTTGACCACGGCCCGCGCATCTTCCTCGGTGGCATAGGTGCGCTGGGCGATGTCCAGCCCGAACATCTGCTGGAACTCGGTCAGCGCCGGCATCTCTTCCTGATAGCTGACCAGGCCGATGCGGGTGGTGATCTGGCGCGCCCGTGCCAGCGCCTGCATCACGTCGAAGCCGCTGGCACGCGCCACCACCACCGGCACCGGCAACCGGCTCTTGAGGTAGGCGCCGTTGGAGCCGGCCGAGATGACCACGTCGCAGCGCTGCGTGGCCAGGCGCTCGCGGATCTCGCGTACGGCCTCGTCGAACCCCAGGTGGATGGGCTCGATGTCGGCCAGGGCGTCGAACTCCAGCGTGATGTCGCGGAACAGCTCCGACAGGCGCGAGACCGAAGCGGTCCAGATCACGGGTTTGTCGGCGTGGCGGTCGGTGGGGGCAGGGCGTTTCATGGGCGTGGCGCTGGGTGGCTGAAGCTGACTGATGATGACTGGAAAGGCCTGAAGCCAGCCAGGAAGAAACGTTCACCATGTTTCAGTGAAACGTTAGTGTAACACTGATGAAACAGGGTGGCATGCCTCCGGATCGCCCGTCCGGCCTGCCTGCTGGCGTGACAGGGGAGCCAGGTTTCGTTCGCAAGTCATTGATCTGGAAGGAAGTTTCACATCACCCCAAAACAGGCCCGCCAGGTTTCGCAGGATGTTGCAGTGCGATGGCACGGCCGTTGCAATAGGGCCCTCCATAGTCCGCTACCTCCAGCAACCCTTACAGAAGGTGTCCATCATGGCTCTCCACTCCGCAGGCGCAGCGTTCCGCCAGGCCGTCCAGGAAGAATCCCCCTTGCAAGTCATCGGCGCGATCAACGCCAATCACGCCCTGCTGGCCAAGCGCGCCGGCTTCCGTGCCATCTACCTGTCCGGCGGCGGCGTCGCGGCCGGTTCCCTGGGCTTGCCCGACCTCGGCATTTCCAATCTGGACGACGTGCTCACCGACGTACGCCGCATCACCGACGTGTGCGACCTGCCGCTGCTGGTCGATGTCGATACCGGCTTCGGCGCCTCGGCCTTCAACGTGGCCCGCACCGTGAAGTCGATGATCAAGTTCGGTGCCGCCGCCATGCACATCGAAGACCAGGTCGGCGCCAAACGCTGCGGTCACCGTCCCGGCAAGGAAATCGTCAGCAAGCAGGAAATGGTGGACCGCATCAAGGCCGCCGTGGATGCCCGTACCGATGAGAACTTCGTCATCATGGCGCGCACCGATGCACTGGCCGTGGAAGGCCTGGAGGCCGCCGTGGAGCGCGCCGTGGCCTGCGTCGAAGCCGGTGCCGACATGATCTTCCCGGAAGCCATCACCGACCTGGGTATGTACAAGCAGTTCGCCAATGCGGTGAAGGTGCCGATCCTGGCCAACATCACCGAATTCGGCTCGACCCCGCTGTTCACCGTGGACGAACTCAAGGGCGCCGACGTCGGCCTGGTGCTCTATCCGCTGTCGGCCTTCCGCGCCATGAACAAGGCGGCCGAAAACGTTTATCAGGCGATCCGCCGCGACGGTACCCAGAAGAACGTGGTCGATACCATGCAGACCCGCATGGAACTGTACGACCGCATCGACTACCACAGCTACGAGCAGCGCCTGGATGCGCTGTTTGCCCAGCAGAAGAACAAGTAATCCCTTCCGACAATTCAGTTTTCACCGAACACGCTACGAGGAGAACACGATGAGCGAACAACAAGCCGCAGGTTTCAAGCCCAAGAAGTCCGTTGCCCTCTCCGGCGTCACCGCCGGTAACACCGCCCTGTGTACCGTCGGCAAGACCGGCAATGACCTGCACTATCGCGGCTACGACATCCTGGACGTGGCCGACAGCTGCGAGTTCGAAGAGATCGCCCACCTGCTGGTGCACGGCAAGCTGCCCACCGCCGCCGAACTGCGCGCCTACAAGGCCAAGCTCAAGGCCCTGCGCGGCCTGCCGGCCAACGTCAAGGCGGCGCTGGAATGGCTGCCTGCGGCCTCGCATCCGATGGATGTGATGCGTACCGGCGTCTCGGCCCTGGGTTGCGTGCTGCCGGAGAAGGATGACCACAACACCCCCGGCGCGCGCGACATCGCCGACCGCCTGATGGCCTCGCTGGGTTCCATGCTGCTGTACTGGTACCACTACAGCCACAACGGCAACCGCATCGAAGTGGAAACCGATGATGATTCCATCGGCGCCCACTTCCTGCACCTGCTGCACGGCGAGAAGCCCTCCGAGTCCTGGGAAAAGGCCATGCACACCTCGCTGATCCTGTACGCGGAGCACGAGTTCAACGCCTCCACCTTCACCGGTCGCGTCATCGCCGGTACCGGCTCGGACATGCACTCGGCCATCACCGGCGCCATCGGCGCGCTGCGCGGCCCCAAGCACGGTGGCGCCAACGAGGTGGCCTTCGAGATCCAGAAGCGCTACGACAACCCGGACGAAGCCGAAGCCGACATCCGTCGCCGCGTGGAGAACAAGGAAGTGGTGATCGGTTTCGGTCACCCGGTCTACACCATCTCCGACCCGCGCAACAAGGTCATCAAGGAAGTGGCGCGCAAGCTCTCCAAGGAAGCCGGCTCGACCAAGATGTTCGACATCGCCGAACGCCTGGAAACGGTCATGTGGGACATCAAGAAGATGTTCCCCAACCTGGACTGGTTCTCGGCCGTGTCGTATCACATGATGGGCGTGCCCACCGCGATGTTCACGCCGCTGTTCGTCATTGCCCGCACCTCGGGCTGGGCGGCGCACATCATCGAGCAGCGCATCGACAACAAGATCATCCGCCCGTCGGCCAACTATGTCGGCCCGGAAGATCTGAAGTTCGTGCCCATCGCCAAGCGCAAGTAAGGCAAGCGGGCGGCAGGGTAGGGGGAGGGGAGCAAGGGGAGCAGTAGCGCCGCAGTGCAATAGTGGTGAAGCAGTGCAGCGATGGAAGCGGCGGCCAGCGGCAGGGGCCGTCGCCTTCCGGATTTGTAACAAGCGTTACATGTGGTCGAGTCCGGTGTAATTACTTGCTAAGATGCGGTCGGGCCGTTTTCGGCTCGTTTTTGGCCCGCTTCCGGCCCATCTCCGCCCCCGACTCTCCATGGATCATCCGATGATTGCTGCCATCGCTTCCCGTCGTTTTTTCAAGCAGGTCTGCCTGTGTGCGGCCGCCAGTTCCGTGCTGGCCGCCTGTTCTTCCAACACCCCGGTACCGGTGAGCGACACCAAGCCGGTCTTGCCCCAACTGCTGCAGGCCCCGGCGGCCACCCAGCCCAGCTGGGCGACCCAGCTCAAGACCGGCGCCTTCAGCTGCGAGATGGGCAACAAGGTCGAGATCCGTATGGATGGCCGGGTGACCGACGGCGTCACGCTGGTGTGGAAAGGCAGTAGCTACATGATGAACCCGGTCAGCACCTCGACCGGTGCAGTGCGACTGGAGAACAAGGGCGAAGGCCTGGTGTGGATCCAGATTCCGTCGAAGTCCATGCTGCTCAATTCCAAGATCGGGCAGCAGCTCGCCAACGATTGCCGCACGCGCTGATTGCATCCGCTGTGCAGCGTGCCGTGGCGATGAGCTGACCGCGGCGCGTTTCTCCCTCCTCCTTCGTTTCCTCTTCTTCTGGCATGTCGCCGGTCTCGTACCGGTGACATCGCATCCGCATTTTTCGTCGTCGCGCTTGATCTGCATCAGCCGCAAAGCGGCGCCGGCTGGGCGAATTCAGCCACCCGTAAGCTTCAGGTGCAAGACTGGATCAAACGTCGCATGAAGGCCGGACAGGGGGTGCTGCAAGCCGACACCCGGTATCAAGCCGTCGACGATCGACCCGCAGACCACGCATGTCCAGGGCGAACACAGTTTTCCAATACGAAAGACATGAGGAGACGTCATGCAATACGAGGATTTCTATCGCCGCTCCATCGAGCATCCCGACACCTATTGGGCCGAAGAAGCACAGCGCATCCACTGGGAAGAGTCCTTCACCCGCACCCTGGATTATTCGCGCGCGCCCTTTGCGCGCTGGTTCATCGGCGGCAAGACCAATCTGTGCTACAACGCCGTCGATCGTCACCTGGCCGAACGCGCCTCGCAGGCAGCGCTGATCGCCATTTCCACCGAGACCAACAGCGAACGCGTCTACGACTTCGCCGAACTGCATCGCGAAGTGCAGGCCATGGCCGCCACCATGCTGGCCCTGGGCGTGCAGCGCGGCGACCGGGTGCTGATCTACATGCCCATGATCGCCGAGGCGGTGTTCGCCATGCTGGCCTGCGCCCGCATCGGGGCGGTGCATTCGGTGGTGTTCGGCGGCTTTGCGTCCAACAGCCTGGCTTCGCGTATTGACGATGCGCAGCCGCGCCTGATCGTCTCGGCCGATGCCGGCTCGCGCGGCGGCAAGGTGATTCCCTACAAGGGCCTGCTGGACGATGCTATCCAGTTGGCGCAGCACAAGCCGCAGCGTGTGCTGCTGGTCGATCGCGGCCTGGCGCCGATGGCGCGCACGCCGGAGCGCGACGTCGACTACGCCGTCCTGCGCGCACAGCACCTGGGCCAGCCGGTCCCGGTGACCTGGCTGGAGTCCAATGAAACCAGCTACGTGCTCTACACCTCCGGCACCACCGGCAAGCCCAAGGGCGTGCAGCGCGACGTGGGCGGCTATGCGGTGGCGCTGGCGTCGTCCATGCAGCACATCTTCTGCGGCAAGCCGGGCGAGACCTATTTCTGCACCTCCGACATCGGCTGGGTGGTGGGCCACTCCTACATCGTCTATGGCCCGCTGATCGCCGGCATGGCCACCGTGCTCTACGAAGGCCTGCCGATCCGGCCTGACGCCGGCATCTGGTGGAGCATCGTCGAGAAGTACCAGGTGACCCGCATGTTCTCCGCTCCGACGGCCATCCGCGTGCTCAAGAAACAGCCGGCCGAATGCATGGAGCGCTACGACACCTCTTCGCTCAAGGCACTCTACCTGGCCGGCGAACCGCTGGACGAGACCACCTCCAACTGGATCTCGGCGGCGCTGAAGGTGCCGGTGATCGACAACTACTGGCAGACCGAATCGGGCTGGCCCATCATCTCGATCGCCAAGGGCATCAGCGACAAGCCGACCCGCCTTGGCAGCCCCGGCGTGCCCATGCCGGGCTACCGCCTGGCCATCCTCGACGAGGCCAGCGGCGAGCCCTGCGCGGCCGGCCAGAAGGGTGTGGTCGCCATCGAAGGCCCGCTGCCGCCAGGCTGCATGCAGACCGTGTACGGCGACGATGCGCGCTTCGTCAACACCTACTGGCGCAGCCTGCCACGGGAGGTCTACTCCACCTTCGACTGGGGCATCCAGGACCAGGATGGCTACTACTTCATCCTCGGTCGCACCGACGACGTCATCAACGTCGCCGGCCACCGCCTGGGGACCCGCGAGATCGAGGAGAGCATCTCCAGCCATCCCAACGTCTCCGAAGTGGCCGTGGTCGGCGTGGAAGACAAGTTGAAGGGGCAGGTGGCGATTGCCTTTGCCATCGCCAAACAGGCCGACGCGATTGCCACCCCGGAGCAGAGGAAGGCGCTGGAAGCCGAGATCATGGGTGTGGTCGACAAGCAGATCGGCGCGGTCGGCCGCCCGGCACGGGTGTTCTTCGTCACCGGCCTGCCCAAGACGCGCTCCGGCAAGCTGCTGCGGCGGGCCATCCAGTCGATCTGCGAAGGCCGCGATCCGGGCGACCTGCCCACCATCGAGGACCCGGCAGCGCTGGAGCAGGTGAGACTGGCGCTGCGCGACTGATCCCTGCCAGCAAGCGGCGGCCGATACCGGACCTGGCCGCCGCTGATGCCGTAATTTGGTTACACTGGCAGCTTCATCCCATCGTCCCTCTTCAAAGCTTCCGGTCATGCATCCCTCAATCCGCCCGGCCACCGCCGCCGACGCCGCTGCCATCTGTGGCATCTACAACCACTACGTCGACACCACCGTCATCAGTTTCGAGACCGAAGCGGTGACTGTCGAGGGCATGGCCGCCCGCATTGCGGATGTGCAGGCGCAGTTTCCCTGGCTGGTGTTCGAACAGGAGGGCGAGGTGCTGGGCTATGCCTACGCCAGCAAATGGAAGCCGCGTGCGGCCTACCAGCGCTCGGTGGAAAGCTCGGTCTACCTGCGTCACGACGCCGGCGGACGCGGCATCGGCAAGCTGCTGTACGGTGAGCTGTTCGCGCAGTTGAAACCCCTGGGCGTGCATCTGGTCATCGGTGGCATTGCCCAGCCCAATGCGGCCAGCGTGGCCCTGCACGAGAGCCTGGGCTTCGTGAAATGCGGCGTCTTCAGCGAGGTCGGCTACAAGATGGGACGCTGGATCGACGTCGGTTACTGGCAGCTCAAATTGCAAGAGGCCCAATGATGAGATCGACCCGCGCCGCCAGCGCCATCGAGCGCCTGAACAGCCGCACCGAATCGCGCGAGTATTCCATGCTGCGCACCTCCGATGAGCGTTTCATCCTGACCCGCCGCGTGGCCGGCCAGCCGCTGGAAAAGCTCAATGAAGCAATGGAACTGGACGACTTCGTCAGCTTCGTCAACGCCCAGGGACCGCAAAAGGCCAAGCGCGTCAGCAAGCTCGATGTGCAGTTCGAAAAGAACATGCGCAACAAGAAAGAACAAACGCCACCCTGAGGCGGCGTTCGTCGATACTGGCTGGCCCGTGGGCGGCGTCAGTCGGCCAGGGTCGCAATCACCGGTGCGTGGTCGGAAGGCTGCTCCCACTTGCGCGGCACCTTGTCAATGACGCAGGCGGTACAACGCGGCACCAGTTCTTCGGACAGCAGGATGTGGTCGATCCGCAGGCCACGATTGAGGCGGAAACCCATCTGCCGGTAGTCCCACCAGCTATACATCTTCTCCGGCTGTTCGAACAGCCGGTAGGAGTCGGTCAGGCCCAGCGCCTGCAGCTTGCGGAAGGCCTCGCGTTCCGGCTCCGACACCAGCACCTGACCTTGCCAGGCCACCGGATCATGCACATCGCGGTCTTCGGGCGCGATGTTGTAGTCGCCCAGCAGCGCCAGGCGCGGGTTCTTCGCCTTTTCCTGCGCCAGCCATTCGTGCAGCGCCGCCAGCCAGTTCAGCTTGTAGGGATACTTTTCGGACTCCAGCGACTGCCCGTTGGGGATATAGGCGCAGACATAGCGCACACCTTCGATGGTGGCGGCGATGATGCGCTGCTGCTCGTCGGGGAACAAGGGGTTGTTCTTGACCACGTCACTCATCGGATGGCGCGACAGGATGGCCACGCCGTTGTAGGTTTTCTGGCCCGAGAATTCGACCAGATAACCGGCGGCCGCAATCTCGGCGGCGGGAAACTTGTCGTCGGTGAGCTTGGTTTCCTGTAGGCAGAGCACGTCGACCGGATTTTCTTCCAGCCATTTCAGGACCTGCGGCAGGCGGACCTTGAGGGAGTTGACGTTCCAGGTGGCGATTTTCATGATATGTGCAAAGTCTTTGTGTGGTGCGGCTTTGCGCGGTACGGGTAGCTGCAAGATCTGCCTGGCTACCCACTTGGCTACTCACCCTTGAAGGCTGGAACGTGCGCGCAAAGTGTTGCTGAGGCGCCACTATAGCATCAGCGGCTGACCTTGTTCTTCTCGATCATGGAGGTAATGCGTGCAGCTGTGATTACATCCACTCGAACGTTTACCGATCTTTGCTAGTTTTAAGCTGCCTTCGTTGGTCAGACGATAGATTTTTGCGCGTGAGATGCCAAGCTTTGCTTCCGCCATGTTGATGCGATAAATGAATGGGCCGTTCACGACCGCATCAAAACAAAATTAAAAGGGCTGAGTCCTGTGCAATGAAGAACCCAGCCCTTGAGGCCTTAACCGTCTATTGGCCGTCCAACTTTATGGGGGCAGTTCACTAAGGCGGCTAAACTGAGTCTCGATGAGACATCGAAGTAATCCAAAAACTGCCTTCCCGCGAAGAGAATCCTCCTTTGTTTTCTTCGCGCGGAAGTAGCGAATGTACGCATAGGCCTATGTGTGCTTCCAAATGGAAGTAGCATTATTAACGTTGATGCTTGATAAGTTAATGAGTACGATCCATTAAATTATTTATCTGTTGCGCCTCAAATTTCTTTTAACCGCCTCTGATAATCTTTGAATGCAGCATCAATATTCCCAAGAAGGGTGTGAAAACCTTTCCAATCCAACTCGGCTGCTTTTTTTGCTACGAAGTCATGCGCAAAACAGGCTTTATCAGCGAACGTAGTTCGATCAACCTCCTCGTCCGAAAAGTTGAACGGCTTCCCCTCAAATCCGCCGACTAAATCGGCTGCCGAAAACAAGTCCTCTATGCTGCAGTCAGTTTTTTCTGACGTCAATGGAATTGGTACGATGTACAAATTTCCAAAAATCCGAGCAAATGCTTCCGTCCCTGTTATTTTTCCACCACGAATACTATCTGCTTTTTTAAAAACATCCCTACCTGCTCGGTCATTATCGACGATAAAAATTACCGGGTATTTTGACCTGCTCCCCAATTTAGTACGAGAACGACTTGGAGTCTGCGGTTAAAAAAGTCTCTGCAAACTGTTGCGGCGTG
>NZ_MUXB01000184.1:0-1128 GCF_001994935.1 Herbaspirillum sp. VT-16-41
CTCGACGCACAGCACCGCATCCTTGCGGCGCTTCTCCGGTAGCCGGTCGCGGAGCTTGCCCATAGCCGCGTCGGTGGACGTGGCGGCCATGTGCTCGTTGTCCGGCGTCCGGCTGGCGTCGGCGTTGGGCGTGTCGCGCTCCCTGAAAGCGTGTTTCCCGTCTTCTGCTTGAAAAAAAAAAACACCATTCCCTCGCATCCGTCCCATCCGGTATATCGCCTCATCTAACTGTCGCTATAGGCGGAAGCGTTCATGCCATCCGGGTTTCCTCTGTCCCGTCCAAAGCCGACATCAAGCAAGCTTTTACTATCCCCCACTTCTGATCGCTAATCAACCCATTCAAGTTAGATATTTATCTGAATCAAATGGGGAAAAAACGGAAAACAGTGTTCTTTACGAGAATTATGAATTACTTGACAGGTATAGTGCACCAACCACATTAACAGCTGTGGAACTACCGATTGAAGAAATGGAAGAGCAACCTGAAGATGTTGAAGAATAATTAAAAACAAAGGGGATGAAAAATATGGCAAAACGAAAAGGTAAAAAGTACAGCGCTCTCTGTTTTACAAAAAATACGTGCTGTAAATTTACGTATAAAGGAAAGACAGTGTATTACGACTGGTGTGGACCTGGTTGCGGGCTTTCCGGGAGTTCATGTACAAATAGCAATACTGAAAACGCCTTAGACAAATGTTGCTGCAAGCATGACCAGTGCTATAAAGGGGTTGTAGGACACTCCACAAGGAGTTACAAAGAAATTCTTTAGATGAATCAACCTGGAAAGGTTAGCCAAAGAGGGTAACAGCCCTGTAATCGAAAAAGAATTTTCTCCGGAGTGGATCCTGAGTACGGCGGAACACGTGGAATTCCGTCGGAATCCGGGAGGACCATCTCCCAAGGCTAAATACTCCCTAGTGACCGATAGTGAACCAGTACCGTGAGGGAAAGGTGAAAAGCACCCCGGGAGGGGAGTGAAAGAGTACCTGAAACCGTGTGCCTACAAGTAGTCGAAGCGCGTTCATGCGTAACGGCGTACCTTTTGTAGAATGGACCGGCGCGTTACGATTGTATGCCAGGTGGAATAACATTTAAAATTTTTTCTTCTTCCAATTTCAGTAGTCTCTG
>NZ_MUXB01000255.1:0-599 GCF_001994935.1 Herbaspirillum sp. VT-16-41
ATTCAGAAAGGTTCTACGATAGATTGGAAAGGGTATCTGAACGTGATCGGATTGTCGTAATGCCAATTGTTGAGATGGATGGACAAGTTAAACAGGAACTTATTGTACTAGTGCGTGATTTCTTCTCGTTAACACAGACTTTCGATACGTATGATGCGTATGAAGAAATCATCCGTGAAAAAGTACATGAGGAGTTTGTTGAGCCGATTGAGAAGATTCGTGAAAGAAGACGTCAACAAGATCCTACGAGTGACTATCCATATCCTGGTGAAAGTCATATTCGACGAGTCGTAACAGACACGCAAAAATTGTTATCGATACGTGACCCAGAACAATTCTGTCGCACCTTCATTCAATATGAAGATGATATGGAGGAATGGTTTGATATTATCGAAATGCTTCAAGGATTCTATGAAGGAAATCCAATTGTAAAGTTTGATGAAGCAGTTCAAGTTCTAAAAAATCATCAACAGGATTTAGAAATTATTCATAATGAAGAACTAGAAGATATTGCTCAACGAATGAAACAAATTTTATTGCAAGAAGAACCAGCGAAAGATATTAGTCAATTACCAAAGCTAACCGATGATTTAAAGAAC
>NZ_MUXB01000100.1:0-597 GCF_001994935.1 Herbaspirillum sp. VT-16-41
AGGGGCTTTTTCCACATTTGCAAAAGGGAATCTATAACATAAAGGATAATAGCTTTTTATATATTGATAGCGGTCTAGGCACAACTGCATTACCTATACGGTTCCTCAATCAAAGTCAAATAAGTCTTATCACCATTCGCTCGAACGAATAGGAATTGCACGGAAATTACCTATTATCGCTGGTTTGTTATTATCTTATGTAGTCATTGGCGGGTACTTTACCAATTCCCCTAATAGAGTGATTGCCTTTATGTCCATCGCATTTTTGGGCCAAGGGATTGCGTCAACTGTAACAGGCGCACTATTGTCTGATATTGCTCCAAAAGGAATGGTGGGTATAACAGGTTCCTCTCTATACTTTGTTTCTAATATCGGTGCCGTCAAAATTACTGCGCGGTATAGCCCCCATCCACAAGGAGTGTTGTACCATTAACAAAACTAGCATCATCACTAGCTAAGAAAAGAACTGCTTTTGCTATTTCTTCTGGCTTTCCAAGTCTACCTTGTGGGTGAAGCGAAGCTAAATGTTCTTTAGCTTTAGAATCAACTTTAGTTAGTAAAGGAGTGTCAATATAACCAGGGCAGACTGCGTTAACA
>NZ_MUXB01000272.1:0-591 GCF_001994935.1 Herbaspirillum sp. VT-16-41
CCTGGCCCAGGCCGCCCCGGCCAGTGGCGCGGACGTCCTCACCAGCGGCGCGAGCACCGCCCCCGCGGTGAGAGGAGAGGACCTAGCAGCTCCCGTAGGGCCCGCGATCGAGGACGATGCCCCGGAGTGACAGCAGACCGCGTCCCAGCCGGCCACCGAAGGCCGCGCGGGGGCACTGAACCGGTCTCTGAGCCTCAGCCTCAGGCCGTCCGAGGAGGGCATCGTACACCGCCGCACCGAGCTGCAGCAGCGTCGAGCCCGCGAAGAGGCCGCCCGCCGCGCTGAAGAGGACGCACAGCGCGCCCGCGACCGCGACGCACTGGTGCAGGCATCACGCCGCGAACAACGGCGCAGGGAGACCGAGGCCCGCCGCCAGGAGCAGCGTGAGGTCATCCAGACCAACTTCCAGGGCACCCGCACCATCCTCATCGCCAACCCCAAAGGCGGGGCACGCAAGACCACCAGCACCTACGTGCTCGGAGCCACCATGGGCATCATCCGCGGCGGCTCCGTCATCGCCTGGGACGCTAATGAAACCATGGGCACCCTCGGCGACCGCTCCAAGGCCGACCTCCACGACCGAACCGTCGT
>NZ_MUXB01000025.1:0-1899 GCF_001994935.1 Herbaspirillum sp. VT-16-41
TAGTGATGAAATTATGGAAATGACAGAACGTATGATGCAACATGTGATGAAAGCAGTGAAAGGAATCGACATCGAATTACCACTACCAAGAATACCTTATCAAGAAGCGATGGATCGATATGGATCTGATAAACCGGATACGAGATTTGGACTCGAATTAGTTCACGTAACAGATGTTGTTGTTAATTCTAATTTTAAAGTATTCCAGAATGCAGTAGAAACAGATGGTAAAGTTGCGCTTCTCAACGTTCAAGGTGAGGCTAGTAATTATTCTAGAAAAGATATTGATAAGCTTACCGAATTTGTAAAGATTTACGGTGCGAAAGGGTTAGCGTGGCTTAAACTAGAAGAAGACGAATTAAAAGGACCAATCGTGAAGTTCTTGAGTGAAGATGAAAAATCAGGTATTATCGCAAGAGCTAATGCAAAAAATGGAGATCTTCTTTTATTCGTGGCAGATAAGAGTAGTGTTGTATACGATAGTTTAGGAGCTCTACGACTAAAATTAGGACATGAATTAAATCTTATTGATGAATCTAAATATAACTTTTTATGGGTAACGGATTGGCCATTACGGTAGAAATTCCGGAAATGCTTGAGGAGTGAGGCTTTGCGGTTTGGCTTGTGGCCTTTCCGGACAATTCTGGTTTCTTCTTGCTACTCAGTCCTCGCCGCACTGCCATCCCCGCAAGAGATCGAATGGTTCCAGGCCGTCCCAGCCTTGCGGCATCCTCGTCTCCGGCTTGCCCCCGCCAAGGCTGCGCAGGGCGGAATAACCGCTGAGATCAAGCAATCGTTGCCACAACCGGGGAGCAGCAGAAGGTGTGAAGGCCGCTTCACTCCCGGTCGATTTGAGTTCGCGCTGGTCAGGCATCGGCATTCTCCCGGATTGTGCCATACGTTCTATGGCAATCGCCATAGAACGTAGCACTAGACCGATCGCCATACAACATGCATAATACGGCCCATGCCACGTCCATCAGATGCAAAGACCCGCTTTATCGATACTGCCGTCATCACGGGTATTACGGAACATAACGGAATAATTCAGGAACTCGCCGCTGTCACTGTAGGAAAGGGAAGTGATTCTCAGCAGCGGCGTCTGTTCCGGAACATTCAGATATCCTCCCAACGATTTATCTGCCAGCACGGGAGTCAGACTCTCATAATTACCGCTGATGGTTATCCCACACTCCTTCTCAATGTAATCAAATTTCGACCCCTCGAGATGCGCCAGTGACAGATTGCGAAACAGCTGCACGGGCATAAAGCTAGCCTCCAGCATCAGGGGTTTCCCTTCCACGTAACGCATCCGGCGTGAAAAGGAGATCCGCTCATCCACCTGAATCCGCAGCAGGCTGGCAATGGCTGGTGGTGCGGGCATCACCTCGAATTGCAGAACCTTACTCTGTACGTCTTTACCCTGCTGGCGCAGTACCTCCACCAGCCCGGTCAGATGGTTAAAAAACAACTTAGGTATATACCATCACATATTAAATAATTAGGGGGAGAATTATGAGTGGGACAGTAAATACCGTTTTAGGACCAGTGGCAGTTGATAGTTTAGGAAAAACATTAATGCATGAACATTTCTTTTTCGGTTATGCAGGTCACACAGGAAATACTAAGTATCCTATAGATAGAGACGAAGCGATAAGAGTAGGAATAGAAGTAGCCGATAAAGCAAAACAGCACGGTGTTAAAACAATTGTAGACGCTACGCCAAATGATTCTGGGAGAGACCCAGTATTACTTAAAGAAATTGCTGAAAGAACGGGTCTCCATATAATTTTTTCTACCGGTTATTATTATGAAGGCGAAGGGGCGCCCGCATATTTTAAATTTAAGCAAGGTTTAGGAACTGCAGAAGATGAATTATATGAACTATATATGGATGAA
>NZ_MUXB01000106.1:0-262002 GCF_001994935.1 Herbaspirillum sp. VT-16-41
TAGCCCAGGGCGATCAGTGCGTACATGCTGCCTAGCACCAATCCGTTGATGATCTGCTGGATGAAAATGTCCATGAATAACTCTTCGATCTAAATTGAAACAATAAAAACACGCAGGTCTGCACCAAAGCGGACACCGCGCGAAAGCATGTCGATTAGCAAAATCCGTTCCCGGCGTTCGGGATAGCGTTATCACCTTTCCTATAAAAGGCGATAGCGCACCGTCGAAACAGTCGTCGGATTCGGGAGGAAATGAAGTGGGGATCAGCTGCTGTCGCCGCCAGGGCGGCGGGGGCTGGACCAGGAAGCGCCACCGGAGCGGCAACTGGGCGGCCGGGACCGGATGCACCGGCGCGCGCCGGTAGGCAGATGGACTTGCATGGTGGTGTCTCCCTGTCTCTGGTTGCGCCGCATTTGCGGCGCTCCGCCCTCTTTGGAGAGGGCTTGCGCGGGAGCCGCCTTTTGGGCGGCGTGTCGATAATGGTGCGGAATTATACGCAGAAGCGGCCAACAATCGCGCACAAACAATCGGCTGTTACACAAGAAATCGCGGTAAGACCATTGAACCATAGGGCAAATCTGCCACAGGCTCCGGCAAGGCACATTCCCAATAAAAAAGGCTTGCGTCAGCAAGCCTGGGGGCGGTTGGAGCGGTTGTGGCGGTTGTGGGGGCCGCAACAGTCGATACGGCCGCCAGCTCGCAGGTACTCAGTGGGTCTCGGCAGCAGTGCCGCGCGCGCCCAGGCCCTTGGGCAGGGGGAAGGTGACGTTTTCCTCGATCCCCTCCAGCACACGGACGCTGCGGGCACCGATTTCCTTGATGCGATCGATCACGGCCTGCACCAGCACTTCCGGCGCGGAGGCGCCGGCAGTGACGCCGATGCGCTGGCGGCCGCTGATCCATTGCGGATCGATCAGGGCGGCGTTGTCGACCATGAAGGCCGGCACGCCCTTCTTTTCGGCCAGTTCACGCAGGCGGTTGGAGTTGGAGCTGTTGGGACTGCCCACCACGATCACCACGTCCACTTGCGGCGCCATGAACTTCACGGCTTCCTGGCGGTTGGTGGTGGCGTAGCAGATATCGCCCTTCTTGGGTTCGGAGATGGCCGGGAAGCGCTCGCGCAGGGCGGCGATGATCTCGGCCGTGTCGTCCACCGACAGCGTGGTCTGGGAGACATAGGCCAGCAGCGCCGGGTCGGCCACCTGCAGGCGCGCGACGTCGTCCACCGTTTCCACCAGATGCATGCCGGCTTCGGTCTGGCCCATGGTGCCTTCGACTTCGGGGTGCCCGGCGTGGCCGATCATGATGATCTCGCGCCCTTCGCGGCGCATCTTGGCCACTTCCATGTGCACCTTGGTGACCAGGGGACAGGTGGCGTCGAACACGGTCAGGCCGCGTTCGGCCGCCTCGGCCTGGATCGCCTTGGACACGCCGTGTGCCGAGAAGATGACAGTGCTGCCGGCCGGCACGTCGGCCAGTTCCTCGATGAACACTGCGCCCTTGGCGCGCAGGTCGCTGACCACATAGGCGTTGTGCACGATCTCATGGCGCACATAGATGGGGGCGCCGAACTGCGCCAGGGCGCGTTCGACGATCTCGATGGCGCGGTCCACGCCCGCGCAGAAACCACGGGGCTGGGCCAGCAGGATTTCGGATTCGGCTTTAGCCATGGTCATGGTAATTCCCTTGATTCTTCAAAACATCGCGAGCGCAGTATCGCCAATTATCGAGGCGCTTACAGGATTCCTATGATTTTCACCTCGAACTTCAACGTCTGCCCGGCCAGCGGGTGATTGAAGTCGAAAATTGCGCCATCATCATCCATTGCACGCAGGATGCCGGCGAAGCGGCCGCCACCGGGGGCGGCGAAATCCACCAGGTCACCGATGCGGTACTGCTCGTCCATGGACGAGTTCTCGTCCAGCGTGGCACGCGAGATGCGCTGGACCAGTTCATCGCTGCGTTCGCCGAAGGCCTGGGCCGGCGCCAGTTCGAAGGTCTGGTGCGCCCCTTCCGGCAGGCCCAGCAGGCAGGCTTCCAGGAAAGGGGCCAACTGGCCCTGGCCGAATTGCAGCGTGGCCGGGTTTTCGTTGAAGGTGCTGACGATATCTTCCCCCTCCAGCGAAGCCAGGCGGTAATGCAGCGTGAGATAGGCGTTTTCGGTGACGACGGGGACGGATGGGCTGGACATGACAGGTATTCGAAGGTGCACAGGAACCCGCTATTGTAAGCCACGTTGGACCGGCGCGCCGCTGGAGGCTTCACGGCGCTGAGGTTCCACATGCAGTTCCCTGCCCTGTCCTTGCGCCTGCGCAAATCCGCTCCCTCGTGATCTTCATTCCATCTTCTTAGAGGAGCAACGACATGAGCATGACCCTGACAGCCTGGCCCAAGGACCAACGGCCACGCGAACGCCTGATCCAGCATGGGCCGGCAGCCCTGTCGGACGCCGAACTTCTGGCAATCTTCCTGCGGGTGGGCATCCCCGGCAAGAACGTGATGGACCTGTCCCATGGACTACTGCAGCGTTTCGGCACCCTTGATCAACTCTTCGATGCCGCCCACAAGAACAGCGACCTGGGCGACGGCCTGGGTCCGGCCAAATGCAGCCAGTTGCGGGCGGCGCTGGAACTGTCGCGGCGCGTGATCCACGAACAGTTGAAGAAACGATCGGTCATGAACTCCAGCCGCGCCGTAGGCGACTACCTGAAGCTGATGTTCAAGGGCAAGGAACGTGAAAGTTTCGTCGCCCTCTTCCTCAATGTGCGCGGTCACCTGATCGGTACCGAGGAATTGTTTCGCGGCACGCTCAATCATTCCGCGGTCTACCCGCGCGAAGTGGTCAAGGCGGCGCTGCGACACAATGCCGCCTCGGTGATCGTGGCCCATAACCACCCTTCGGGTGACCCTGAGCCCAGCAAGGCCGACCTGGAACTCACCAAGGCGCTGGACGAGGCATTGGGGATGATCAACGTGGATCTGCTGGACCATTTCGTGGTGGCCGAGACACTCGTGTACTCCTTCGCCGACCATGGCCGGCTGTGACGCAGGCAGGCCTGACCAGCCGCAAACCCGCATGGAACAAGGCTGAGAGCCCGATGACCCAGGTCTTGACCGCAATGCCTCCGCCAATTGTTAAATCAAACAGGAATTGCAAGACACAATTGTTTTATGCAAGTCATTGAAAAATCTGAGTTTTTTCCATATACTCTCGTTTTTCCCAAATTCGGAAATTTTTAAGGAGTCTCACATGGCACGTGTCTGCCAAGTCACCGGGAAGGGGCCGATGGTCGGCAACAACGTTTCCCATGCAAACAACAAGACCAAGCGTCGTTTCCTGCCCAACCTGCAGAATCGCCGCATTTTCGTCGAATCCGAGAACCGTTGGGTTTCGCTGCGTTTGTCCAACGCCGGCCTGCGCGTGATCGACAAGATCGGCATCGATGCCGTTCTGGCCGATCTGCGTGCTCGTGGCGAAAAAGTCTAATTAGCAGAGTAAAGGAAATCTATCATGGCGAAATCCGGCCGCGACAAAATCAAACTGGAGTCGACCGCAGGTACTGGTCACTTCTACACCACCACCAAGAACAAGCGTACTACGCCCGAAAAGATCAGCATCATGAAGTTCGATCCCAAGGCGCGCAAGCACGTCGAATACAAGGAAACCAAGATCAAGTAATTGATCCCGGTCTCTGGGTATTCCAGTAAAAAACCCGCAGAGCGATCTGCGGGTTTTTTATTGCCCGGCGCCGGTCGGCGACCACCACCTGGAAGGCAGCACTGCTTTTCCTGCGCGGCAGTGGGCACAAGGCTGCGAGATCAGCCGGCCCTCCATCATTGGACGCTACGTCCACGTCCCACCTTGGCGGGGTAAGCGACGCGACGACCGCTGCAGCCCCAAACCCGGCGCGGACGATTGTTCATATCCCTGAGCGGCGCCCAAAGAAAAAATCCCCGCAGATCGCTCTGCGGGGATTTTTTATTCACATCCCGGCCTGACCGGGCTGGAAAATCATGCGTAGCTGCGCAGGCGCAGGGCGAAGTCGCGCAGGGCCTTCACGCCCGAGGCTTCGGCACGTGCACACCAGTCCTGCAGTTGCTGCAGCAGCTGTTCGCGGGTCGAATGCGAACGCTCCCAGATGGCGCTCAGTTCGATGCGCATTTCATGCATGGTCTGCAGCGCCTTGCTGTGGGCGAAGAGCTCGGACAATTGCTGCTTCTGACCATCTTCCAGGCGGCCCGGCTCACGCTGCAGCAGCTTCTTGGAGGACTTCAGAAAGCGCGATTCCAGCTTGGCCTTCTCGATCAGGTGGTCCAGCTCGTCCTGCCAGGCGGTCTTCAGCGAACGGGCATACTTGGCCGTCACGTCGTAACGGTTGGAAATGACCGATTGCAGCGTATCCAGGTCGATCACGGACTTCTGGCGATCGAACTTGGGCACCGGAGCCACCTTCTTGACCTTGGCCAGGCCGAAGGTTTCGAGGATGCGGATGTACATCCAGCCGATGTCGAACTCGTACCACTTGGCCGAGAACTTGGCCGAGGTGCCGAAGGTGTGGTGGTTGTTGTGCATTTCCTCGCCGCCGATGATGATGCCGATCGGGAACAGGTTGGTGGCTGCATCATTGCAATCGTAGTTGCGGTAACCCCAGAAGTGACCCAGGCCGTTGACCACGCCGGCTGCCCAGAAGGGAATCCAAGCCATCTGCACGGCCCAGACCGTCAGGCCGATGGCGCCGAAGAGCAGCACGTCGATGATCAGCATGATGCCCACACCCTGCCAGCCGTACTTGCTGTAGATGTTGTGCTCAATCCAGTCGTCCGGGGTGCCGTGACCGAACTTTTCCATGGTCTCGGCATTCTTGGACTCATTGCGGTAGAGCTCGGCGCCCTGCCACATCACCTTGTTGATGCCGCGGGTCTGCGGGCTGTGCGGGTCCTCTTCGGTCTCGCACTTGGCGTGGTGCTTGCGGTGGATGGCAGCCCATTCCTTGGTCACCATGCCGGTGGTCATCCACAGCCACAGACGGAAGAAGTGGCTGGGGATCGCGTGCAGTTCGAGCGCGCGGTGCGCCTGGCAACGATGCAGGTAGAGAGTCACGCCCACGATGGTGATGTGGGTCATCACCAGTGTGTAGATGACAATCTGCCAACCGGATGCATGCAGCAGGCCGTTGGCAACAAAGTCGAGGATCGCATCAAGGGTCATCAGTACAACTCCAAATAGAAAACAACTATCGGACTACAAATCGGGATATTACTTGTTCCGTGAAAATGGTTTTATTTTCTTTTAAGTGCCGGGTATTGTACGCGAATTCTTCGGCTCCGGACCATCAGGATTTTCCTGGGGCGTACTTTGGCGGAAGCTCCGCTCATCCATGATGCGAATGTCGCGCTTGGCATGGGCCACCTGGATGCCATGTTGCTTGAAGGCTTTCCAGATCGCACGGTTGACGTCGGAAAGGACATTGAGGCGCCCGTTTTCAGGATCGGTGATCCAGAACCCCAGCTCCAGGTCCAGCCCATCGACGCCGATCTTGATCAGCAGCGCATGCGGCGCGGTCTGCTGGGAGACTCTCTCTACCCCAAGTGCGGCCTGCTCCATGATGGACAAGACCGTTTCCACATCATCCTGGTACAGAATTGTAACTTGTGTAGACAAACGTACAATGCGATGCGTCAAGGAATAGTTCTGTACCGCATTGGAGACAAAGAGCTCGTTGGGCAACACCGTCTCGATACCGTCCAGCCCTTCCAGGATGGTGTAGCGGGAGTTGATCTGGGTGACCCTGCCGAAATATTTCTCCACCGCAACCATGTCGCCGATGACCATGCTGCGTTCCAGCAGGATCACGAAGCCGGAGACATAACTGCTGGCGATCTTCTGCAGGCCCAGACCGATACCCACGCCGAGCGCACCGCCGAAGACCGACAGCACGGTCAGGTCGATCCCCACCAGCGACAGGCTGACCAGGAAGGCGATCAGGATCAGTAGCGCACGCGCCATGCGGGCCACCACCGTGCGCAGCGAGGAGTG
This sequence comes from Herbaspirillum sp. VT-16-41, assembly GCF_001994935.1. NCBI lineage: Bacteria > Pseudomonadati > Pseudomonadota > Betaproteobacteria > Burkholderiales > Oxalobacteraceae > Herbaspirillum > Herbaspirillum sp. VT-16-41. The sequence goes on from NZ_MUXB01000106.1 coordinate 6,038, forward strand.
CATGCCGCTGAACTTCATCAGCCGGTTCTCCACCACCGTGCCTATCCAGAGGGCGATGATCAGCGTCACCAGCACCGAGGCCGCGCCCTGCAGCATGGTCAGCAGCGACACCTTGTGGCGCGCCAGCGGCAGCGTGGTGGTATCGAGATAATCGACGAAGTCCGGCCACAGGCCGGTGATCCACAGCACCACGCACAGCCAGACCAGCAGCGCGATCAGCTTTTCCGACAGGTGCAGCAGCGCGCCCACGGTGGCGTCCTTGACGAAGATCCCTCGCAATACATAGAACACGAAGCGCATCGCCACCTGCGCGACGGCCAGCGGGAACATGATTTCCCACAGCGAGACTCCGTGGCCGCCGCGCTTGAGGATGAAGTAAGCCGCCGTCAGCAGGCCTAGCGCCAGCAGCGGCGAGAGCACGCGGGCAAAGCTCTTGACGCCGATCTGCATCACCAGGGACTGCTCTTCCTGGTCGGAGGGCAGCACGAAGCGCGCCCGCAGCCAGCGCGACAGGCCGATACCGCCCAGCAGCGAGAGGACGATCACCACCAGCTGGCGCAACAGGTCAACCGGGCTGGGATCAGTGAAAAGGGAGAAGAAATGGTCGGTCATGGGGTCATGAAAGGCCGCTGTCGACGGTCAGCTCAGGCTCGACGCTTCAAGGCGCCGCTTCGGCATCCTGCCGGTGGCGTTGCCAGTTGGCGGCGTAGCGCGCGGCCAGTGGCGGATTCTTGCCCAGGACCAGGATGTTCTCGGCGTTCTTGTGCTGGGCCGACCAGGTGAAGTTATAGCTACCGGTGATCACCGTGGCCGAGGCCAGGCTGGCATCGATGACGATCACCTTGTTGTGGGCATTGCGGTAGGCGGTCTCCAGCCAGACCGGGATGCCGGCACCGCGCAGCTGGCGCAGGCGGTCGTTGGCGTTCTTGTCCAGCTGCCCGCCATCCATGAGCACGCGCACATCGATGCCGCGCTTGCGGGCGGCCACCAGGGCGTCGGTGATGGGCCGGCTGGTCAGCAGATAGGCTTGCACCAGTATCTGGCGACGGGCGCCGTCAAGCTGGCTGACGATCAGGGCTTCGATGTCGTCCCAGGGAGCGAAGGCCGACTGGATCGTGCCCTGCGCGGCCACCACGGGCGGTGGCGGCAGGGATTCCCTGGCCTGGGCGCTGCGGATGGCGGCCAGGCCAAGCAGCAGCCCGGCCGTCAGGATCGGCACAGAAGCCAGGCGCATCATGCCCATCATGCGCTTCATGCCGCGCGACGCTCCAGCACGGCCGCAAAGAAGCCGTCGGTCTGATGCAGGTGCGGCAGCAACTTCAGGTAGTCGCCCATGTCCAGCGCAATCTTCTGCTCGGCCAGGACCTCGCTCATCGGACGCAGGATGAAATCCGGGTGCGACTGCAGGAAGTCGGCGATGACTTCGTCGTTCTCTTCTTCCAGGATGCTGCAGGTGCCATACACCAGGCGACCACCCGGGCGCACCAGGCGGGCGGCGCTGGCCAGGATGGAGCCCTGCTTGGCGCGCATCTCGCCCAGGGTTTCCACGGACTGGCGCCATTTCATGTCGGGGTTGCGACGCAGGGTGCCCAGGCCGCTGCAGGGCGCATCGACCAGCACGCGATCGAGCTTGCCGGCCAGGCGCTTGACCTTGGCGTCGTTCTCGTGGGCAATCACCACCGGGTGCACGTTGGACAGGCCACTGCGCGCCAGGCGCGGCTTGAGCTTGGCCAGGCGCTTTTCGGACACGTCGAAGGCATACAGGCGACCGGTATTGCGCATCAGCGCACCCAGGGCCAGGGTCTTGCCACCGGCGCCGGCACAGAAATCGACCACCATCTCACCGCGCTTGGCGCCGACGATCTGGGCCAGCAACTGGCTGCCTTCATCCTGTACTTCGATGGCGCCTTCCTTGAACACCGGGATGTTCTGCAGCGCCGGTTTCTTGAACACGCGCAGGCCCAGTGGTGAATACGGGGTCGGCTCACAGGCCACCGGGGCCTTGGCCAGTTCGGCGATGACGGTGTCGCGGTCCGACTTGATGGTGTTCACGCGCAGGTCCAGCGGGGCCGGGCGGTTCATGGCGTCGGCCAGTTCCAGGGTAGCCGCCTCGCCCATGCGGGCCACCAGCTTGTCCCACAGCCAGGGCGGCAGGTTGCTGCGCATCTGCGGCGCCAGCTGGGTACGATCGATCTGGGCCACACGCTCCAGCCATTCGGCCTCGCCTTCCTGCAGGCCGGCGATGGATTCGGCACCGACAGCATCGGCCAGGCCCAGCAGGGCCAGGCGGCGCATCATCGGACCGATGCCGGACTCGGCGAAGTTGGTCAGCACCGTCTTGTTGCGCAGCAGGCCATAGACGGCCTCGGCGATGACGCCGCGCTCGCGGCTGCCCAGGCGCGGGTTGTCGCGGAAATAACGCGACAGCGTCACGTCGGCGGGGCCGGTGAAGCGCAGCACTTCGCGCAGCAGTTCTTCGGTATGGGGAATGATCGCGGGAGGCAATCTCATGCTAGGTCCTTCAGTTTCAATTCAAGATAAGTGATGCGCAGGCCGGCCCGGCCGGCAGGCAATTCAGGCCGCGCCCGTCAGGCGCACGCGGGCGCCTTCCAGTGTCAGGCGGCCGTCGATGAACCAGCGCACGGCGCGCGGATAGATCGCATGTTCCTGTTCCAGCACGCGCTGGGCCAGCGTTTCCTCGCTGTCCTCTTCCAGCACCGGCACGGCCGCCTGGGCCACGATGGGGCCGTGGTCGAGATCGGGCGTGACGAAATGCACCGTGGCGCCATGCAGCTTCACGCCGGCGGCCAGGGCCTGCCGGTGCGTCGCCAGGCCCGGAAAACTGGGCAGCAGGGACGGATGGATGTTGAGCATGCGGCCCTGGTAATGGTCCACGAAAGGCGCCGTCAAGATGCGCATGAAGCCGGCCAGGACCACCAGGTCAGGGGCAAACGCATCGATGCGATCGCGCAGTGCGGCGTCGAACAGATCACGCGTGGGATAGTCGCGATTGGCGATGACGGCGGTGGCGATACCGTGCCGGGCGGCGAATTCCAGGCCGCTGGCATCAGCGCGATTGCTGATGACGGCGGCGATTCTGGCAGGCCACCGCTCGGCCTGTGCGGCACGGACGATGGCTTCCATATTGCTGCCCCGTCCGGAAATCAGGATGACGATGCTTCTCATGGGGTCGCATTGTACCTGCTGCCGGCCCGGCTGCCGCCGTTTTTCACAATGCGAAAGGCAGAGCGTGGCGTAAATGGTTTATCCGGATGTACCCCGAATGTGCCGGAATGTGCCCGGATTGCTGCGCAATTTACTGGAAGGAATAGAAAACCCGGAACGGCACCTTCTTTTCGGCCCAGTAATCGGCGGCGTCGCGGAACACGTCCAGCAGGGTCTCCCGGGCTTCCTTGTCGAACTTCTGGGTATTGGGCAGTTGCTCCAGCACCACGACGAAGCCGATCTGCTTGCCGGCCTTGTGGGTCAGGTCGGTCAGGCAATCATGCAGGGCGTCGAAATTCTTGCCGAAATGCCGGGGAAAATGGAAGGCGCTGGCGATGGTGCTCAACACCTGCTGCTTGGTGACGGCCTCGGCACAATAGGCATAGAGAAAATGCTGCTCCAGATGCGCGGCCTCCTGCTGCAGCTCGTTCACGCGGAAGGCGCGAATGGACTGCACGATATTGGGCGGCACCGTTTTAAACAAACTCATTCTCCCTTCAGTATCCATAGGCGAGGCTGTGTGGCTGTCGTGGTTGATCTGGCTGACCTGGGCTGACACGCGTGCTGCGACAGGGCCCGGTGCCCTGCCCTGCTGCCTGACCGCGATCAATCGCGGATCCGGCGGAAGCTCTTGTAGTGATCGCTCGTGTAATAGTATTCGCCGGAAGACTTGGGATCCCCGCCACTGATGATGCGTCGGGCGCCCCGGTTGCGGGCTCGCGGCGTCTTGACAGTGTATTCGCGATAATACCCGCGCTTCTGCCTGGGTAAAACCCCTTCGTAATTGCCGAAGACGGCACCGTCCTTTTCATACGGGAAAGGCCCGCCCTCGCGGATCAGGGCCATGGTCTGCTGGGCCTCGCGCGGCAACTGGTCGAGGTTCACCTCGGGCAGGCCGCCCGGCTCCGGGCCACGTGCATGCACGGGCGCGGCCAGCATCAGGGCGGTGAGCAGCACCAGCCAGTACTTCATGAATATCGAAGAGATGAATCGAGCTCGCATCTGCGTGGTCCGTGGTTATTCTTTGAATTGCAATTTTGTCAATTAAAAACAACAGCACCCGGTAGATTAACTTGTTGCTTTCAGCTAGGCAACCACGGCAGGGCCAGGGCTTGACCGGCAGCAAATCAGGCAGAGGCTTGGAGCAATTGCGCCGTGTCCGGTTCAAAAAAGGCCAGCACTTCCTCGCGCTTGGCGTAGGTATCGCTCTCTCCCAGGGCGATCAACTCGTTGGTGAAGCTCTGTTCGAACAACAGGTAGGACGCCAATGCCGAACCACGTGCCTCGGTCGCGCCGATGCCGCCCAGCATGGTGCGGATCGGGCGCGGCAGGCTGCTCACGTGACGGCTGGCGATGCTGTCGATGCGGTGCGAGGGCGAGATCACCAGGGTACGGATGGGTTTCAAGGGCGTGTGGCGACGCTGCTCCTCGTTCAACACCGAGAGGGTCTGGTTGACCCGGTTGATGCGTTCGATGTCGGCCGACAGGCCATCCAGGAAGATGCCCGACATCGCATGCCCTGCCACCTGCGCCAGGCTGGGATAGTGCGGCGTGTTGGTGGGCGCCTGCTCGCCTTTCTCGCCCATGCGGCCGGCGCCGATGATGAGTACCTTGGTCGCGCCCAGGTGGATGGCCGGCGAGATCGGTGCGATCTGGCGCATGGAACCATCGCCGCAGTATTCGCAGCGCCCGTCGATATACACGGGAATGGCCGGGAAGATGAAGGGAATCGCCGACGAGGCCAACAGATGGTCGATGCCGATCTGGTCGCGGATGGCCAGACGCTGCGTGCGCCGCCAGGGTTCGATTTCCTCGGCGCATTGATAGAAGGTGATGTGCTGGCCACTGGTATAGGACGAGGCGGTCACCGCCAGCGCATGCAGCTGTCCTTCCGCCAGCGCGGCATCCAGACGCGGCAAGTCCAGCAGGCGATGCAGCATGCTCACCAGGGGCGTGTTGTCCAGCAGGGAGTTGGGCGGGTTGGCGCGCCACTTGCGCAGCAGCCAGCCGAACGAGAACAGCGACAGCCAGCGCGCCCCGGAGCGGATCACACCCAGTGAATCGGCGCGGTAGACCTGCTCCACCTGGAAGTTGCTCCATACCGCCATCAGCTCGCGCACGGCCTCGCCGAAATCATCGGCGCGGCAGGCCAGCGCGGTACCGTTGATGGCACCGGCCGACGTGCCGCAGATGATGGGGAAGGGATTGCTGTGTACCGGCCAGCCGGCTTCGAGCAGGATCATCGAGAGCGCATTGAGCACGCCCACCTGATAGGCCGCCCGTGCGCCGCCGCCGGTCAGGATCAAGCCTGTTTTATGTTCCATTGTCTCCATGCGGGCAGCTTATCAGCAGCGCCCGCGCTGTGGACAAGAGAATTGGCGGGGAAATGCGGCCTATTTGGGCGGCATGCGGATGGCCCCATCCAGACGGATGGTCTCGCCGTTCAACATCACGTTCTCGATGATGCTCCTGGCCAGTTGGGCGTATTCGGTGGCGCGCCCCAGACGCGGCGGGAAGGGCACGGCCTGGCCCAGCGAGTCCAGCACTTCCTGCGGCATGGCCAGCATCATCGGCGTTTCGAAGATGCCCGGTGCAATGGTCATGACCCGGATACCGCTGCGCGACAGATCACGCGCCATCGGCAAGGTCATCGCCACGATGGCGCCCTTGGAGGCCGAATAGGCGGTCTGCCCGATCTGGCCGTCATACGCCGCCACCGAGGCGGTGTGGATGATGATGCCGCGCTCGCCCTCCGCCAGCGCCTCGCCCTTGGCCATGGCGTCGGCCGCGAAGCGCGCCATGTTGAAGCTGCCGATCAGGTTGATGTTGAGCGTCTTCATGAACAGCGCCATGGTATGCGGGCCGTTCTTGCCGATCAGCTTTTCGGCCGGAGCGATGCCGGCACAATTGATCAGGCCGCGCAGGCTGCCCAGCGCTTGCGCGGCCTGCACCACTGCCTGTGCATCGTCCTCCGAACTGACATCGCAACGCACGAAGATGCCGCCCAGTTCCTGCGCCAGCGCGCTGCCGGTTTCCTGGTTCAGGTCGGCCAGCACCGGCTTGCCGCCGGCGGCGGCGATCATGCGCGCAGTGGCCGCGCCCAGACCGGATGCAGCGCCGGTGACGATGAAAACATTTCCTTCGATACGCATGGAGTCTCCTGTTTTTTATCTCGCTGGCCCGGATGGATGGCCCGGGTCGCCGTGGCCTGATGATGAGGTGATGCCTCAGGCAGCATTATTTGACGGATCGGCCGGCCTGGCAATGTCTGCCCGGCATGGCGATTCCGTGGTGGCGGAGATTATGCGCAGGCCGCCGCGCCCCGACTATCCGCGCGGCGACAATTGCACGACTGCAGACCGGTTCAGTTCGGCATGTTCGGCAACAGCGGCACCAGCAGCAGCGCCACGATGTTGATGATCTTGATCAGCGGATTGACCGCCGGTCCGGCCGTGTCCTTGTAGGGGTCACCCACGGTGTCACCGGTGACTGCCGCCTTGTGGGCATCGGAACCCTTGCCGCCGTGATGACCGTCTTCGATGTATTTCTTGGCGTTGTCCCAGGCGCCGCCACCGGTGGTCATCGAGATCGCCACGAACAGGCCGGTGACGATGGTGCCCATCAGCAGGCCACCCAGCGCCGAGGCCCCCAGCAGCAGGCCCACCAGGATCGGCACGATCACCGGCAGGAGCGATGGCAGGATCATCTCGCGGATGGCCGACGAGGTCAGCATGTCGACCGCTTTGTCGTATTCCGGCCGTCCGCTGCCATCCATGATGCCCTTGATCTCGCTGAACTGGCGCCGCACCTCGACCACCACCGCGCCAGCCGCCCGCCCCACCGCTTCCATCGCCATCGCGCCGAACAGGTAGGGAATCAGGCCGCCGATGAACAGCCCGATGATCACCGCCGGACTGGAGAGGTCGAAGCTGGCCGTCTTCCCCACCGATTCCAGCGCATGCGTGTAATCGGCGAACAGCACCAGCGCCGCCAGCCCAGCCGAACCGATGGCATAGCCCTTGGTAACGGCCTTGGTGGTATTGCCCACCGCATCCAGCGGATCGGTGATGGCCCGCACCGAGTCAGGCAGGCCGGACATCTCGGCGATGCCGCCGGCATTGTCGGTGATGGGGCCATAGGCATCCAGCGCCACCACGATGCCAGCCATGGACAGCATGGCGGTTGCCGCGATGGCAATGCCATACAGGCCCGCCAGCCAGTACGACACCAGGATCGCCGCGCACACCGCCAGCACCGGATAGGCGGTCGACTTCATCGACACACCCAGCCCGGCGATGATGTTGGTGCCATGCCCGGTGGTGGAGGCCTCGGCGATATGGCGCACCGGCTTGAAGTCGGTGCCGGTGTAGTACTCGGTGATATAGACCATCAGGCCGGTCAGCACGATGCCCACCACCGCCGCGCCCATCAGCGGCGCGCGCAATTCGGGCGGCAGCAGCAGCCAGGTGACCAGCGCAAAGCCCACCAGCGACAGCCCGGCCGACCACCACAAGCCGGTATAGAGCGCCGACATGATCTTCTTGCCCGGCTGCGCCTTGACCATCGCGCAGCCGACGATGGAGGCCAGGATCGACACCCCGCCCAGCGCCAGCGGATACAGCACGGCCAGCGTCTCCATGCCCTGCAGCACCAGGGTACCCAGCAGCATGGTGGCGATCAGCGTGACCACGTAGGTCTCGAAGAGGTCGGCCGCCATGCCGGCGCAGTCGCCCACGTTGTCGCCGACGTTATCGGCGATCACGGCAGGATTGCGCGGATCGTCCTCGGGAATGCCGGCCTCGACCTTGCCCACCAAGTCGGCGCCCACATCGGCGCCCTTGGTGAAGATCCCCCCGCCCAGGCGGGCGAAGATGGAAATGAGCGAGGCCCCGAAAGCCAGCCCGATCAGCGGCTGGATGGCGTCGTGCAGACTGGCCGCGCGCCCCTGTCCATAGACATACAGGACCCAGAAGAACAGCGACACTCCCAGCAGCCCCAGCCCCACCACCAGCATCCCGGTGATCGCCCCGCCACGAAATGCCACGGCGAGCGCCTCGTTCATGCCCCGCGTGGCCGCCTGGGCGGTGCGCACGTTGGCCCGCACCGAGACATTCATGCCGATGAAGCCGCAGGCGCCCGACAGCACCGCCCCCAGCAGGAAGCCGACGGCGGTCAGCCAGCCCAGTCCGGGGATGAGGGCAATGACGATCAGCAGCACCACGCCCACCATGGCGATGGTGCGGTACTGCCGCGCCAGGTAGGCCGCCGCGCCCTGCTGGATGGCCAGTGCGATTTCCTGCATGCGGGGGTTGCCGGGGTCCTGCTTGAGAATCCAGCTACGCGAGACGAGGCCATAGATCACCGCGACAATGCCGCAGGCAATGGCAAACCACAGGGCAAGTGCCATCTTTATCTCCTTTTGTTATCACGACTCATCAACAATCACGAACATCCGCCGTGGCGCCCGGATCGGACATCGCTGCCCTGTCACCCACGCATCACCGCCGATACTGCGCCTGCAAATTACGTCGCCCTTCTCATTGGAGTTGTTGTGCTTGCCGGGGCTGCAACCGCCCCACCCTCGGGCGGGTGCGGGCGGCGACCAATTCCGATCGACCTCGCCGATTGACCTCGCCGATGGACCGCGATCTGCCGCGATCTATCGATTTGTTAGTTTTCGAGCTCTTCCGCTCTTTGTGTCAGCCTTCAAAAGGCTAAAAAAAAGCGGACCGTAGTCCGCTTTACTTTACTCCGCCAGGGCGGCAAATGCACGATCCCTGATTTCTTCCACCGGACCCACGCCGGCGATCTTGCGATACTTCGGCGCACCCGGCTGGCCCGATTCGGCCCACTTGCCGTAGTAGCCCAGCAGCACTTCGGTCTGGTCATGATAGACCGACAGGCGCTTCTTGACGGTTTCTTCCTTGTCGTCGTCGCGCTGGACCAGCGCTTCGCCGGTGATGTCATCCTTGCCCTCGACCTTGGGCGGGTTGAACTTGACGTGGTAGCTGCGGCCCGAACCCGGGTGCACGCGACGGCCGCTCATGCGCTCGACGATGGCGCTGTCGGGGACGTCGATTTCCAGCACGTAGTCGATGGCCACGCCGGCTTCCTTCATGGCGTCAGCCTGACGGGTGGTGCGCGGGAAGCCGTCGAACAGGTAACCGTTGGCGCAATCCGGCTGTTGCAGACGGTCCTTGACCAGGCCGATGATGATGTCGTCGGAAACCAGACCGCCCGCATCCATCACCTTCTTGGCGGCGATACCCAGCTCGGTACCCGCCGCCACCGCAGCACGCAGCATGTCGCCGGTGGAGATCTGCGGAATGTTGAATTTTTCCTTGATAAAAGTGGCTTGCGTGCCTTTACCGGCACCAGGCGCTCCTAAAAGGATGAGGCGCATAGGGTTTCCTAAATTGAGGTTTTTGAAAATTTGAATGCTTGAATTCTTTTGCGACGGGATGACAGAGGATGCCTGCCATCTACACGGTTATGCAGCTTGTTTGCGCGCCGTTTGCGTCAGCTCCGGGACGAAACTTACCACAAAATCTTACCAAACCATGACAAACGCCTGATTTTTAAGCAGTCTCCCGGCCCTGATTGTGTCGTGTCAGCTTGACAGGGAACTTACAGCAAGCGGCACCGGCCAGCCTTGCGCCGGATCATGCCAGGATGGCTGCCTGTCTTCACATCAGAGTGCGGAGATGCTTTGCACCAGGGCACTGTCGGGCGGGGCCTCGAAATGCTTGCGCACGCGCAACAGGTCCTCGGGCGTATCGACGCCGGCTTCCGGCACCAGCGAAGTGACATGCACGGCAATCGCATGGCCGTGCCACAGCACGCGCAGCTGCTCCAGCGCCTCGATGCGTTCCAGCGGGGCCGGCGTGAGCGTGGGATAGAGCTGCAGGAAGCGGTTGCTGTAGGCATACAGCCCGATATGGCGCAGCGGTACGTATTCGTTGGCGTGATCAGGGCCGCTGGCGTCCGGCAACACCTCGCGCGATTGGGCGAAGGCATCGCGATGCCAGGGAATGGTGGCCCGCGAAAAATACATGGCGCAGCCTTCCTTGTTCAGCACCACCTTGACCACATTGGGATTGAAGGCATCGGCGGCGCTCTCGATGGCATGCGCAGCCGTGGCCATGGGCACGCCGGACTTGATGTGAGCGGCGGTGGCGGCGATCAGGCCGGGATCGATCAGCGGTTCGTCGCCCTGCACGTTGACCACCACGGCATCCTCGGCCAGGTCCATGGCGGCGGCCACCTCGGCGATGCGGTCGGTGCCGGAGGGATGGTCGGCGCGGGTCATCGCCACCTCCACGCCATGCGCCTGGCAGGCGGCATGGATGTCGTGGTGATCGGTGGCCACGATGATGCGTGCGGCACCGGACAGGGCCGCACGCTCGGCCACCCGCACGATCATCGGCTTGCCGCCGAGGTCGGCCAGGGGCTTGTTGGGCAGGCGCGTGGAAGCCAGGCGCGCCGGGATGATGACGGTGAAGGTCATGGGATCAGCCGCAGCAGGAAGGGAAAATCGGGATCAGGCTGCCGGAGCCGGCGGCACGGAAGTACCTGAAGCAGCCGCAGGCGCAGCGCCCAGTTCACGTGCTTCATCGGCCCACATGATGGGGATGCCGTCACGGATGGGGTAGGCCAGCTTGTCTGCCTTGCAGATCAGTTCCTGGGCTTTCTTGTCGTAGTCCAGGGGACCTTTGCAGATGGGGCAAACCAGGATATCAAGCAGTCGGGCGTTCACGGAGTTTCTCCACTATATGTTCAGCCAGCGCGCCGTCGATGCGCGCTGTTACGGGCACGACCCAGATACGCGGGTCGTTTCGGATGGCCTCGATAGCCCTGCATTTTACTGCATCCTTTTCCGTGATCAGGATGACATCGGCGGCAAGGCCTGCAAAGGGATCGATGGCGAAGTCGTAATGGTCAGGCAAGGGGTGGCGGGCAAAGCTCAGGCCGGCCCCTTCCAGCGTGGCGAAAAAGCGCTCGGGATTGCCGATGCCGGCCACCGCTGCCAGGCGCACCCCGCCCTCGCCCATCTGTGCCAATGGCTTGCGCGCCTGCGGTGGCGCCAGTTGCACGGCCTCGTCAGCCTGCAGGCGCATGGCATGCACACCGGCCGGAGCCTTGCCCTGCAAGCCAACATTGAGCACCGAGAAATCACGCCGGCGCGAAGCCGGCTCGCGCAAGGGGCCGGCCGGCAACAGCCAGCCATTGCCCACGCCCCGTGCATCGGAGAGGACGATCTCGATATCGCGCCCCAGTGCGTAATGCTGCAGCCCGTCGTCGGAGATGATCACATCCACCTCCGGGTGCGCCGCCAGCAGGCTGCGCGCCGCCGCAACCCGGCGCCGCCCGACCACCAGCGGCACGCCGGTACGCTGGGCGATCAGCAGCGGCTCATCACCGACCTGCGACGCCGCGGCCTCGGGGCTGACCTCCAGGGTCTGCCCGGTACCGTTGCCTCCTCCATAGCCACGCGAAATCACGCCCGGATGCAAACCGGCCGCCCGCAGCGCCTCGATCAGCCAGATCGCAAAAGGCGTCTTGCCGGTCCCGCCGACGAAGACATTACCCACCACGATCACCGGTACCGGCAGGCGCTCGGCGCGCTTGATGCCCAGCGCAAAGAGCAGCCGGCGCAACGCCGCCAGGCCGCCGAACAGCAGCGACAGCGGCCACAGCGCGCAGGCCAGCACGCCACGAGATTGCCAGGCGCGGCTCAGGATGGCTTCGGCAGTGGGCCTGGAATCGGCCATGGTTTCAATCCGTCATCAAGAAAAGCGTGGCGCCAAGGCCAAGGCCCTGGCGCCACGTCGGCAAACAAAAGCCTGTGGATAAATCACTTGCTGCTGGACTGCGCCGCAAAGGTCAGCTTGGGATACCCCGCCAGACGCGCTGCCTCCATCACGTTGACCACGGTCTGGTGCGTGGCCAGTGCGTCGGCATTGATGATGATGACCGGGTCGCGCTGGCTGCCGCTGGCCTGCATGGCGGCCTGCATTTCCTCGGCGAGCCCCTGCGCATCACGTGCCGGGATGCGCTTGTTGTTGATCGCATAGCGCCCGCTGGCATCGATGGCGATGTTGATCTCGAAGGGCTGCTCCAGCGCCTTCTGGGCATCGGCCGTGGGCAGGGTGACCTGCAACGCGGTGAACTTGCTGTAGGTGGTGGTCACCATCAGGAAGATCACGATCACCAGCAGCACATCGATGAAGGGGATCAGGTTGATCTCCAGGTCTTCGCGGGGACGGCCCTTGCGGAAGTTCATGGTCGGCTCCGCGCAATCAACGGCGCACGTCGTGCACGATGTCCACGAACTTCACGGCCTGCTGCTCCATGTCCACCACGAAGCCATCCACCTGGGCCCGGAAGTGGCGGTAGAACACCAGCGCCGGCATGGCGATGGCCAGACCAAACCCGGTGTTGTAGAGCGCAATGGAGATACCGTGCGCCAGTTGCGCCGGGTTGGTGCCGACCGCATTCTGCGAGGCGAAGATCTCGATCATGCCCACCACGGTACCGAACAGGCCCATCAGCGGTGCCAGCGAGGCGATGGTACCCAGCGTGGTCAGGAAGCGCTCCAGCCGGTGCGCGGCGGCCTGGCCGGCTTCTTCGATGGCTTCCTTCATGACTTCGCGCGGGGCGTCGACATTGCGCAGACCGGCAGCCAGCACCTGGCCCAGCGGCGAATTCTGTTCCAGCTTGTCGATCACGTCGTCGTTGACGCGACCGCTCTGATAGACCCGTACCACCTCCCCCAGCAGGTCCGGCGGCAGGATGCGCGGGCGGCGCAGATAGACCAGTCTTTCGATGACCAGCGCCAGGCCGATGATGGAAGCGATCAGCAAAGGCCAGATCGGCCAGCCGGCGGCGAGGATGATGGCGAGCAAAACGTACTCCTGTTGAAATGCGGTGAAGATCTGATTCTGTGGCAAAGAGACGACCCGCCGGGCGCGCCTTCTTCTGCGGTGCAGAATGTAGCCGGTTGCGTGCGCCTCGGCAAGCGCCGTCGGCTTGGCCTTACAATGCGGCATTGTATCGCCCCTGGATCACCTGCGCCCTCATGCCCACCGACAAGTTCCCGCCCTTCCCCACCGCCCGCCCCCGTGCCGAAGCCCTGCCCGCAGGCGCCGCCAGCGAGGGCGGACCGCCCATGCTGACGGTCTCCGCGCTGAACCAGGCGGTGGCACGCATGCTGGAGCGCAATTTCCCGCTGATCTGGGTCAAGGGCGAAATCTCCAACTTCACCCGCGCCGCCTCCGGCCATTGGTATTTCAATCTCAAGGATGACGGCGCCCAGGTCCGCGCGGTCATGTTCAAGGGACGCGCCCAGTACGCCGGCTTCATGCCGCGCGAGGGCGACAAGGTCGAGGTACGCACCCTGGTCACCCTCTACGCGCCACGGGGTGACTATCAATTGAACGTGGAAGCCATCCGCCGCTCCGGTGTAGGCGACCTCTACGCTGCCTTCGTGCAGCTGAAGGAAAGACTGGAACGCGAAGGCCTGTTCGCCCGCGAGCGCAAGCGCCCCCTGCCGGGCTTTGCGCGCCGCATCGGCATCGTCACCAGCCCCCAGGCCGCCGCCCTGCGCGATGTGCTGGCCACCCTACGCCGCCGGGCGCCGCACGTGGAGGTGGTGCTCTATCCGACCCCGGTGCAGGGCGAAGGCGCGGCCCAGCGCATCGCCACCGCCATCCAGACCGCCTCGGCCCGCGCCGAATGTGACGTGCTGCTGGTCTGCCGGGGCGGTGGCAGCATCGAAGACCTGTGGTCCTTCAATGAAGAGGTGGTAGCCCGCGCCATCGTCGCCGCGCCCATGCCGGTCATTTCCGGCGTCGGCCATGAGACCGATTTCACCATTGCCGACTTCGCCGCCGACCTGCGCGCGCCAACGCCGACCGCCGCCGCCGAGCTGGCCGCCACGGCCCGCGAAGACTGGCTGGCCGAACTGCGCGGCCATGCGAGCGACCTCACCCGCGCCCTGCGCCGCACGCTCGCCGACCGCGCCCAGAACATGGACTGGCTGGCACGCCGCCTGGTCAATCCGGGTGCCACCATCGCCCATGAGCGGGTCAAGCTGGCCGCCCTGCAAACCCGCCTCTCGCATGCCAACCGCGTGCCATTGACGCGCATGCGCCATCGCCTGCAGCAGGCCGCCACCCACCTGGCGCACCAGATGCCCGATACCACCCACGCCCGGCGTGATCTGGCCGAGCTGGCGCGCCGCCTGCAGGATGCCCAGGCGAGCCGCCAGGCCCAGCAGCGCCAGGCGCTGGCCAGCCTGAATGCGCAGCTGGAACTGCTGAACCCGCAACGCACGCTGGAACGCGGCTATGCCATCGTCAGCGACCGTCAGGGGCGGGTGCTGCACGCACCGGCCGAGCTGGCCGCCCGCAGCGAGATCACCATCCGCCTGGCCCAGGGCAGCGCCGAGGTCGGCATTGCCAGCGTGCAGCCACGGCTGGATTGAAGGGTGAACGCGCTACGCTTGACAGCTGTGGCAGACTTTTTTCTCATCAGCTTATAACGCCGGCCGGGGACGGTTCCCGGCCCGTTCGGCTTGGCACGTCCGCCACGCAGGTGAAGGATGAGCTGGAACGTCTTTCCACCACTGGCATCTACGGTTTTCCTTGCCTCGCGGACAGGCGCCACGCCAGCAAGAACCATTCGCATTACCCGACCGGGATGTGAAAGAAGCCGACCGGCAGGGCATTTGATCGAGTGCAAAGAATTGTCTTCCGCTTTAGAATCTCAGGTTCGGAAAAGACCCCTTCGTAGCAAACCAACAAGACTGAAAGGATTCATCATGGCACATACCCTTCCGGCACTGCCTTACGATCTGGACGCGCTGGCGCCCACGATTTCCAAGGAAACCCTGGAATATCACTATGGCAAGCACCATCAGACCTATGTGACCAACCTGAACAACCTGATCCCGGGTACCGAATTCGAAAACCTGTCCCTGGAAGAAATCATCAAGAAGTCTTCCGGTGGCATCTTCAACAACGCCGCCCAGGTGTGGAACCACACCTTCTACTGGAACGGCCTGACCCCGAAGGGTCAAGGCGCTCCGAGCGGCGCGCTGGCTGACGCCATCAACGCCAAGTGGGGCGGCTTCGACGCCTTCAAGGCCGAGTTCACCAAGCAGGGCCTGGCCAACTTCGGTTCCGGCTGGACCTGGCTGGTCAAGAAGGCTGACGGCACCCTGGACATCGTCAACACCACCGGCGCCGGCACCCCGCTGACCACCGACAGCAAGCCGCTGCTGACGGTCGACGTGTGGGAACACGCCTACTACATCGACTACCGCAACGCACGCGCCAAGTATGTCGAGAACTACTGGGGCATCATCAACTGGGACTTCGTGGCAAAGAACTTCGCCTGATCCCGGCTGCTGCCTTCCCGGCAAGAAAAAACCACGCGCAAGCGTGGTTTTTTTTCGTCCCTGCCCGGCATACAGCGTCAGGAAAAGCGATCCAGCACGCTGTACCAGGCCACCCCGGCGGCGATGTAGAAGCGCTGCAGGCCGTGCAGCGGAATCGGCTGGATGGTACTGACCGGGAACGGGAACACCGCCCCTGCCTGCCCCGTGATGCGTTGCGCCAGGCAACGTCCCATGGTACTGGCCATGGCAATGCCGCGCCCGTTGTAGCCCACTGCGATGGACAGCCCGGCCGCCGGCTCATGCACGTGCGGCAGGAAATCACGCGTGATGGCGACCCGCCCCGACCAGCGGTATTCATAGCCGATCCCCGCCAACTGCGGGAATAGCAGTTCCACCGACCGTTCCAGGTGCGCGAAATCGCCCGCCCCGCGCGGCTCGCCGAAGGGACCCCGACCGCCCATGAGCAGGCGCCCCTGGGCATCGCGCCGGTAATACAGCAGCAGCCGCCGCGAATCGGAGGTGACTTCGCCACCCGGCAGGATGCTGGCCCCCTGCTCCGGCGACAGGGGTTGCGTCGCCACGATGAAGCTGTTGGCAGCGATCACCGACTGCCGCAGATGCGGCCACAGCCCGTCGGTATAGCCATTGGTGGCAATGACCACGCGCTCGGCATCCACATGCGGCCCCTGGGCGCTGTGCAGGCGCCAGCCCGGCTGGCGTCGCTCCAGCCGTACCACCGGCGTGCCACCGTGGATCACCACCCCCAGCCGCTGCGCCGCACGCGCCAGCCCCTGGCAATACTTCAGCGGATGCAGGCTGCCGGCACGCTCATCCTTCCAGCCACCGACGTAGGCATCGGTGCCGATATGGCGCGCCACCTCGGCCGCATCCATCAGCCGCGCCGGCGCGCCTTCGGCCATCCACTGCCGGGCGCGGGCTTCCAGCGCATGCATCACCTTGGACGAATGGGTGGGCTGGATCCAGCCGCGTCGCAGCGCATCGCAGGCGATGTCGTGACGTTCGATCAGGTCGAAGACCGTATCGGCGGCCGAACCGATGGCCGCGATCAGCGGATCGGCCACGGCGCTGCCGAACATCACCCGCAACTGGTCCGGGTCGTACTTGAGCCCCGGAATCACCTGCCCGCCATTGCGCCCGGAAGCGCCCCAGCCCGGGGCATGGGTATCCAGCACGCACACCGATACCCCGGCCTCGGCCAGGTGCAGTGCGGTCGAGAGCCCGGTATAACCGGCACCGACGATGACCACGTCATAGCGCGCGCTGGTGGCCAGCGGTGGCACCTCCGGGGCGGCGTCGGCGGCCGCCGTGGCAGCCCACAGGGAGGGCGGAAAATCCTGCAGCAAGCTCGTCATGCGCGCCTCACTTGCCGATCACGCGCCGCAGGAAATCCTGGGTACGTGCATGTTGTGGTTCGCTCAGCACCTGTGCTGCCGGGCCGGATTCGACGATGCTGCCACTGTGCAGGAAGCAGACGCGGTCGGCCACCTCGCGGGCGAATCCCATCTCGTGCGTCACCACGATCATGGTCATGCCGTCCGCGGCCAGGGTGCGCATCACCGCCAGCACCTCGCCCACCAGTTCCGGGTCCAGGGCTGAGGTCGGCTCATCGAAGAGGATGGCTTCCGGCTGCATCGCCAGCGAGCGGGCAATGGCCACACGCTGCTGCTGGCCGCCCGACAATTGCGCCGGATAGGCATCGCAGCGCTGCGCCAGGCCGACCTTGTCCAGCAGGGCGATGGCCTGCGCCCGCGCCTGTTCACGCGGCACCCGGTTGACGAAGATTGGTCCCTCGGTGACGTTCTCCAGCACCGTGCGATGCGGGAACAGGTTGAAGCGCTGGAACACCATACCCACCCGCGTGCGCAGGCGATGGATGTCTGCGCCGTTGCGATCCACGCGCTGGCCGTCGATCAGGATGTCGCCGCGCTCGTAGGATTCCAGTCCGTTGATGCAACGCAGGACGGTGGACTTGCCCGAGCCCGATGGCCCGATCAGGCAGACCACCTCACCCTCGGCCACCGACAGCGAGACATCCTTGAGCACCTCGTGCTGGCCGAAGCACTTCGAAATACGTTTGACCTCGATCATCGTGCCCTCCCCTTGCTGCCACGGATTTCCAGGCGACGGATCAGGAACACCAGCGGCAGCGACAACAGCAGGTACAGCACTGCCACCATGGTATAGACCGTCATGTTCTGGAAGGTGCTGGAGGCGATCATCTGGCCGGCGCGGGTCATCTCCAGCACGGTGATGGTCGAGACCAGCGACGAATCCTTCAACATCATCACCAGCGTATTGCCATAGGGCGGCAGCGCGATGCGAAAGGCCTGCGGCAGGATCACGCGGCGCATGATCAGCGGCCCGCGCATGCCGATCGATTGCGCCGCCTCGATCTGGCCCACGTCCACCGCCTCGATGCCGGCGCGGAAGTTCTCCGCCTGGTAGGCCGAGTAGGCGATCCCCAGCCCGATCACCCCGGCCTGGAAGGCGGAGAGCTGGATGCCGATCTCGGGCAGCACGAAATAGATGTAGAACAGCTGCACGATGATGGGCAGCCCGCGGATGATGTTGACGATGGTGGCGCCCAGCAGCGAGACCGGTTTCAGGCGCGATACCTTCATCAGCGCCAGCACCAGCCCCAGCAGCGAACTGAGCAGGAAGGAATAGATCGTGACTTCGATGGTGACCAGCGCTCCCTTGAGGAGGATGGGCAGGAAGTCCAGCACGGTTTGGGAAAGCATGGGCGTGGAAGGTAGGTGGAAATGAGCGTGGAAAGCTGCGCAGGAGAACCGCCCCGCCACCCTGCGGCGACGGGAACTTGCGCGGCCGCCGGTGGAGCGGCGACCTCCGGTTACAGTGACGTCGCGCCGACGTCAGCCCGGTTCACTCAGTTCAGCTTCCACTGATCGACGATGCGCGTGAGCGTGCCATCGGCCTTGAGTTCGGCAATCGCCTTGTTCAGGCGCTCCATGAGCTTGGGGTCTCCCTTGCGGATCACCAGGCAGACATCCCCCATCAGGGTGGACTGGTATTCCTTGACCAGCCGCACCTGGGGATTGGCGCCCTGCGAGAGCTGGTAGGCCACGATCGGGCGATCACCGAAACCGGCCTTGATGCGGCCCAGGCCGACGTCGCGCATCATGTCGGCTACCGAATCGTAGGTCTTCACTTCCTTGAAGCCGCCCTTCTTGTTCAGGGCATCGACGAACACCGTCCCCACCTGGGCGCCGACAATCTCACCCTTGAGGTCGTCCAACGTCTTGTAGACCTTCTGGTCCTGGGCGTTGACGAACAGACCCTCGCCATAGGAATAGACCGGATCACTGAAGTCCACGATCTGGGCGCGGGCCTCGGTCTTCAACATGGCTGCGGCGATGATGTCGATCTTGTTGCCGGTCAGCGAGGGGATCAGCGCGGAGAACGGCGTCTGCTGGATGTTCACCGAAAAGCCGGCCTTGTTGCCTACCGCCGTGACGGTGTCGACCATCATGCCCTGCAGCTTGTTGGTCTTGATATCGAGGAAGGTGAAAGGCACCCCGGTGGAGGTGGCGCCCACGTTGTAGCTGGACTGGGCCATGGCGGGCGCGGCGGCCAGCACCGACATCAGGGCCGCAGCCCCCAGCAGTGGCGACAGCAGACGATGCAACAGGCGACTGGACGGCAGATTGAACGACTTCATACGACTCCCCCTTTGGCACAAGATCACGACGGATCGGAACGAACGGCTGGAAGTCCGCACGCCGGCAGGTGCCGACGGCGGTGTGGACTGCAACGCCCCCGGGCGGGGACGCGGTTTCCGGTCTTCCTCCCCGGCCCGGCCTGCATCGGACTACCCGGTATGGCGCGATGCGACTTAAACCACTGAAGCGGCTGGAAGGGCTGAGGCGGGAAGAACGGCAGACGACAAACAAAGATGCATGAATATCAATATACGGCCTTGGATTAAGTATATTTGGTTTACTCGAATCGTCAATAGATATTTATGTATCGATATTCGATACATTGGATGCGAATTCCCGTAGAATTCTGTCATTCCTATCTGCGAGGAGTAGGCATGAGCGAGACCGAAGCAAGCCCCACCGACCTGCTGTTCAATCAATCACTGGAAAAAGGCCTGGCCGTGCTGCGCGCCTTCAATGCGCAGCGCCGCACCATGACCCTGGGCGACGTGGCCAGCGCCACGTCCATTTCCAAGAGTTCGGCGCAACGCATGGTGCATACGCTGGAAACGCTTGGCTACATCTGCAAGCATCCCAGGACACGCCGCTACCAGCTCACGCCCAAGGTGTTAGAGGTGGGCTACAACTACCTGGCGGCCGACATCCTGGTGGACGTGGCCAATCCCTTCCTGTCCGAACTGGCCAACATGACCGGCGAGACCGTCAATCTCACCGAGCCCTACGAGCGCGAGATGGTCTATGTGGCCCGCTTCGTGGCCAGCAAGTTCATTCCCATCCACATGCCCATCGGCAGCCGCATCCCCATGTATTGCACCGCCTCCGGGCGAGCCTACCTGAGCGGGCTGGACGAGGGCGAGGCGCAGACGCTGCTGCTCTCCAGCGAGCGCACGGTCCACACGCCGCATACGCGCACCGGGGTGGAAGAGATCATGGACATGGTCAGGATGGCCCGCGAACGCGGCTTTGCCAGCAACCGGGAAGAACTGTTCCTGGGCGACATGACGGTGGCCGCGCCCATCTTCAACAGCGAGCGCAGGCCGGTGGCTTCCGTGCACGTGGTGGCGCCGACCAGCCGCTGGACCGCCGAGGATGCCGAACGCAAGCTGGGGCCGCTGGTATTGGAGTGCGCACGCTCGATCTCCAATTCGGTGCGCACGCTGGTGTAAGGTCGCAGCAGGAAAGTACAAGATCGGCCGCCGCGTGTGTGTCACAATCGCCGCTCCCCCTTAAGCCACACAGACTACCGATCGGAGAAACCATGGCCCACGTCACCCTGCACAACGCCGCCGGCTACGCCCAGGACATCAAGGCGCGCATCCACCAGCTCAAGTCGGATGAACCGGAAAGCAATGGCGGCAAGGACACCGGTCCCGCGCCCTATGAACTGCTGCTGGCCGCGCTGACATCCTGCACTTCGCTGACCTTGCGCATGTACGCCGACCGCAAGGGCTGGGACCTGGGCAGCATCGCAGTGGACGCCCACTTCGGCCGCGACGACAGCGGCCTGGAAACCATCACCCGCAAGATCAGCTTCGGCAATGCCCTGAGCCAGGAACAACTGACCCGCCTGGCGGAAATCTGCGAAAAGACCCCGGTCACCAAGACCATCCGCCAGGGCACGGCGATTCAGACGTCGATCGCGTAACCGGCTGCGCGCCAGGCATCGATGCCGCCAGTCAGCGGCCGCACCCGGGTGTAGCCGCGCCGCATCAGCTGGCGCGCCACCACGGCCGCCGAGGCCTCGTTGGGACAGGCGCAATAGACCACCACTTCCCCTTCCACCGGACCATCGAAGACGAAGGTCTGGATTTCCTGGTTGGAGATGGTCACCGCTCCCGGAATACGGCCATCCTGCTGCGACAGCGGCGAGCGCACATCGATGATGGTGGGCGCATTGCCCTGTTCGAGCATGGTGTTGAGTTCATCCACGGTGATGCGCGCCATCTCCAGCGACTTGCGGAAGCGCCGGCGCTGCCACCACTTGTTGGCCACGAACGCCGCCAGCGCCACGGCGATCATCAGCATGCCGTAATGCCCCAGCTGGGCCAGCACGTTCAGCAGGTCATCCACGGCCGAACTGAACAGCGAACCCAGGAAAATCCCCAGTCCCGCCCATAAAGCGCTGCCCGCTGCGTCCCACAGGATGAAGCTGACGCGGCGCGTTCCCATGGTGCCGGAGAGCGCGCTGGCAATCGAGGCAAAGCCGGGGATGAACTTGGCCAGCAGCAAGGACCGCGCGCCCCAGCGCAGGTAGATCGATTCGGTCTGGCGCACACAGGAATCCGGCGAGAGCGAAATGCGGCACAGGCGCGACATGATCTTGCGCCCGTAACGGCGGCCGGCGAGATACCAGACGTAATCAGCCATCAGCGCCGCACAGACCGCCAGGACGAGCAACAGCAGCGGCGAGTAGCGACCGGTGGCCGACAAGGCACCGGTGATGATCAGCGTCGGATAGGCCGGCACCGGCGCGCCCAGCTGCTCCACCAGCACGTTGACGAAAACGAGGATCAGACCGTATTGCTCGATGAGGTGGTAGAGGGTTTCCATGGCCAGGCCGCCTTGATGTCTTGCCGCGTGAGAAGCGGCGACTGTCCCGCCGTAACGGCGGATTGCAGGCTGCCATTATAGGCATGCCGACACCGCCCCTGCTTGGCCTGATACGGATAAAAAGGGGACGGACCATAAAAAGCGCCCTGCTCACCCGCTACAACGCGGGCGCGCAAGGCGCGAACGAGGAAGACCTCGGAGAAATCGATCCTGCCGGACCGCCTCAGGCAGCGTGCTCGACGACCGCCTCGCTCTTGCCGCTGGCGGTGCCGCCACCGTCCTATGCTGCCGGCCGGGTGCGAGCCAGGAACACCAGCACCGCCGCCAGCAACGAGGCACCGGACAGGGCATACAGCCCGCCCTGGATGGAACCGGTCTTCTGCTCCAGGTAGCCGAAGGTGGCCGGCGCGAAGAAGCCGCCCAGGTTGCCCAGCGAATTGACCAGTGCCAGCACCGCTGCCGCAATGCGTGCATCCAGGTAGGCCTGCGGGATCGGCCAGAACAGCGAGGAAGCCGCCTTGAAGCCGATGCCGGCGAAGCACACCGCGACAAACCCGATCACCGGCCCGGACGAGGCCGACACCGCCATGCCCGTCGCCGAGATCACCAGCGCAGCGGCGACCCAGAACTGCTGCCGCTTGAAGCGCGCCGCCAGCACCGCGAACATGTACATGGCGGCAATGGCGACGATCCACGGGATGGTATTGAAGAGGCCGACCTGGAAGTCATTGAAATGACCCATCTTCTTGATGATGGTCGGCAGCCAGAAGGTCGCACCGTAGATGGTCAGCTGGATGGCGAAGTAGATCAGACAGAACAAGACGATCTGCGGGTCGCGCAACAAGGTCAGCGCGGAAACGTGCGCCGGCCGGTTGGCGGCGCGCAGCTCCTGTTCGGCGGCGATCACCGCGGTCAGTGCTTGGCGCTGTTCCGGCGAAAGCCACTTGGCATCGGCCGGGGTGGAGTCCAGCACATTCCAGACCACCACGCAGAACAGCATCGAGACGCCGCCTTCGATCAGGAACATCCATTGCCAGCCATGCAGGCCGCCGCCCTCGATGAGCAACAGCGCACCGGTAATCGGGCCGGAGAGGATGGAGGCAATCGCCGAGCCCGACAGGAAGACCGCCATGGCGCGCCCACGTTCATGGTTGGGCAACCACTGCGTGAAGTAATACACCACGCCGGGGAAGAAGCCAGCCTCGGTCACGCCCAGCAGGAAACGCATGAAATAGAAGCTGGTCTCGCTCTGCACGAAGGCCATGCAGGCCGCCACCAGGCCCCAGGTGAACATGATGCGGGTCAGCCAGGCGCGCGCGCCGTAACGTTGCAGCAGCATGTTGGACGGCACCTCGAAGATCGCGTAACCGACGAAGAACAGCCCGGCGCCCAGGCCGAAGGCAGCCGCGCCGATGCCCAGGTCGGTAGAGAGGTGACTGCGCACGAA
This sequence comes from Herbaspirillum sp. VT-16-41, assembly GCF_001994935.1. Lineage (NCBI taxonomy): Bacteria > Pseudomonadati > Pseudomonadota > Betaproteobacteria > Burkholderiales > Oxalobacteraceae > Herbaspirillum > Herbaspirillum sp. VT-16-41. Next base: position 29,361 of record NZ_MUXB01000106.1, read on the forward strand.
ACCGATGTTGACGCGGTCGATGTAGTTGATGATGAACATGGCCACGAATAGCGGCAGGATGCGCCACTTGATCTTGCTCACCGCGCTGGTGAGGGCCAGGGTTGCTGCGCCGGATGATGCGGATGGGGAAGGATTCACGGGTTGTCTCCTCTGTTGAGCCCGTACTACCGATGGATGAAAGAAAGCTGAACGAAAATTCGGACCGGCGGCGCGTTCATCGCGCTCTTGTCACGGCCCCGCTAGCAGATGTGCAGCCCTGTGCTCAACGCACCAGGCAGGGTTTCTTGGGATCGAATTTCCAGCCCGGGATCAGGTACTGCATGGCCACCGCATCGTCCCGCGCACCCAGTCCCATGTTGCGATAGGTCTGGTGGGCCGCTTCCACCTGCTCCATGTCCAGTTCCACGCCCAGGCCCGGCTTGGCCGGCACTTGCACCTTGCCGCCCACGATCTGCAGGGGTTCACGGGTCAGGCGCTGGCCGTCCTGCCAGATCCAGTGGGTATCGATGGCGGTGATCTTTCCCGGCGCGGCTGCGGCCACATGGGTGAACATCGCCAGCGAGACGTCGAAATGGTTGTTGGAATGTGAACCCCAGGTCAGGCCCCATTCATGGCACATCTGCGCCACCCGTACCGAACCCTGCATGGTCCAGAAATGCGGATCGGCCAGCGGGATATCCACCGACTGCAGCGATATTGCATGGCCCATCTGTCGCCAGTCGGTGGCCACCATATTGGTGGCAGTCTGCAGGCCGGTGGCACGACGGAACTCGGCCATCACCTCGCGCCCGGAATAACCGTCCTCGGCGCCGCACGGATCTTCCGCATAGGCCAGCACGTCATGCTGGTCGCGGCACAGGCGGATGGCATCCTTGAGCAGCCAGCCGCCGTTGGGATCAAGGGTGATGCGGGCCTTGGGGAAGCGTTCTGCCAACGCCGTGACGGCGGCGATCTCTTCCTCGCCACGCATGACACCACCCTTGAGCTTGAAGTCATTGAAGCCATACCGCGCATAGGCCGCCTCGGCCAGGCGGACCACCGCCTCGGGCGTGAGCGCGGCTTCATGGCGCAGGCGCAGCCAGTCATCGGCCTGCTCCTCTTCGGCGTGATACGGCAGGTCGGTCTGCCTGCGGTCGCCCACGTAGAACAGGTAACCCAGCATTTCCACCTCATCGCGCTGCTGCCCCTCGCCCAGCAGCGCGGCCACCGGCACCTCCAGGAACTTGCCCAGCAGGTCCAGCAGGGCCGCTTCCAGCGCGGTGACGGCGTGGACGGCGATGCGCAGGTCGAAGGTCTGCAGGCCACGACCGCCGACATCGCGGTCGGCGAAGGCCGTGCGTGCCCGGTTCAGGATGCCCTGGACATTGCCGATGGACTGCCCCACCACCAGCGAGCGCGCATCTTCCAGGGTCTGACGGATGCCCTCCCCGCCCGGGACCTCGCCAACCCCGGTATGGCCGGCGCTGTCGGTGAGGATCACCAGGTTGCGCGTGAAATACGGACCGTGCGCGCCGGACAGGTTCAGCAACATGCTGTCGTGGCCGGCCACCGGAATGACGCGCATGTCGGTGACGCGGGGCGCCCCCTTGGCCAGGGCAGCGGAAGACGAGGTGGCAGACGTCGAGGAGGCAGGAGTGGCAAAGGAAGTCATGGCAGCACTTTCTCTTTCAATGAAGAAAACCCGGCACCCACTGGGAATGACCTGGCAGCGGATCCGGCGATAATTTGGTAGCGGTACCAAATCAGAATGAATGCATGGTAGCGGTACCAAATCAGCCTGTCAACAGAGGGATGTGAAGTGCCAGATCAACTTGCCTGGCAGCATCGAAACGGATGGGACGGTAAAGGTGGGAAAGACAGGAGGGGCAGGAGGAGCAGGAAGTGCGGAATCGCCGCGTCAGGCGCTTTCGCGCTGGATGATGGAAAAGCCGACATCGACAATGCGCTCGGCCACCTCGATGCCCGCCGCCCGGTCAATGATGAAACGCGCCGCGCGCTGGCCGATGCCGGTGCCGTCGATGCGCACGGTGGTCAGGCGGGGTTGCAGGTCACGCGAGAATTCCAGGTCGCCGAAGCCGACCACCGCCAGTTGTCCGGGAATGGCGATGCCACGGCTCTGGGCCTCGATCATCACGCCCAGGGCCAGCAGGTCGGAACTGCAGAAGATGGCATCGGTGTCGGGCTGTTGCTGCAACAGATCGGCCAGACCCCGCCGTCCCTGCCCCAGGGTGGTCGGGGCGATGACGTGGTACATCGGCAGGGCTGCTGCCCCCTGCCCGTCGTTCATGCCCAGCGCCACCGCTTCCTGCGCGAAGGACTGCATGCGGCGCTGGCTGCGCTCGTCGCGCCCGCCCACCACCGCGACCTTCTTGCGACCGCGCTGGTGCAGGTAGCGCGCCACTTCGCGGCCGATGGCCTCGTGCGAAAAACCGACCAGCATGTCGATCGGCGTGGGCGTCAGGTCCCAGGTCTCCACCACCGGGATGCCACTGGCCAGCAAGCGCTTCCTGGCCTCGGCCGAGCGCATGATGCCGGTCAGCACCACGCCATCGGGACGGCGGCCGATGATGGCTTCCAGCAGTGCATCCTCACGCGAATTTTCATAGCCACTCTGGCCCAGCATGACCTGATAGCCGGCGGCGGCCAGGGTTTCGGTCAGGGTATGGACGATTTCCTGGAACACCGGTCCGATCACGGTGGGCACCACCACCGCCACCAACCGGCTCTTGTTGGAGGCCAGCCCGCCGGCCAGCAGGTTGGGGACGTAGCCGGTCTTTTCCACCGCCTCGCGCACTTTCTGCAAGACCTTGGGCGAAACCGCCGAGGGTGTGTTCAAGGCCCGCGACGCCGTGATCGGCGCCACCCCGGCCAGTTGCGCCACGTCGCGCAGCGTGATGCCACCGGCGCTCTTGCGCGGGCCGCGACGACGCGGTTCGGGACCGTCGTCGTCGCGGCCGCCACGCGCATCTGCGGAGGTGTCGTCGGAGGTATTTTCAGGGAGTGGGCTGTGTTGGGGCATGGCCGCATTCTAGCATCGCTGGTAGCGTTACCAAAACAACAAGGATGTCGCCGTTCATGCCCTCCGATTATTGATCTTGAATCAATAATGTTTTGTAGCAGCGGCGGTTTTTGCAAGGAATGAATTGGCCGATACTGGCTCACCACCATTTCACCCGCCTAGCCCACCGGGCCAGGCGCACCACTGCAAAGGAAAATCCTATGAATACCCCCACCCTCCCCGCCCTGGGCCTGGGCACCTTCCGCCTCAAGGACCAGCAGGTCATCGACTCGGTACGCACCGGCCTGGAGCTGGGCTATCGCCATATCGATACCGCGCAGATCTACGGCAACGAAGCCGAAGTCGGCCAGGCGCTGGCCGAGAGCGGCGTGGCCCGTGATGCGCTGTTCGTCACCACCAAGATCTGGACCGAGAACCTGTCGCGCGACAAGCTCATCCCCAGCCTCAAGGAAAGCCTGCAGAAGCTGCGCCTGGAACAGGTCGACCTGACGCTGATCCACTGGCCCTCGCCGCAGGACGCGCTGCCGGTGGCCGACTACCTGCAGACCCTGGCCGAAGCCAAGGCACAAGGCCTGACGCGCCTGATCGGCATCTCCAACTTCACCATCGCCCACATGGAGCAAGCCATTGCCGCCATCGGTGCCGACCAGATCGCCACCAACCAGGTCGAGATCCATCCCTTCCTGCAGAACCGCAAGCTGATCGAATACGCCCGCACCCAGGGCATCCACCTGACCGCCTACATGCCCCTGGCCTATGGCAAGGTGATGCAGGATGCGACGCTGCTGGAGATCGCCGCCAGGCACGGTGTATCGGCCGCGCAGGTGGCGCTGGCCTGGTCGCTGCAACAGGGCTTCGCAGTGATCCCCTCGTCCACCCGGCGCGAGAACCTGGCCAGCAACCTGGCCGCGGGCAAGATCAGCTTGTCGGACGCCGAGATGAGTGCCATCGCAGCACTGGATCGCGGCGAGCGCCTGGCCAATCCGGACTTTGCTCCGGCGTGGGATTGATGCCGCCTCGCAGCATGGCCCCGTCTCGATCCGGCCCTGCCGGTGACGAACTCAGTTGAGCGCCTGCACCTCCCTGGCAACTGCCGCGATGATGCCGACGGCCTCATCGATCTGCGACGGCGAGATGTTCAAATAGGGAATGGCACGCACGCCCCGCTCCCCGGATGGCAGAACATGCAGCCCACGGGCGTGCAGCCTGTCGACGAAATCGCCGGCCGTGGTCGAAGTGACTTCGAAGCGGACGATATTGGTTTCGACCGTGGCCACATCGATGGCGATGCCGGGTATCCCGGCGATGCCTCTTGCGAGAATTCTTGCGTGGAGGTGATCGTCGCCGAGTCGCTCGCGATGGTGACGCAGCGCATACAGGGCGCCGGCAGCAATGATGCCCGCCTGACGGAAACCGCCACCGATCTGCTGCTTGAAGCGACGGGCGCGCGCGATGAATTCCCGCGAGCCTGCCAGTGCGGAACCGACTGGCGCTCCCAGCCCCTTGGAAAAGCAGACACTGACGGAATCAACGTGCCGCGCATATTCGCGCTCCGTGATGCCGGAGGCGGCCGTGGCATGCCACAATCTGGCACCGTCAAGATGCAGGGCGATGCCGCGCTGCCGCGCCAGTTCGCACACCGCGGCCATCTGCTCGATGGGCCAGACCTTTCCGCCTCCCAGGTTGTGGGTATTTTCCAGGCACAGGAGTTTCACCGGTGCCGGAATCGTGCTGGGGAAGAAGCGGTGCGACAGGCCCAGGGCGCCACTCACATCGGCGGCCGAGAACACACCGCGCGCGCCCGGTAGCAAGCGCGGCAGCACGCCCGCGAAAGCCGCCGGCGCCCCGCCTTCCAGGATGTACACATGGGCGTTCTGATCGAACAGTACCGCATCGCCCGGTTCGGTATGGGCGCGGATGGCGACCTGGTTGGTCATGGTGCCGGTCACCATGAACACTGCATCCTCCTTGCCGAGCAGCGCGGCAACCTCGCGCTCCAGTTCTTTGACGGTCGGGTCGTCGCCATAAACGTCGTCACCGACCACTGCATCCCGGATGGCGTCGCGCATGGCCTCGGTAGGCCGACTGCAGGTATCACTTCGAAGATCAATCACGGCACACCTCGCTTCAATGATGGAGCAAGCAATATGCGCGCGGCGCGGTCTCGGGATTTGGATAATCTTGCTATTTTCTAGCGACCGATCCGGCTCGGCGCTACACCGTAGAAGGTCTTGAACTCACGACTGAGATGCGCCTGATCGCAATAGCCCAGCTCGATGGCGACCCGCCTGGGCTGGCGGCCGGCCAGCAGCATCGTCTTGGCCATGGCAACCCGCCGCTGGATCAGGTAGCGATGGGGCGCCATGCCGTGAATGGCCTTGAACTGGCGCAGCAGGTGGTAGGGGCTGACCCCGGCCACCGACGCCAACTCCTCCAGCGAAGGACTGGCGACCAGATGGGCATCGATGAATTCCCGCGCATGACGGACTGCCCGCGGCGCAGCCGCCTGCTCCAGCCTGCGCTGACGGAACTGCGCATGCCGGGCGAACAGCTGGATCACTGCCGCAGTCAAGAGCGAGCTCACCTCCAGTCGGCTCGCATGGGGCGACGCCGAACTGCAGTGCGCCGCCCGCAACATGACAATGGTCTGGTCATCGAAGATCACGTTCCGGGCAAACCAGGGCAAGCCAGCCGGATGGCCGGCTTCCCGCTCGAAGAGACGGCAGACGAAGTCGGGCGACAGATAGACCATCCGGTAATCCCATCCCTGACCGTCGGCGGGGCGTCCTTCGTGTACGTCGCCCGGATTGATGACGCCGATCGATCCTTGCGGCATGGTCAGCCGCTTGCCACGGTCGTGCTGGAAGGCCTGAGCACCTCGTTCGATGATGCCGAAAGCATATTCATCATGCGCATGCGGTGGGAAATGGTGGTTGTGATAGCTGGCGGCAAGCAGTTCGGCACCGCCGAAGTCCGCCTCGCGCCAGAGGCGCACCAGATTGGATCGTTCGGAAGCAGGTGGCGATTTATTCATGGACGCAGACGAGGAATTCGATACCGTGGATGAACAAGGATAAATGACAAGCATCATGCATGCCCACCAGCCACGACCAGGGACCGCGCAGGCCAGGCCGGGACCAGGTACCGGTGGCAGGCTTGATCGCTTATGATGAAGCCTTTTCTCCATCCCCAGGAACCACCATGCCCCGCGTTACCCTTGAGCAAGCAGAACTGAATCGTGACCGCATCGAACACGTCTCGGCGCAACTGTTTCGCGAAATGGGCATCGACCGGGTCAGCGTGATCGACCTGATGAAGGCCGCCGGCCTCACGCACGGCGGTTTCTACGGCCACTTCAAATCCAAGGACGAGCTCGCCGCCATCGCCTGCACCCGCGCCTTCGATCTGTCGCGCAACAAATGGCACGCCCAGGCCGCCCAGAGCCGATCACCGACGGACGCCATCGAGGCCATCATCGGCCGCTACCTCAGCGAGGACAACCGCGACGCGCCCGGCAAGGCCTGCCCGGCCGCCATGCTGGCCAGCGACGTGGCACGCGTGGACGAGGACAAGCCGGTGCGGGCCGCCTATCGCGCCGGCCTGGATGACCTGCTCGACAGCCTGACCGCACTTCAGCCACAAAGTGGACCCAAGACCCGCAGACGACGCGCCATCGCCCAGCTCTCCACCATGGTGGGCGCACTGCTGCTGGCGCGGGCCAGCGGCGCGACCGCTCTGTCCGGCGAGATCCTCGACGCCACCCGGAAGGAATTGCTCTCGGGCCTGAAGGAAAAGCGGCCCTAGAAATCCCGCCATGTCCTGCGCCTAACGGCCCCGGACGGGTCTCCTGCACGCCCATCGAACCAGCTACCGCCTCCCGAGTAGGGTGCGGTGCATATTTTCTTCGATTTATATATTATGATCATAATTTATTTAACGGATCAATGAACATGAAGATACTGGTTCTCGGCGCTGGCGCTATGGGAGGATATTACGGTGCACGTCTGATTGAAGCGGGCCAGGACGTCAGTTTCCTGGTGCGTGAGCGGCGTGCCCGGCAATTGCAACAGGAGGGACTGGTCATCGACAGCGCGCTGGGCAACTTCGCCGGCCCGGTCAAGACGCTGGTCTCCGGTACCGCCATCGCGGCGGAGTTCGACCTCATTCTGCTGGCCTGCAAAAGCTACGACCTGGACGGTGCCATCGAGACCTTGAAGCCACTGACGGGGCAGAACACGGTCATCCTGCCCATTCTCAATGGCCTGTCCACCTACGACAGCCTGGACGCCACGTTCGGTCGGGATCGCATCCTCGGTGGGGTGTCCTATATCGCGACCACGCTGGACAAGAACGGCCATATCCAGCACCAGGGCAGCAACGACAGCCTGAGCGTTGGCGCTCGCGCCAGCAGCAGCGAGAACATCGCCAGGGCGTTCCACGCCGCCATCGCACGCACGCCAGGTCTGCGACAGTTCTCCGACAACATCGATCAGGCCCTGTGGAACAAGTGGGCCATGATCGCGGCCGGCGCCGCCGTGACCTGCCTGATGCGCGGCAACATCGGGCAGATCCTGGCGACGGCCGGGGGCGAGTCGCTGGTGCGCCAGGCCATCGCGGAGACTACCTCGGTGGCCGCCGGCAGCGGCTATCCCCTGCCGCAGGTAGCGCTGGACCAGATGCACAAGCTGCTGCTGTCACCCGCTTCCACCTGGGAAGCCTCGATGGCGCGCGACATCGCCGCCGGCATGGCGCGGCTGGAAGCCGACGCCATCATTGGCGACATGCTGACCCGGGCCCGGCAGCTCGGCATCGAGCTGCCCTTGCTACGGGCGGCCTATTGCCACCTGCAGGTCTATGAACTGCGGCAAGCCGCCAATTGAGCTGCAGTCCGCTAGGGGCTGCTACGGGAGGGGGAAGATTGCGGCGTCTGGGAGGATGGCCGGTCCTGCAACTGCAGATTCAGGCGCTGCAGCGCACTGCCCACCGGAATGAAGAAATTCATTCCCGCCAACCCCTTGGCGCCCAGGCCGGCCACGGTGATGCCGATGACCTGGCCCGATTTGTCCAGCAAGGGACCGCCGCTGCTGCCGGGCAGGATGGCCACGTCGCTCTGCAGGAATTCCAGATCGCGCACCGTGCGCACCCCACTGAGAATGCCGCGCGTCAACGTGGTATTGAAGGCATCGCCCAGCGGCGAGCCCAAGGCATAGACATCCTCGCCAATGCCGGGCTCGCTCAGGCGCAGCGGCAGCGGCCGTACACCGGGCGGCGCGGTCTTGAGCAGGGCCACATCCCGCGCCACGTCGGAGCGCACCACCTCGGCCGTCAGCTCGCGCCCGGCGGGCAGGCGCACGCGCACCACCCGCGCATCGCCGATGACGTGATGGTTGGTCAGCAGCCAACCGGAACTGCCGATATAGAAACCGGTACCGGAGCTACGCTCGCTGAAGACCGTGACCACCGCCGTGCGCAATTCGCCGATGACCTTGGACATCTCCGCCCCCTGGCGGTCGGGTGAGCGGTTGTCTATCTCCACAGCCCTGGCCGGCGGCTGATGCTCGGTTCTGGGCGGTGGCAACGCAGCGGCAGCGCGCTCGTAGGGCGTCTGCACCGCCAGTGCGAAGGCAGGATCGGCCAGCAGATTGCGTACCGCCACGGCAAAGGCTTCCACCGGAATCTGGGGCGATGCGCCCTCAAAGCCGGTGCTGCCGGAGCGAAACACCCCTTCGCTGCTGCCGCGATAGATCACCTTGCGCTGCTCCGGCGCGAACAGTTGCCAGTCAAGCCTGACGTAGGCCTCGCCGGACCAGGCATTCCCGCTCTTCACGCAGAGATTGGCCTGCAACTGGGTGACCACCACGCCGACCTGCAGATTGGCTTCGCCGCTCCGGTTGGGATCGGCTTGTGCAATGTCTTCCGGCCGCTCGGGAAACAGGATTTCCGGCCTCGCCGCCGGCACCGGGTAACCCTGGGCCTGCAGCTCCTGGCGAAAGCGTGCGGACAGGGCATTGGTGGGCAGCAGCACATCGGCGCTTTTCGGGTTCCAGACGATGTCGTTCTTGCGCGAGCAGAACAGCCCCTGCTGCAGCTCGCCGATGACCTGCGGGTCCTGCTCGAAATGACGCAGCGCACGGGCCAGGAAGGCCGGCCGGGCTTGGGCTTCGGCCGGCATGCGCAGCGGTGTCTTGTCCGCTATCGATGGCAGGGTCGCCGGACCGGCGTAGGCCGGCAGGTTCAGGCCGAGCATGACCGCCAGCGCGGTCGACATCCTTGGCAGAGTGAGGTTGCGATTCTTGTTCATCATCGGGCAGGTGATTGGACCGGCGCAAGCAATGCCGGAGATCCGCACGCCCGGTCAGGCCGGCGCTGCGGGCGTGCGGCATTCTCGCACGCCATATGCCCTTGCACGATTGCCACAAATACCTAACAAGCAAGAAAAGTCATCCCTCCAAAAGAAGGCTGACTTTTCGCACAAACCCGGGGGCAGAATCAGGCTGGAACCGGCGTCGGCTGCCCCTGCTTGCCCTTGATGCGCAGTACCAGCACCGCACCGATCAGGCAGGCGACACCCATCATGATGGACGACAGGGTGTAGTTGCCCAGCGTGGCCCGCATATAGCCGGCGACCGTGGTGGCGGTGGCGGCACCCAGCTGGTGGCCGGCGACGATCCAGCCGAAGACGACCGGTGCAGCCAGGCGACCGAAAACGTCATTGGCCAGGCGCACGGTAGGCGGCACGGTGGCGATCCAGTCCAGGCCATAGAAGATGGCGAAGATGGTCAGGCCGTAATACTGCAGACCGAAGGCATAGGGCAGGAAGATCAGCGCCAGGCCGCGCAGGCCGTAGTACCAGAACAGCAGCACGCGCGGATTGTAGCGGTCCGACAGCCAGCCCGAGAGCGTGGTGCCGACCAGGTCCAGCATGCCCATGGCGGCCAGGATGGAGGCGCCGCTGACTTCGTTGATGCCGTAGTCATTGCACATGGCGATGAACTGCGTACCGATATAGCCATTGGTGGACAGGCCGCAGACGAAGAAGCTCATGAACAGCAGCCAGAAGTCCGGCATGCGTACCGAGGTGCGCAAGGCATCCAGGGCGATGGCCAGGGGATTGCGGCGGGACAGGCCTTCGTCCTTGATGTCCTCGACCTGGCCGACCATCTTCTGGCCGATGGCCGCCGGGCTCTCCGGCAACAGCAACCACACCAGCGGGATGGCCAGCAGCGCCACCGCCGACACCAGGAAAGCCACCGAACGCCAGCCATAGCTGCCGACCATCGATGCCATCAGCGGCAGGAACACCATCTGTCCGGTCGCCGCACTGGCGGTCAGCAGACCCATGGCCAGACCGCGCCGGGTCTCGAACCAGCGGCTGACGATGGTGGCACCCAGGGTATTGGCGGCCACGCCGGTACCGGCGCCCACCAGCAGGCCCCAGGACAGCAGCATGTGCCAGGGCATGTGCATCAGGGTCGACAGTGCCGTGCCGGTGGCCAGCAGCACCAGGGCTGCCAGCACCACCCGGCGGATGCCGAAGCGCTGCATGGCGGCAGCCGAGAATGGACCGATCAGGCCGTAGAGTGCGATGTTGACCGAAATCACCACCGAGATGGTGGAGCGGTTCCAGCCGAACTCCTGCTCCAGCGGCAGGATCATCACCGAGGGCGTGGCGCGGATGCCGGCCGAACACAGCAGGACCAGGAAGATCACGCCCACCACCACCCAGGCGTAGTGAAAGCGTGGCGTGACGGCGTTGGCGAGCGATTGTGTGAGCTTGTTCATTGCGGTCCTGTGGAGAAAGAGACGCGTAAGGGTTGAGGTTGTGATTGTGGTTGTGGTTGCAGCAAAGGCAAAAACGAAGCCGAACGCGCTCAGGCGTCCTGCAGGCGTATATAGGCGTCTTCGATGAGGTCGTTGAATTCGCGCGCCAGCTTGGGGCCGAGGCGGCGGTCGATCTCGTCCTGGGCGCGGCGCCAGCGGGGTCGGGCCTCTTCCAGCTTGGCCTGGCCGGCGCGGCTCAGTTGCAGCGCGAAGGAACGCTTGTCCAGCAAGGCTTCCTCCGGCAGGTCCACGGTCTCGACCCAGCCGGCCGCCATCAGCGGCTTGAGGGCGCGACTGAGGGTGCTGCGGTCCATGCCCATGTCCTGCGCCAGGGTGATATTGGCGATCGGGCCCTTGCGGCCGATGCGGCTGATCAGCGAATACTGGGTGATGCTCAGGTCGCTGTCCTGCAGGTGGTGGTCATAGATGATGGTGATCCTGCGCGTTAGGCGGCGCAGGGGCGCGCAGGTACAAATATCCTTGCTCATGGGCATCCCGGTCGTCAGTAGATACAAACCCGACAACCGGGATGGCCGGCCGTCTGATTGCTACAACTATGCATATGCATCGATGTATGCGCATCATATGGACGGCGCGAGGCCAAGTCAAGCGCCTTGCTGCGCTTGCGAAGTCCGGCGGGAATGTTTCCCGGGATCACGCCACCTGTTCGGTGCATGCATCCCGACCATCCTCCCGCCGGCCCACTTCATTTCAGGTTGAGGTCCTTGCGGATGGCCGCATCCACCGGGCCGGCCGGCATGAAGCGGCGCAGCTTGCTCAGCAGCGAGGCCTGTCCCTTGGGCGTGCGGCGCATGTGCCACTTCGGGTCGAGGGCGGCCGCCACGATGGTCTGGGCCACCGTCTCGGGCAGGGGCGCATGGTTGACGTGGTGCGCCACCGCCGCCCCTGCGGCCTGCCGCTGGGCGTCGTAGGCGGGAATGCGGTGATGGACCTTGGGGGCGTTCAGATCCAGGCTGGTGCGGGTATAGGCCGGTTCGATCAGCAGCACGCGCACACCGAACTGGCGGGTCTCATGGTCCATGCTTTCCGACAGTCCTTCCACGGCGTGCTTGGAGGCGGCATACAAGCCCATGTAGGGCGCCGGCAGGAAGCCCAGCACCGAACTCAGGTTGACGATGCGTCCGGCGCCCTGCTTGCGCATCTGGGGCAATACCGCCTGGCTGGTGCGCAGCAGGCCCAGCACGTTGACTTCGAACAGGGCCTGGGCCTCGGCCGCCGAGGTCTCTTCCACCGCCCCCACCAGCGACATGCCGGCGTTGTTGACCAGGATGTCGATGGCCTGCTCGCGCTGTACCACCTGCTGCATGGCGGCCTCGATGGAAGCGGCCTCGCGCATGTCCATCTCCAGCAGGGTTACACCGGTGATGCCGGCGGCACCCTCCAGCTTGCGTACGGTGCCGTACACCTTGTGGCCGCGTTCGGCAAAGCGCTGCGCCGTTGCGCGACCAATTCCGGACGACACGCCGGTCACTACCACTACCTTGATGGGGGACATGTTGCTACTCCTCGTATGGGTTGATTCGGATCGATGGAAAAGACTTTCTTCGTACCGGGTGGTGATCTGCTGCACCACCCACCGCGCGCCGCGCCCGTTTCCCATGAAAGAAATCGAAACAATTTAGAGTTCGGTAAACATCTAAAATAGATTATATTAGAACTCTAAATCGCGCAAGCAGATTTGAAAAGGAGTTCAAGCCATGAAGAAATCCAAGCAGGAAACACTGGATACACGCAAGCGCATCCTGTCCACCGCCACCCGCATGTTCCTCGCCGACGGCCTGGCCGAGACCGGCATCGCCAGCATCATGAGCGCGGCCGGCCTGACCCAGGGCGGCTTCTACCGGCACTTCCGGTCCAAGGAGCAGCTCATCGCCGAAGCCAACCTGGCCGCCAATGACCGCATGTTCGATTTTTTCAGCCAGGCACTGGCCGGCCTGCCGCCACGCCAGGCGCTGGTCACCGCCGTCGACATGTACCTGAGCCAGCTCGACGGGGCGGAGTGCGGCGGCATGTGTCCTCTGCCCAACCTGGGCAGCGAACTGCGCCGCGCCGACCGCCTGGTGCGGGGCGCCGCCATGGCCGGCTACCAGCGGCTGGTGCAGTACTTCCAGGTGCTGGCGACCCGGGCCGGTGCGCCCGATCCCGCCCGCCTGGCCAAAGCCGTGGTCACCACCATGGTGGGGGCGGTCATGCTGGCGCGGGTGGCGATCAACGACGACAGCCAGCAGGCCATCCTCGCCAATTGCCGCAAGACCCTGCACGCCATGCTGCCGCCGGTCGCGGTGGCGGACTGAGCTTTCCGGGCAGCAGCATTGTGGTATCCGGACCCCGCCCGGAAGAAAAACCTTGAACAATTTAGAGTTCGTTAATAATCTATATTTAGTGGTTAGATGTACTCTAATGTTCGCTGGCCAGCGCCAGCACCGCACCATCCCTTTCTTCCGAGGCCCTCATGAAAACCCTGCTCCCCCGTTTGCCGCGGCGCACCCTCCTCAGCGCCACGCTGCTGCTCTCCCTGGCCGCCTGCGGCCATCCGCCCCCACCTGCCGAGAGCGTCGCCAAGGTGGCCTGGACCACCGTGCAGCCGGCCACCACCGAGCGGGTCAGCTTTACCGGCGTGGTGCATGCACGCACCGAGAGCAAACTGGGATTCCGTGTCGCCGGCAAGATCGTGGAGCGCCTGGTGGACCCGGGCCAGACCGTGCGCCGTGGCCAGGCTCTGATGCGCATCGATGCCGAGGACTATGACCTGGCCCTGGCCGCCGCCCGTGCCGCCGTGGAAGCCGCCCAGGCGCGCCAGGTGCAGGCGGTGGCCGAGGAAGCGCGGCTGCGCAAGCTGCTGGAACATGGCGCCACCTCCAACCAGGCCTATGAACTGGCCAAGGCAGCCGCCGACGCCGCCGTAGCCCAGACCCGCGCCGAAGCCGCCAAGGCGCGCGAGACCGAACATCAACGTGACTATGCCGTCCTGAAAGCCGACATGGACGGCGTGGTACTGGCCGTGCCCAGCGATGTCGGCCAGGTAGTGGCCGCTGGCCAGAACGTGGTGACCCTGGCCCGCGATGGCGCCCGCGAAGCCCTGGTGTATCTGCCCGAGCAGGAACTGGGCATGGCCAGGCGCAGTGCCACCGCCTCGCTGTTCAGCGATCCGGACAAGCAGGCCCCGGCCACCCTGCGCGAACTGGCTGCCGTGGCCGATCCGCAGACCCGCACCTACCTGGCGCGCTACGCCCTGGGTGGCAGTGCCGCCCACGCCGCACTGGGCGCCACCGTCACCATCCATGTCGCCACCCCGGCCGCCACCGGCGTCACCCTGCCCATCAGCGCGCTGGTCGATCAGGGCAAGGGCAGCGGTGTGTGGGTCATCGATGCCAAGACCAATACCGTCAGCCTGCAAGCGGTGAAGGTGGAGCAACTGGGGGCCGAGCAGGTCCGTATCTCCGACGGCCTGGTCACCGGCCAGCGGGTGGTGGCCATGGGTGGACACCTGCTCAAGGCCGGCCAGAAGGTAGCCCTGCTGGCGGAAACCCGCATGGGGAGCGGAACATGAGCGGTTTCAACCTCTCCGCCTTCGGCGTGCGCCTGCGCAATCTGGTGCGCTGGTGCGTGGACCACAAGTGGCTGACCGCCGCCGTGACCGTGGGCCTGTTCCTGCTGGCCGGCGTGGGCATGGGGTCGGTGCAGAAGCAGTTCTTCCCCAACTCCGAACGTCCTGAACTGACGCTGGAAATCAATCTCCCGCCAGGCAGCGCCTTCGCCGCCACCGACGCCGTGGTCAAGCAGATCGAAGCCAATCTGCGCCAGGAAGCGGAAGCCGAGATCGTCTCCAGCTACATCGGTCAGGGTACGCCGCGCTTCTTCCTTTCGATCAATCCCGAGCTGCCCAACCCGGCCTTTGCACAGATGATCGTGCTCACTGCCGGCCCTGCCGAACGCGACGTGCTCAAGGAAAAGATCCGCAAGATGATCGCCGAGGGCCGCTTCCCGCAGGCACGGGTGCGGGTGAGCCAGTTCGTGTTCGGCCCGCCGGTCCCCTTCCCGGTACTGTTCCGCGTGGTCGGTCCGGACCTGGACAAGGTGCGCGACATCGCCGAGCAGGTGCGCGTGGTGATGATCCAGAACCCCGACATGCGGGATGTGCACATGGACTGGGGCAACCGTACGCCCACCGTGCACCTGAGCCTGGACCAGGAACGTCTGCGCCAGTTGGGCCTGTCGCCGCGCGACGCCGCCAACCAGTTGCAGGCCATGCTCAACGGCATCCCCGCCACCCAGGTCAGGGAAGGCCTGCGCACCGTGGATGTGCTCATCCGCAGCCCGCACGCCGAACGCAACAACCTGGCCGACCTGCGCAATCTGGTGCTGACCACCGACACCGGCGCCAGCGTGCCGCTGGCCCAGGTGGCGCGGCTGGAAACGCGGATGGAAGATGCCGTCCTCAAGCGCTATGACCGCGAGACCTACATCGCCGTGCAGGGCGACATCCGCGACGGCACCCAGCCGCCCGACGTGACCCACGCCATCCTGCCCAAGCTGGAGCAGCTCAAGGCCAGCCTGCCGCCGGGCTACCACATCGATACCGGTGGCTCGGTGGAAGAAAGCGCCAAGGCCGACAAGGCGCTGGCCAAGCTGTTCCCGCTGATGATCGTGCTGATGTTGACCGTCATCATGCTGCAGGTACGCTCCTTCGCCACCATGTGGATGGTGTTTGCCACCGCCCCGCTGGGTCTGGTGGGTGCCGTGCCCACGCTGCTGGTGTTCCATCAGGCGTTCGGCTTCAATGCCATCCTGGGCCTGATCGGTCTGGCCGGCATCCTGATGCGCAACACGCTGATCCTGGTGGACCAGATCCGCCATGACCTCGACGCCGGCCTGTCGGCCTACGAGGCGGTGATCGAATCGACCGTGCGCCGTGCACGTCCGGTGATCCTGACCGCCGTGGCGGCGATGCTGGCCTTCATCCCGCTGACCCACTCCAGCTTCTGGGGTCCGCTGGCCTATGTGCTCATCGGCGGTGTCGGCGTGGGTACCCTGCTGACCCTGCTGTTCCTGCCGGCGCTGTATTCGCTGTGGTTCAAGGTGCGCAAGCCCTCGGCCAACGCCCCTCTGGTCAAGCATTCCGATTCCAAGGAGTTCGCATGAACGTCATCAAACACCTGGGCGCCGCGTCTCTGCTGGCGACCCTGCTGGCCGGTTGCTCGCTGGCCCCCACCTATGAACGCCCGGCCCTGCCGGTGCAGACCCAGTGGCCGGCCGATCTGGCCGCTACCGCCGCCACCAATGCCAACGCCGGCGGCAGCGAGGCGCCGTCGGCAGCCAGCCTGCCCTGGCAGCAGTTCTTCCGCGATCCATCGCTGCGCCAGCTCATCAGCCTGGCCCTGGATCACAATCGCGACCTGCGCGTGGCCGCCCTGAACATCGAGCGGGCGCGCTCCCTCTACCAGGTGCTGTCGGCCGACCGCCTGCCGACGCTGAACCTGGGCGTCTCCGGCGCCCGCCAGGAAACCCCCAATGCAGTGGCGCCGGCCGGCAAGGGGGGCCTGACCACCGCCTACAGCGTGGGGCTGGGCGTAACCGCCTTCGAGCTGGATCTGTTCGGCCGGGTGCGCAACCTGAGCGGCGCGGCACTGGAACGCTTCAGCGCTACCGAGCAGGCCCGCAAGACCACGCAGATCAGCGTGGTGGCGCAAGTGGCCTACACCTATGAAGCGCTGGTGGCCGACGAACGCCTGCTGGCGCTGGCGCGCCAGACGCTGGACAGCCGCACGGCCTCGCATCAGCGCCAGGTCAGCCTGCGCGAGATGGGTGCCAGTTCCGATTACGACCTGCGCCAGTCCGATTCGCTGCTTGAAGCCGCCCGCATCGCCTTGTTGCAAGCCCAGCGCCAGCGCGCCCTGGACCAGAATGCACTGGCCCTGCTGATCGGCCAGCCGGTCCCGGCCGGCCTGCTGCCGGCAGCCGACACCGACTGGAACGGCAGCGTCATCGCCGAGTTGCCCGCCGGTCTGCCTTCGGACCTGCTCACGGGCCGACCCGACATCGCCCAGCAGGAAGCCCTGCTGCGCGCCGCCAATGCCAACATCGGCGCGGCGCGGGCAGCCTTCTTCCCGCGCATCAGCCTGACCGGTAGCTTCGGTTCGGCCAGTGATGCCTTGAATGGCCTGTTCGAATCCGGCAGCCGGGCCTGGAGCTTCCTGCCTTCGATCAGCCTGCCGATCTTTGATGGTGGCCGTAATCGCGCCAATCTCGGCGTGGCCCAGGCCGACCGCGATATCGCCGTGGCGCAGTACGAAAAGACGATCCAGGTGGCCTTCCGCGAAGTGGCCGACGCCCTGGCCGGACAGGCAACGCTGGGCGCCGAGCTGCGTGCGGTGCAAGCCCAGGAGCGTGCCGAACAGCAGCGTCATGACCTGGCCAAGCTGCGCTATGACAGCGGCGAAGCCAGCTACCTCGACTACCTCGATGCGCAACGTGCCTGGTTCGCCAGCCAGCAGCAGACCATCCGTACCGGCCTGGCCGAAGTGCAGAACCGCATCGCGCTGTACAAATCGCTGGGCGGAGGCTGGCAGGAACAGAGCAGTGGCAGTGGCAGCGCCACCGGCACCGACAGGCTGGCCCGCAAGGACTGAGCACCATCCCCGTGGAGCGTCGCTGTCCGCCAAGGGGCAGCGACTTTATCCCGACAGGAGCAATCCTGCCGGGATTTTTTTATGGGCGGGCAGTGACCAGATCGGCCTGGGTGGGAGCGCTCTGCAGGAGCAGCTGGACAGTGTTTTCGGCATTGCCGACGATGGTATCGACCAGGGCCTGGTCATCGGCCATGCGGGCCAGCGAGACCGCGCCGACGATGACCGAGACGATGGATTCGGCCAGGCCGATGTAGTCCTGGTAATCCAGCCGCATCAGGTGGGCGGCGAACAGCTTGACGAAGCGCGAATAGCCGGCCGTGACCACTTCCTTGACCTGCTGGTCGGCGTGCCCCAGTTCGGTGGACAGATTGGCCAGCGGGCAGAGCATGCGGGGGTCCTGGCCCATGTGCTGACGCAGGTAGTGGAAGACGATCTGCTGCACCGCCTCGCGGGGCGACATGCCGCGTGTGGCTTCGTCAAGGTTGGCAACGATGAAGTCGAAGGCCACCGCGTTGGCGTCGGCCACGAGGTGTTCCTTGGAGGTGAAGTGACGATAGAAGCCGCCCTGCGTCAGTCCGGCAGCGGACATGACGTCGGAAATGGCGGTGGCGGCGATGCCATTCTTGAGAAACAGCCCGGAGGCGATGGCGAGGATGCGCTTCCTGGTTTCGGCGGTTTCGGCGTTGGATTTGCGCATGGCGCTCTCCTGTCGATCAACTTCGAAAATAGATGATCATTGTACGCCAAAAGTTCCGCCCCAGGCGGGCCCGCCGGGTGGGCGGGCCGAGTCATGACACCGCGACTCAGCGGGCCAGCGCGTCCTGCAGGTAAACCGAGGACGACAGGGCCTGATGCACCTGGCGGCTGACTTCATCGACGAAGACCTCCAGCGCACCGGCTTCCAGCGCATCCAGGGTCTGGCGCACCACATCCTCAGGGCGCGACTTGGGGGCGTCGAAGCCACGGGTCAGGTCGGTATCGATGAAACCGGCGTGCACGCCCATCACCTGCGTCCCCTGCTCGCGCAGTTCCTGGCGCAGGCCATTGGTCAGCGACCAGGCGGCTGCCTTGGAAACCCCGTAGGCCGCCAACATGGGCGAATTGACCATGCTGATCACCGACAGCACGTTGACCAGCGCGCCGCCACCCTGCCGGGCCAGCACCGGGGCGAAGGCCTGGCTCAGGTTGAGCATGCCGAACAGGTTGGTGTTCAAGTGATCCTGCAGTTGTTCCTGCGCACCGGCGTGCAGCAGGCCGCCTACGCGGGCGATGCCGGCGTTGTTGATCAGCACGCTCAGGTCGCCGATACGTTCCACGGCGGCCTTGACCTGCTCGGGCTTGGTCACGTCGAGCGCGATCGGCTCCACGCCGGCTAGCTTGACCGAGGCGATATCACGCGCACCGGCATAGACACGACGGGCGCCGCGCTCCAGGGCTTGCTTGGCGAATTCCAGGCCCAGGCCACGGTTGGCACCGGTCACCAGGACGACAGCGTTTTCGAGTTTCATGATCTTTCCTTTCAATGGAGTTCTGTGGGGTCAGTGAGGCCGGTCTGTCCGGCCTCGATCCGGGTTGGCAATCAAGCGTCTTGTGATCGGGTCAAATCAAAATATGATGATCATCATATTCATGGGTAAAAAAACAGGGCGCCACCCGATCCCGGGCGCCCTGGCTCAGTCTCCTGTTCAGTCTGCGTAGCGCGCCAGCAATTCGGCCCGGGTGGATGCCAGCAAGGCGCGTCCCTGCGGGGTGTTGCCCATCACCCGTGCCATCTGCAGCGCGCCGCTCAGGGTCGCGGCCACCACCCAGCTCGCCTGCTCGTCATGATGGGCTGGCAAGACCTGGCGCACCAGTTGCTGCAGGCTGTGGATGGCCTCGCGCGAGGACGCCATCACCTCCGGCGCCTGGCCGCGCATCTCGCTGCACAGCGCCGCCACCGGGCAACCGTTTTCGCAGGCCTCGATCTGGGTGTCGGACAGATAGGCATTGACATAGGCGCGGAAGCGCTCGCCCCCGGCATCCGCCTGCTTGCCGACGTGGTTCATGATCAGCGTCGAGCTGTCGCGGCTGGCATGGCTGAGCGCTTCGGCCAGCAAGGCATCCCGCGAGGCAAAGTGGGCGTAGAAGCCACCATGGGTCAGCCCGGCCTCCTTCATGACCTCGGCCACGCTGACGCCCTTGAAGCCGCTGCGACGCATCGCCCGCGCGGCGGCGGCCACGATGCGCTGGTGGGATTGCTCCTTCTTGCTGGGTGCGGTGGAATTCATGGGAGCACAATAGCACAAATATGATGCTCATCATATTTTTTGCCGATTCCCAGTTTGCGTTGTACCTCCCGCGCCACACCGCAGACTTGTGCCCGGCCGTATCAGGTGCCCAGTTCCTGGCCAAAGGACTCCCGATAACGCTGCGGACTCACCCCCAGCACCCGCACGAAGGCATTGCGCATGCGGCCGGCGTCGCCAAAGCCGCAGGCGAAGGCGATCGCCTTGATCGGCGCGGTGCCATGCTCCAGCTGGGCGCGTGCTGCATCGATGCGGGCGCGCTGCACGAACTCGGCCGGCGCCATGCCGGCCTCGCGTGAAAAACTGCGGGAGAAACTGCGCAGGCTCATGCGCGCCACGGCCGCCAGTTCGGCTACCGACAGCGGCTGCGTGAGATTGGCCAGCACATGGCGCTGCACCTCGGCAATGGGAGAATCGGGCGGCGCCAGATGATCCAGATACGGGCTGAACTGCGACTGGCCGCCGCTGCGTTGCATCACCACCACCAGCCGCTTGGCTACGTTCAGGGCCAGTTCGGCGCCATGATCCTGACGCAGCAGGTAGAGCGCCAGGTCGATGCCGGCGGTAACGCCGGCCGAGGTGTACAGGTCCTCGTCCTGTACATAGATACGGTCGGCCTCGACCCGCGCCAGCGGACACAGCGTGGCCAACGCGGCGGCATCATTCCAGTGGGTGGTCACGGTGCGGTGATCCAGCAGCCCGGCCCGCCCCAGCATGAACGCGCCATTGCAGATCGAGCCGAACTTGCCGGCACGGGCGCAGGCCTGGCGCAACCACGCATGGATGGCGGGATCGAAACGACGTTCCACCAGCGTCGGGCCACCGGCCACCAGCAAGAGGTCATCCTCGCCGTCGGCGTCGCGCCAGGTAAGGCCGGCGTTCAAGCCCAGACCATTCGAACAAGTCACTGCCGCGCCATCCACACTGACGGTCTGCAGGCGATAGCGGTCACCCGGCAGCAAAAACCGGTTGGCCTCGGAGAACACGTCCAGCGGGCCGGACACATCCAGCGATTGCACGCCATCGAAAATCACGACTGTCACTGTCTTCATGGGGGTTCGCATCAGGGGTCGGAAAACGGCATGCAGGCCTGCCCGCATGCCGTCGGCAGAGCGCAATTGTGGCACGCGCATGGGCCGGCTGCTGCGGCAGCGCCATTGAGCATCGGCCAGACGACAGCCGAATCCGGCCAGCCCCGGTGCTGGCCGGATTCACCTTCAGACTGGCCGAAAGCCCAGGCCGAATGCGCGTCCCGGCTTGCGGTGGCGCCGCGATAATCCTCGCTCCCGCCGCACCGCCGGCATGACCACCAGGAGTTCTGCATGTCTTCCCCTCCCCCCTCCGTTTCCCTGCCGGCCGAACGCGTCGGCCCCGCCTTCTCCGTGGACGGCATGCTGCTGGCGCGGCGCAAGACCCGTGAAGCCATCGCCCGCATCGCCGAGCGCGTCGTGCCTGGCATGGTGGAAGAAGACGCAGTGGCCATGGCCAAACAGGAGATGGCCGACATGGGCCTGGCCCTGAGCTGGCACCCCACCCGCGTGCGTTTCGGGCGCAATACCATCAAGCCCATGAAACTGGCCTCCGAGCCCGGCGTGGTGCTAGGGGAGAACGATATCTTCTTCCTCGACATCGCCCCCCGGGTGGAGGCCTGGGAAGGCGATGGCGGCAAGACCTTCACGGTCGGCCAACATGCCGATTACGCACGCTGCGCCCGCGATGCCGAGGAACTCTTCCACCAGGCACGCCAGGCCTGGGACCGGCAGCAACTGAGCGGGCGCCAGCTCTATGACTTCGCCGACAAGACGGCACGCGCCATGGGCTGGGAACTCAATTTCGACCTGCCGGGCCACCGCGTGTCGGATTTCCCGCATGCGGCCATCCACACCGGTGCACTGGCCGAGTTCGAACAGGCGCCGGCGACCATGCGCTGGATCCTGGAAATCCACCTGCGCGATCCTCAGCATCGCTTCGGCGCCTTCTTCGAAGACATGCTGCTGGAAGATGAGCACTACCCGCTTTGAGCCATGACAGCCTGAGCGAAAACAAGAAAGCCAGCTCCGCGCAGCTGGCTTTTCTTCTTCCATCAGTCAATCAAGCAATCGGGCGCTCAGGCAATCACGCGAAATGCTCATGACCTCATGCGCTCATACCAGCGAATCGTCGTAACCGCCGCTGTCGTCCAGATCGAAGTTGCTCAGGTCTGCCAGATCGCTGCTGGAGCCGAAGTCACTGCTGTCATTACCGCTGTCACTACCGCTGGCATTGCTGGCCAGGTCTGATTTGCGCTCGCCATCGCTGCCGTAGTAATTGTTGACCGTGGTGTTCTCGATGTTTTCCACAGGAGCGCTCAGGCCGTTCTGGCGCGCCAGGCCAGCCCCGCTATTGCCATTGAACATGTGCTCGATGCCCTGGTACAGGAAAGCACCACCGGCCACGCCGGCCGCCGTGGCGGCGACACTGCCCAGCACGCTGCCCATGCCGCCCCCGAAGAAGCCTGAAGACGGCGCCGGTGCCGGCGCTGCCTGGTAGGCCGGCGCTGGCGCAGGTGAAGCATAAGCCGGTGCCGGTGCGGGCGCCGCTGCATAAGCCGCTGCATAAGCCGGTGGATAAGCCGATGCCGACGCCGGTGCCGCCTGCGGGCGGGCGCCAGACGGTGCATGCCCCCAGGCATTGCCATCCAGAAAACCCGGTTCCCGGGCGCCACCGGCCTGCAGCGCCTGTACCTGGGCCTGCAGCGCACTGACCTGGGCCTTGCTGGCATTGAGCGCCTGCTCCATCAGCAGCGCTCGCTGCACCAGCAGATAGGCCGCATCCGGCTGCTGCGCGACCGCCTGGGCGATCATCGCATCGGCCTGGGCATCCTTGGTGATGCCCCGTACCTGGGTCAATTGTTGGAGAAAATCCTGAAGGGCTTGGGTTTCTTGCGGATTCATCATGGCGGGCTCCTGCCGTTACGGTAATGACGACAAATGTAGACACAGCGACCCACATTCAACCCATGGACGAACGGGATCGCCGACAAATGGATTATGCGCGCCTTCCTCTCGAAGAGATGTGTCGACAATCAACGAGATGGAAACAGCTTGTAACAGACAGCCGACAAGACTTCGCTCAAAGCCGACGTACGCACAAAAAACCCGAATGTTGAAATTTTAGGTAATATCCCCCTCCCCGCACCCGTTCCGGCGGCCACAAGCCCGGAGCGGGCGGAGGCAGGCGCGTGGAGCCGGTCACCGGTTCCCGTACCCATTATCCGAGCCGACGAGAACGCAGCACCCTGCGCGATCGGCCCGCCGCATTCAGACCAGGAAACCAGACCAGCGAACGCGAGCCGCCTGCATCCGGCCCTCGCTTCCTCAAGACCGTTAATCCCTCATCAAGATCATGACCCAACAAATTTCCGCCGCCGAGCAACTCCTGCGTGACGCCGCCCGCGAATACCATCGCACCCCGTCGCGCGGCAAGATCGAAGTCCGCCCCACCAAGCCGCTGTCCAACCAGCGCGACCTGTCGCTGGCCTATTCGCCGGGCGTGGCCTATCCCTGCCTGGATATCGAAGCCGATCCGCTGAAAGCCTTCGACTACACCTCGCGCGGCAACCTGGTGGCCGTGGTCTCCAACGGCACCGCCGTGCTGGGCCTGGGCAACATCGGTCCGCTGGCATCCAAGCCGGTGATGGAAGGCAAGGGTTGCCTGTTCAAGAAGTTTGCCGGCGTGGACGTGTTCGACATCGAACTGGCCGAGACCGACCCGGACAAGCTGGTCGAGATCATCGCCTCGCTGGAGCCTACCCTGGGCGGTATCAACCTGGAAGACATCAAGGCCCCCGAGTGCTTCTACATCGAGCAGAAGCTGTCGGCCCGCATGAACATCCCGGTCTTCCACGATGACCAGCACGGCACCGCCATCATCTCCTCGGCCGCCCTGCTGAACGGCCTGGAACTGGTCGGCAAGGACATCGGTAGCGTCAAGATCGCCGTCTCCGGCGCCGGCGCAGCCGCGATTGCCTGCGTGGAAGTGATGATCGGCCTGGGTGTGAAGCGCGAGAACGTCTTCATGGTCGATAGCAAGGGCGTCATCTATGAAGGTCGCCCCGGCGGCCTGGACGCTTCCAAGCAACGCTACGCCATCAAGACCGAGGCGCGCACCCTGGCCGACGTGGTCAACGGCGCCGACGTCTTCCTGGGCTGCTCGGCCCCGGGCGTGCTGACCGCCGAGATGGTCAAGACCATGGCCGACAAGCCCATCATCCTGGCCCTGGCCAACCCGGAACCGGAAATCCGCCCCGAACTGGCCAAGTCGGTGCGCCCGGACTGCATCATCGCCACCGGTCGTTCGGACTATCCGAACCAGGTCAACAACGTGCTGTGCTTCCCCTACATCTTCCGTGGCGCGCTGGACTGCGGCGCCACCAAGATCACCGAAGCCATGAAGCTGGCCTGCGTGCGCGAGATCGCCGACCTGGCCAAGGCCGAGACCAGCGCCGAAGTCAGCGCCGCCTATCCCGGCAAGGAACTGGTGTTCGGTGCCGACTACCTGATCCCGACCCCCTTCGATTCGCGCCTGATCCTGAAGATCGCCCCGGCCGTGGCCAAGGCTGCCGCCGAGTCCGGCGTGGCGACCCGTCCCATCAAGGACTACGCCGCCTACCGCGAAGAGCTGACCCGCTTCATCTACCAGACCGGCATGTTCATGCAGCCCGTCTTCAACACCGCCAAGGTGGCCGCGCAGCGCGTGGTCTATGCCGACGGTGAAGATGAGCGCGTCCTGCGCGCAGTGCAGTTCGTGGCCGACGAAGGCCTGGCCGCGCCCATCCTGGTCGGCCGCCCGGACGCCATCGAAGCCGGCATCAAGAAGGCTGGCCTGCGCCTGAAGATCGGCCAGAACGTGCAAGTCATCAACCCCGCCAGCGATGCCCGCGTGGCCGCCTACGCCGCGCAATACCAGGGCGGCAGCGAAGCCGACGTGCGTGCCAGCGGCAGCCTGCTGGCCGCGCTGATGGTCAAGGCCGGCGACGCCGATGCCATGCTGTGCGGCCTGGACGGCAACTACGACGGCCACCTGGCGCATGTGGAAAAGGTCATCGGCCTGAAGGACGGCGCCCAGGAATTCGCGGCATTGAACGCCGTGCTGCTGCCGGACCAGACCCTCTTCATCACCGATACCTACGTCAACGACACCCCGGACGCCGAGCAACTGGCGCGCATCGCCAAGGCCGCCGCCGAGGAAGTGGCGCGTTTCGGCGTGCCGCCCAAGGTCGCCTTCCTGTCGCACTCCAACCATGGCAGCTCCTCGCGCCCGTCGGCCCGCAAGATGGCGCAGGCGCATGAAGCCTTCAGGAAGCTGGCCCCGGAAGTGGAATCGGCCGGTGAACTGCACGGCGACGCCGCCCTGTCGGAAAAGATCCGCAACAACGTCGGCCTGGCCGACAGCGGTCTCACCGGCGCGGCCAATGTGCTGGTCTGCCCCAACCTGGATGCCGCCAACATCCTCTTCAACGTCTTGAAGACCAGCAGCGGTCAGGGCACCACCATCGGCCCCATCCTGCTGGGTGCGGCCGCCCCGGTGCATGTGCTGACCCCGTCGAGCACGGTGCGTCGCGTCCTCAACATGACCGCGCTGGCAGCGGCCAAGGCACAGGACGGCAAGTCCAAGGCCTGAGCCAGGCCCTGGGCAGCCAGAAAAGACCGGGTTCGCCCGGTCTTTTTTTTCGTCCCTCGACAGCCAATGCCGCGACCGACGGGAACGGGCTGCAAATCGATATCAAATCGCGCATTGCCCGAAAGAATAATTTCATTGGATGGAAGTCTTGCCGCTGATTACTATCATTGGCGATTCAGCCATGCGACCATCGAACAAGCAAACGCCGGCAGCACAGGGAGGCCGGCGGCAAGAAGAGAGACAGGATGGGCAGGAAGCAGACGCTTCGTGACGGCATGACAGCATGACATCACCAGCACTTCATTGCTCGCCGCGACCGCCCATCCGGGCCGGCCGCCGCTCCTAGCTTCTCGCGCCCGCACGCCCGCACGCCAAACGGGCGGCTCCGCTTCGATCGCATCGCCAGGGTCCGATACCAACAACGATAGCAATCGAACGCGAGGAAGACATGATCTGGTTCTACAACCTCAACATCGCCAGGAAGCTGGCCCTGTCCTTTGCCGTGGTGATCTCACTGACCCTGCTGCAGGGCCTGTTCGCCATCAAGGAGCTCAAGCAGGTCAACAACGCTTCCGGCGAGATCGTCACCAAGTGGATGCCGACCATGGATGCCGCGCGCGAGCTGCAGGGTTCGCTGCCGCCGCTGCGCCTGACCGAACTGGAACTGGTCACCGCCGTCACCCCGCAGGAGCGCGCCGCCGCCAACCAGGCCATCAAGACGCGCCTGGAGGCCCTGGCCAAGCAACGCGCCGTCTTCGAACAACGCATGTCCGAGCCGCAGGAAAAGGAGCAGTACGCCCGGTTCGGCAAGAACCTGGCCGCTTACATCAAGGTCGATGAGCAACTGGCCGAGATGGCGGCCAACCAGCAATACGACGAGACCCGCGTCCTCTTCAAGGGCGAATCGGCGCGATTGTATGGCGCCATGGTGGGCAATCTGGACGCCATCGTGAAGATCAACGCCAGCGGCAGCGGCCGGGCCGACGAAGAAGCCACCGGTGTATTCCGTGGCGCCCAGCGCTGGATCGGCGGGCTGTTGCTGGCGACCGTGGCGATCGGTTCGCTGCTGGCCTTCGTGGTGGCCGCCAATGTGGCGCGCCCGCTCAAGGAAGCGGTGGAGATCGCCCAGCGCGTGGCGCGCGGTGACCTGACGCTGCGCATTCGCCCGGCCGGGCGCGATGAAACCGGCCGCCTGATGGAAGCCCTGCGCGCCATGAATGAAAGCCTGCGCGACATCGTCAACGAGGTGCGCCAGGGTACCGACACCATCGCCACCGCCTCCAACGAAATCGCCCGCGGCAACCTGGACCTGTCCAACCGCACCGAGCAGCAGGCCGGTTCGCTGGAAGAGACCGCCTCGGCCATGGAGCAGCTCACCTCCACCGTGACCCAGAACGCCGACAACGCCCGCCAGGCCAACCAGCTGGCAGCCACTGCCTCGGACATCGCCAGCCAGGGCGGCGAGGTGGTGGGCCAGGTGGTGCAGACCATGGAAGGCATCACCGAAAGCTCGCGCCGCATCGCCGACATCATCAGCGTGATCGACGGCATCGCCTTCCAGACCAACATCCTGGCCCTGAACGCAGCGGTGGAAGCAGCCCGTGCCGGCGAACAGGGCCGCGGCTTCGCGGTGGTGGCCTCGGAGGTGCGCTCGCTGGCCCAGCGTTCGGCCGGAGCAGCCAAGGAGATCAAGGAACTGATCGACGATTCGGTGCAGAAGGTCAGCGCCGGCAGCGCCCTGGTGGAACGCGCCGGCAGCACCATGAACGAGGTGGTCGCCAGCGTGCGGCGCGTGACCGATGTGGTGGCCGAGATCAGCGCCGCCACTCAGGAACAGAGCGGCGGCATCAATGAAGTGAACCTGGCCATCACGCAGATGGACGAGACCACCCAGCAGAACGCCGCCCTGGTGGAACAGGCGGCAGCCGCCGCCGATTCACTCAAGGGCCAGGCCGGCAACCTCGCTGCGGTGGTGGGCAAGTTCAAGCTGGACTAGGGCCTCATCCCTACGGCAGATGGACGGGAAGCAGGCGGGAGCCAGCCTCCTGGCGGCCATCCCTGAGCACGTAATCGACTTCGCTGGCACCGATGCCCAGGTCATTGAGTTCGCGGGCATCCATGCCCCTGATCTCGACGGCCGCATCGCCGCGTGATCGGCTGTAGTCCCCGAGCATGCGGGCAAGGACCTGGCTGACGATAGGCCACATGGACTTCTCCTTGGTTGAATGCGCACATGATCAGGCAATCCAGGCTATTGGTAAAATTGAGTTTGATGACATCTATTATCAGGAAACCTGATGCGAGAACTCAGCCTGGACCAGTTGCGCACACTGGTCAACATCGTCGACCTGGGGACCTTTTCGGCCGCCGCCAATGCGCTGCACCTGGCCCAGCCAACCATCAGCCTGCATGTCAGCGATCTTGAGGCGCGCCTGGGCGGTGCCTTGCTCATGCGCGGCAGTCGCCGGGTACAGGCCACGGCCCTGGGCGCGCTGGTCATCGACCGCGCCAGACGCCTCTTGCGCGACGCCGACGATCTGCTGGAGGTGACCAGAAAACACGTGGAAGGCAAGGTGGGACGGGTACGGCTGGGGACGTCGACGGGGGTGGTGGTCAACCTGCTGCCGCGCGTATTGCGCAAGCTGGAAAGCAGCTTTCCCGGCATCGATGTGGAGGTCAACATCCTGGGCTCGAACGAGACCATGGCGCGCCTGCAGGAAGGCACGCTCGACATCGGCCTGGTGGCCACCCCCATCCAGTCTTCCAAGGACATCCTGATCACGCACTGGCGCAGTGACCGCATGATGGCCTTCCTGCCGGCCGCATGGAAATCACCGGCTGCCATCAAGCCGGGCTGGCTGGTGGACAAGCCGATGATCTTCAACGACGCGACCACGCAAATGTATCGCCTGACCATGGCCTGGTTTGCCGAGGCCGGGGAAAACCCGCGCGCGCGTATCGAGCTCAACTACAACGAGGCCATGAAGAGCCTGGTCTCGGCCGGCTACGGCGCTGCCGTCCTGCCGCTGGAACAGCCCCTGGCCGCCGAACTGGAGCGCCACAAGGATATCCGCATCGTTCCCCTCTCCCCGGTACTCAAGCGCCACATCGGCGTGGCGCATCGTGCCCTGCCCGGCCTGGACAAGGCGACGGCCAACGTGCTGGAGACGATACGGCAGTTCGAGCAGGCCTGAACCGGGGTCTTCCCTGCCAGCCCGTCTTTCGGAGGCACGCGCAGGCTCATTAACGACCGTTTAATGCTGGATTCAATGAGCATTAAGCACAGCCCCGGGTGCATCTCCTATAGTCAGCACTCCTTCACGTGCAATCTTCAGGAGTTCCCCATGAGCCTGGCATCCCTGCCCACGCCCGCCGCCTTGATAGACATCACCCGCATGGAGCGCAACATCGCCCGCATGCAGCAGCGCATGGATGCGCTGGGCGTGCGCTTCCGCCCCCACGTCAAGACCACCAAGTGCCAGCAGGTCGTGCAGGCCCAATTGCAGGCCGGGGCGAGCGGCATCACCGTCTCCACCCTGAAGGAGGCCGAGCAGTTCTTTGCCGCCGGCATCGGCGACATCGTCTATGCGGTAGGCATGGCGCCCACCAAGCTGGAGCAGGCGCTGGCCCTGCGTCGCCAGGGCTGTGATCTCAAGATCGTGGCCGACAGCGTGGCCTGTGCCGAGGCCATCGTGGCCTTCGGCCGGGAGCACGATGCGTCGTTTGAAGTCTGGATCGAAATCGACGTCGATGGTCATCGCTCCGGCATCGCCCCGGACGATGCCGTGCTGCTGGCCGTGGGATCGATACTGCACGCAGGCGGCATGCGCCTGGGCGGGGTATTGGCCCACGCCGGCTCCAGCTACGACCATGACAATGATGCCGCCCTCATCGCCGTGGCCGAACAGGAACGCGCCGGCTGCGTACGCGCCGCCGAACGCCTGCGCGCCGCCGGCCTGCCGTGCGAGGTGGTCAGCATCGGTTCCACCCCGACCGCCCTGCGCGCCGAACAGTTGCGTGGTGTCACCGAGGTGCGGGCCGGGGTCTATGCCATGTTCGATCTGGTGATGTACAACGTAGGAGTCAATACGCTCGATGACATCGCGCTGAGCGTGCTGACCACTGTGATCGGCCACCAGCCCGAGAAAGGCTGGGCCATTGTCGATGCCGGATGGATGGCCATGAGCCGCGACCGGGGTACCCAAGGACGCCGCCAGGATTTCGGTTATGGCCAAGTCTGCACCGAGGATGGCCAGGTACTGCAAGGCTACCTGATGAGCGGCGCCAACCAGGAGCACGGCATCCTCTCGCGCCAGGGCAGCCCGGATAGCCAGATCGCACAGCACCTGCCGATCGGGACGCGCCTGCGCATCCTGCCCAACCACGCCTGCGCCACCGGTGCGCAGTACCCGCACTATCAGGCCATCGCCGCCGACGGCAGCGTGACGACCTGGCCGCGCTTCAACGGCTGGTAGGCGCCGCGCCGTTCAGGCCGCTGTCGAAATAGGATTGCGCCAGCGCCACCCAGTAGCGCACGCCCTCTTCGATGATGTCATCGTTGAAGTCGTAGTGCGGGTGGTGCAGCGAATGGGAGCTGCGGTCCTGCGGCGCATTGCCGATCAGGACATAGGTCCCCGGCCGCTCCTCCAGCATGAAACCGAAATCCTCCGAGGTCATGTTGGCGGGGATGCCGGTGTGGATGCGCGCATCGCCGAAGGTGGTGCGGATCACCCGTTCACAGAACTCGGTCTCGGCCGGTGTATTGATGGTGGCCGGGTAGTACTGGAAGAATTCCACCTCCACCTGCGCGCCATAGGCGTCGGCCAGCGCATGACACATGCGGCGGATGTCTTCCTGCAACTTCTGCTGCAGGGTCGATGAGAGCGTGCGGATGGTGCCGCGCAGCTCGGCGCGGTCGGGAATCACGTTGTCGGTATCACCCGCATGGAACATGCACACCGAGATCACGGCCGGATCGACCGGGTCCTTGTGACGGGCGGCGATGGTCTGGCACTGCAAGACCATGGAGCAGGCCAGCGGAATCGGGTCCAGCCCGAGATGCGGCTGGGCCGCGTGCGCGCCCTTGCCGGTGATGGTGATCTTCAGGCGCGAGCCGGCGGCCATGATGGGACCGGTGCGCAGGCCGAACTGCCCGGCCGGCAGGCCCGGCCAGTTGTGCATGCCGAACACGGCCTCGGTCGGGAACTGTTCGAAGAGGCCATCCTCGATCATCTTGCGCGCCCCCGCCCCACCCTCCTCCCCCGGCTGGAACACGAAGTGCACGCTGCCCGCCAGCGTCGGCATCTGCCTCAGCACCCGGGCCGCACCCAGCAGCATGACGGTATGGCCATCGTGGCCGCAGGCATGCATGACGCCGTGCGAGCAGGAAGCATGGGCGAAGTCATTGGCCTCGGTGATGGGCAGGGCGTCCAGGTCGGCGCGCAGCACGATGCCGCGCTGCGGGTCGCTGCCCGGCAGGCTGGCCACCACGCCGGTGCCACCCAGGCCACGGGTGACGGCATAGCCCAGTGACTCCAGTTCCCGCACGACGACGTCGGCGGTGCGATGTTCCTCGAAGCGCAGTTCGGGATGCGCATGCAGGTCGCGGCGCAGGCCGGCCCAGTGGGCCAGATGCGGCTGCAGGCTGTCGTGCTGATGGGGGGTGTGTTCCATGATGCGGCTCTGTCTCCGGTTCGGCAGGCAATCAGGCGTAATAGCCCAGGATCGATTTCACTTCCATGTACTCTTCCATGCCCTCGACGCCGTATTCGCGGCCGTTGCCGGACTGCTTGTAGCCGCCGAAAGGCGCCTGCGGGTCCCAGGCCGGGTAGTTCAGGTGGACCTGGCCGGACTGGATGCGGGCCGCCACGGCGCGTACCTGGTCCTTGTCGGTCCCCTGCACATGGGCGCCCAGGCCATAGACGCTGTCATTGGCGATGGCGATGGCTTCTTCCACGCTGTCGTAGGGCAGGATGGCCAGGACCGGGCCGAAGATTTCCTCCTGCGCGATCACCATGTCGGTATGCACGTCCGAGAAGATCGTGGGCCGCGCATAGAAGCCCTGCTCCAGCCCCTGCGGGCGTCCGGGACCGCCGGCCAGCAGCCGGGCGCCATCCTGCAGGCCGGCCTCGATCATCTGCTGCACGCGCAGGAACTGGGCGCGATTGGCCAGCGGGCCATGGGTGGTGGCCTCCTGCCACGGATCGCCCACCTTCATCTGCGCCAGCGCTGTCAGCGCCAGGGCATGCACGCGATCCAGCGCCACGCGGGGCACGATCAGCCGCGTGGGCGCGCTGCAGGACTGGCCCATGTTGCGCAGGGCGGCCGCCACCCCGGGCGGGATGGCGCGCTCCAGGTCGGCATCCGGCAGCACCAGGTTGGGCGATTTTCCACCCAGTTCCTGCGCCACGCGCTTGACGGTGGTTGCCGCCGCCTGCGCCACCAGCACGCCGGCACGGGTGGAGCCGGTGATGGAAATCATGTCCACCTGGGGATGCACGGACAGGGCCGCGCCGACTTCGGCGCCGGTGCCATTGACCAGGTTGAAGACCCCGGCCGGCACCCCGGCTTCATGCACGATCTCGGCGAACAGCAGCGCCGACAGCGGCGACAGTTCGCTGGGCTTGAGCACTACCGTGCAGCCGGCCGCCAGTGCCGGGCCGACCTTGGCGGTGATCTGGTAGATCGGCCAGTTCCAGGGCGTGATCAGGGCACACACGCCGATGGGCTCGCGCACGATGGCAGTGGTGCCGCGTGGGCGGATAAAGGGGTAGTCGGCCAGGTTGTCGCGGGCCACGCGCAGGTGCTCGGCCGCCAGCGGCACGTGGGCGTTGCGGGCATAGCTGATGGGCGCGCCCATTTCCAGCGTGAGCGCCTGGGCGAACAGTTCGCTGCGTTCCAGCAGCAAGGCATGCACGCGGCCCAGCAAGGCGGCGCGCTCGGCCGGCGAAGTCGCGGCCCAGGCTGGGAAGGCCCGTCGTGCGGCCTGCACCGCGTGGTCCACATCGGCAGCATTGCCCAGCGCGATCTCGCCGACCGCCGCTTCGGTGGCCGGGGCGATGACGCTGGCGCATTCGCTGCCCTGCGGGCGCACCCAGGCACCATCGATATAGAAATGCGCCAGCCGGGCGGTGCGGCCCAGGTGGTCCAGCGGAAGTGAGGCAGAAGCGTGGAGGGTCATGTCGGGATGTCCTTGGGTTGGGGGCGGTCCTGATCGCAAAGCCAGGTGTTCACAGCAGCGCGGTCGCCTCGACCTCGATCTGCAGACCGAAATGCAGGGCCGGTACCGGTACGACCGCGCGTGCCGGACGGGCAGCGCCGGCCCAGGCCGCATAGATCTGGTTGAACAGGGGCCAGTGCGCCACGTCGGTGAGGTAGATGCGCACCTGCAGAAGCTTGCCGATCTCGCTGCCGCCACCGGTGAGGGCGGTCTCGACATTGGCCAGCACCTGCCGTGCCTGGACTTCGAAGGACGCCTCGGTGAGCTTGTGGCCGCTGGCATCGATGGGCAGTTGGCCGGAGATGAACAACATGCCGTTGCCGCTGGCGACATGGCTGTAGTGGCCGCCGGGCGTGGCCAGGCCGACCGGGTTGAGGGTGACCGGGTAGCGGTGGGGATCGGTATCGTGATTCATGAGGTCCATTGATCGAAGTGAAAAGTCAGAAAACAGATAAGAAACCGGAAAGCAAAACGCTATGCGACCGCAGTTTCCCTGGATGGACTGTAGCCAGATGGCGCTCATCCATGTTTAATATCCGTTCAATTCACCATTAAGAGGTCTTTAATGCTGCAACTCGATGACATGCAACTGCTGCGCGCCCTTGGCGCGTCGTCTTCGCTGGCCGCCGCCGCTCGCCTGCTGGACCTGACGCCGCCTGCCGTCACGGTGCGCCTGCAGCGCATCGAGGATCGCATCGGCGTGCGCGTGGCGCACCGCGCTGCGCGAGGCATCGCCCTGACCGACGAAGGCCAGCGCCTGGTGCAGGAGTCCATGGACATCCTGGAGCGCATCGAATCGCTCACCGCCAGCATCTCGCGCGAGGCCGATCGCGGCGGGTCCATTGGCGAGACCCAGATCAGCGGATCGCTGCGGGTGGTGGCCCCGTTCGGCTTCGGTCGCCGCCATGTGGCACCGCTGGTGCGCGATCTGCAGCGCAGCCACCCGCAGCTGGCGATTTCCCTGCTGCTGGCCGAAAGTCCCCTGTCGGCCGCCACCGGTGCCGATGCCGTGATCTCCATCGGGCGCGTCAAGGACTCTTCATGGGTCGGGCATTTCCTGGCGCCCAACGAACGCTTCCTGTGCGCCGCGCCGACGCTGGCACGACGCATGCAGCGCCTGAAACATCCGTCCGAACTGGCCGAGTATCCCTATGTCTGCCTGCGCGAGAACGACGACGACGTCAGTCGCCTGCGCTTCACTCCCGTGGACCGTGCCGGAGGGCGTACCGGCAAGGCCCTGACGGTCAAGCTCAAGGGCATGCTCTCGTCCAATGACGGCACCATCACCCGCGACTGGGCGCTCGACGGCGAAGGCTTCGTGGCGCGTTCCGAATGGGATTGCGCCCATCTGGTGGCCGAGGGCCGCCTTGCCCGCATCCTGCCCGGCTGGCAGCTGGAGCCGGCCCCCGTAATGGCGCTGCTGCCCGGGCGCGAGGGCTTGACCACGCGCCAGCGGGTCTTCCTGGAAGCGGCCCGGCGCGCCTTCGATCCGGTTCCCTGGCGTCGCTGACAAGAGCGGCCGGGGGGCGCCTCAGAAGTCCGCCACCTTGCCCCAGGACGAATCGTTGAAGCGATTCGGGTGATAGGGGCGCGGATCGACGATGGGCGTAACGCCACTGGCCAGGTCCGCGATCAGGTGCCCGGCGCCCGGTCCGATGCCGAAACCGTGGCCGGAAAAGCCGGCCGCCAGGATCAGCCCCGGGGTCTGCGGCAATTCGCCGATGCCTGGCACGCCGTCAGGCGTGCTATCCACATAGCCGGCCCAGGTATGGGTGACGCGGGCCTCTGCCAGCTCGGGCAGCAGTTCGATGGCGCGGCGATGGGTGGCACGGATGGACACCGGATCGGCCGGCGCATCCAGGATGCGCATGTGTTCCATCGGCGTGGGCGCATCCAGGCGCCAGCGCGACAGGCTCTCGTGACCACTGCGCCAGGCCTGCAGGCCACCCGGCGACAGGTTGCGCCAGCGCTTGGCGAACATCGGCAGGAATTGCGGCGAAAAGCGCAGGAACTGCAAGGTCGGATCGACCCGCGCCCGACCACTGATGGCCAGTGCATAAGAGCCGTCGCTGCGCCGCGTGACCGCCACACCCGAGGTGTACAGCGCGCCCGGCAAGGGCTCGCTGGTCGGCGCCACACTCATGATGGACTGCCGCACCGAGGCCTGCGGAAAACGGATGCCCAGCTGGTGGCAGAACGATGACGCCCAGGCGCCGCCGGCCAGGATGGCGGTGCGGGTCTTGATGACGCCGGCTTCGGTGATCACGCCGGAGACACGTCCACCTTCGGTTTCGATACCACGCGCCGCGCATTGCTGGATCACGTGGCCGCCCAGCTTCATCACCGCGCGCGCCACCGCCGGTGCCGCCTTGCCCGGATCGGCAGTGCCGTCGGTGGGCGAGAACACCCCACCCTTCCAGGGACGTCGGGTGGCGTGACCGCGTTCGGCGGCCTGTTTGCTGTCGAGCATATAGGTGGTCACGCCGGCACTCTTGGCGAACTTGCCCCAGGTGGCCCAGCGATTGATTTCCTCGTCATCGTTGGACAGGTAGAGCAGGCCGCAGCGGGTGAAACCGGTGTCCTCGCCGCTCTCGGCGGCGAACTGCTCCCACAGGTCGATACTCTTGGTCGCCATGGGCAGCTCGCGGGCATCGCGGTTCTGCTGGCGGCACCAGCCCCAGTTGCGGCTGGACTGCTCGGCACCGATGCGCCCCTTTTCGACCACGGCCACCGAGATGCCGCGCTTGGCCAGGTAGTAGGCGGTGAAGATGCCGATGATGCCGCCACCGATGATGACCACGTCGGCTGCAGCAGGCGGCGTGGTCGGGCTCTGGACTTGGACGAGTGGGGGCGACATCTTACTTGCCCTCCCCGGCCGGCACGCTCTGGACCACATAGAACTTGGCCACGCGCTCGCTGCTCTCCCAGCCGATGGACGCACCCTGCGGCACGAACACGGCATCGCCCCGCTCCACCGCCACCACGCTGCCATCGGGCTCGGCGAAACGCACCCCGCCATCGAGGATGTGCATGAATTCATTGACCGGATGGGCGCGCACGATACGGTGGTAAGGGGTGGAATCCCAGGTGCCGATCTTGGCGTGGATGGAGGTCTCATCGACCACGTTGTCGCTGCGGCATTGCGGGACCGGCCCCAGCAGGATCTCCTTGGGCAGGGAATTGGCCGAGGGCTTGAAGTCGGCCTCGGCCACCAGCGGGAACACGCCCGGCTGCACCGGTTGCGGGCAATCGGCGGCGCAGAACACCACCAGCGTCGGCACCGGGGCCGATACGCGCAGCGCGGCACCGGTGGTGAGCACCACACCGCTGTCGGGTTTCAGCACCAGCGGCGCGGCGCCCTCGGTCTCGACATGCAGTTCGCCCTGCACCACTACCAGGGTTTCCTGGTGCGGGAAACGGGTGATATCGATTGCAAACGCGCCATCCAGGCGCAGCCGTCCGGCGCTCATGCCGCCATTGCCCTGCCAGGCGATTTCACGCGAAGCGGCAAAGGGATCGGCCTGACCCAGCGCAGCCGGGCGGAACGGGGTGGACAAGGGTGCGCCAGAGGCACGGTACAACACCAACGCTGCAGACATTTCTTCTCCTATGGGTTGGCCAATCGACTTGG
Organism: Herbaspirillum sp. VT-16-41; assembly: GCF_001994935.1. Lineage (NCBI taxonomy): Bacteria > Pseudomonadati > Pseudomonadota > Betaproteobacteria > Burkholderiales > Oxalobacteraceae > Herbaspirillum > Herbaspirillum sp. VT-16-41. Next base: position 65,647 of record NZ_MUXB01000106.1, read on the forward strand.
CCTTGAATTCGAATACCGGTGCCGGGATCAGACCGTCACGCCTTCCACCGGCAGCAGCGGCGCCTGCGCCTGCTGCAGGTCGGCGTCGGAGCGATGGCACAGGATCTCGCCGCCATGTTCCATGTTGCGGCGACGCGGCGGCACCACGTTGCAGACACCATCCACCCGCAGCGAACAGCGCGGCAGGAAGGCACAGATCTCAGGCGACGGGTCGGCCGCGCCGATGGGCGGCAGCTTGTGCTGGCCGGCCCCGGCCACCTGTTCCAGCCAGCCCTGCTGCATGGCCGGGACCGACGACAGCAGGAGGTGCGAATACGGGTGGTAAGGCGGCGCCATCATCGCCTCGCGCGGGCGGTTGGCCACCATGCGACCGGCATAGAGCACCACGATGTCGTCACAGATGGCTCGCACCGTGCTGATGTCGTGGCTGATGAACATGTAGGACACCTGCAGCTCGCGCCGCAGCTCGGCCAGCAATTCCAGGATGGCGGCAGCCACCACCGTATCCAGGGCCGAGGTCACCTCGTCGCACAGGATCAGGTCGGGCTTGGCGGCCAGGGCGCGGGCCAGGTTCACGCGCTGCTTCTGGCCGCCGGAGAGTTCGGCCGGCAGACGGTCGATCACGCTGGAGGGCAGTTTGACCAGGTCCAGCAGTTCGGCCGTGCGACGCCGCATGGCATCGCCCTTGAGGCCGTGATAGAAGGCCAGCGGGCGGTTGAGGATGCGGCCGATGCTGTGGGCCGGGTTGAGGGCGGTATCAGCGTTCTGGAACACGATCTGCACCCGCCGGAACTGTTCGCGGGTGCGCCCCTCCAGGGTCGGCGAGAGGTTCTGTCCATTGAGCTGGATGCTGCCGCGCGCCGGGGCGATCATGCCGGCCACCGCGCGTGCCAGGGTGGTCTTGCCGGAGCCGGATTCGCCGATGATGCCCACCGTGCTGCCGCGCTGGATGGTGAGGTTGATGTCGTCCAGAATGCGCACGCCAGGCAGGCCCAGGCGGTCCGGGGCGCCGTAGCCGGCCACCAGGCCGCTGATGCGCAAGAGCGGCGCCCTGGCCTCGGCCGGCATGCTGGCCGGCAGCACTTCACGTAGCTGCGCCACCCGCGTGGCCGGGGAGACGGCGGCGATCAGGCTCTGGGTATAGCTGTCGGCGGGTTCATGCAGCACCTGTCCGGTGCTGCCCATTTCGCGTACGGCGCCATCGCGCAGCACGATGATGCGGTCGGCCATCTGCGCCACCACGGCCAGGTCGTGCGAGACATAGACAGCGGTGGTGCCAAGTTCCTTGACCACCTTCTTGAAGGCGCGCAGCACCTCGATCTGGGTGGTCACATCCAGAGCCGTGGTGGGTTCGTCCAGGATCACCAGTTCCGGGTCGGTGATCAGGGCCATGGCCGCCATCACGCGCTGCAGCTGGCCGCCCGAGACCTGGTGCGGATACCGGTCGCCGATACTCTCGGGTTTCGGCAGTGCCAGTGCGCGGAACAGCTCGACCGCCTTGGCGCGGGCGCTGGCCTTGTCCATCACGCCATGTTGCAGGGCACTTTCGATGACCTGATCCATCAAGGTACGCGCCGGGTTGAAGGCCGCCGCCGCACTCTGGGCGATATAGGCCACATGATGGCCACGCATGGCCAGCAGCGCCTTTTCATCCATCTGGTCGATCTGGCGCTGGCCGATGCGGATCTGGCCGCCGGCGATCTGGCAACCGCTACGGGCGTAGCCTAGCAGCGACAGGGCGATGGTGGTCTTGCCGGAGCCGGACTCGCCGATCAGTGCCAGCACTTCGCCACGCGCCACGGTGAAATCGACGTTCTTGACGATTTCCACCGAGCTGCCATCGTCCTTGCGGGCGGTGACCCGCAGGCCCTGCACGTCGACCAGGGGCTGACCGGTCGGGGAGGCGGGCGTGCTGCCCTTCTTGCCGAGGAAAGTATCGAACTGCTTCACAGGCTTACTCCTTGGCAGCGCGCTTGCCGCGCAGGTTGTCGATCAGCAGGTTCACGCCGATGGTGAGCGAGGCAATGGCCAGCGCCGGCATGATCACCGCCAGGGCGCCCTCGCCCAGGCCGGAAATGTTTTCCCGCACCAGCGAGCCCCAGTCGGCATCCGGCGGCTGCACGCCCAGCGAGAGGAAGCTCAGGCCCGACAGCAGCAGCACCACGTAGACGAAGCGCAGACCGAAGTCGGCCAGCACCGGGCGGATCATGTTGGGCAGCATTTCGGTGGTCATGATGTACCACACGCCCTCGCCACGGGCACGCGCAGCCTGCACGTATTCCATGGCCTGCACGTTGACCGCCAGCGAACGGGCGATGCGGTAGGCGCCGGGCATGTAGGTGATGGCGGCGGTGACTACCAGCAGCAGCATGGAAGAGCCGAAGGTGGCCACCATCATCAGCGCGAACATCTTGCTGGGGATCGAGATCAGGGCATCCAGGGCGCGGCTGATGACGGCATCGCGCCAGCCACCGGAGAAGGCCGCAAACAGCGCCACGGCCGTGCCGGTGGCGCTGGCCAGTACGGTCGCCGCCAGCGCCAGGCCGATGGTGGCGCGGGTGCCGAAGAGGATGCGGCTCAACATGTCACGACCCAGGTAGTCGCTGCCCAGCAGGAACTTGTGGCTCATGCCGGAAAACACGTCGGTATCGACGATGGCCGTGGCGTCATAGGGCGAGATGCTGGGACCGAGGATGGCCATGAGCACCCAGAAGCCGACGATGGCCATGCCGATCCAGGCCATGGTCGAGTGGCGGCGTACGCGCTTCACGGGAGCGAGTGTAGTAGCGGGCACAGGCGCGGCCGGGGCGGCAGCTTCCCCGCCGGTGGAATCGTGGAGGGCTTTCATCGGGTCTTCAACCTTGGATTGGAAACAATGGCCAGCACATCGGCCGCCAGCACCAGCAGCAGGTAGCCGGCACAGAAGATCATCGAGCAGGCCTGCACCAGCGGCATGTCACGGGTGGTCACGGCATCGATCATCAGGGTGGCGATGCCGGGATAGTTGAAGATGCTTTCGACGATGATGACCCCGCCCAGCAGGTAGGACAGGCTCAGCGCGACCGCGTTGGCGATCGGACCGATGGCGTTGGGCAGCGCATGGCGCAGCACGATGCGGGTGCGCTTGACGCCTTTCAACAAGGCCATCTCGGCATAGGAAGAACGCAGCTGGTCGATCACGGCGGCGCGGGTCATGCGCGTCATCTGGGCTACGATCACGCAGCACAGGGTCAGCACCGGCATGGCATAGGCCTTGATGAAGGCCCCCAGGGTGGCGGCCTCGCCCGCATGCGACAGCGCCGACAGCCAGCGCAGCTTGACGGCGAAGATCATCACCGCCACCGTGGCGACCAGGAACTCCGGCACCGAGACCATCGACACCGCGCTGACGTTGACGGCGCGGTCGAAGAAGGAGCCCCGGTACATGGCCGAGAAGATGCCCAGGAACAGCGCCAGCGGCACCGATACCAGGGCGGTGACGGCGGCCAGCATCAGCGAGGCCGGCAGGCGCCCGCCTATCATCTGCGCCACCGGCACGTTGTTGACCAGCGACATGCCCGGATTGCCCGAGACCAGGTTGCCCAGCCAGTGGGCATAACGCAGCGGGGCTGGCAGGTCCAGGCCGTACTGCAGGCGCAGCGCGGCCACCGTCTCGGGCGTGGCAGCCTGACCCAGCGCGGTCTGGGCGGCATCGCCCGGCAACAGGTTGGTGATGAAGAACACGCCGGCCGACACCAGCAACAGCGTCAGCACCGCCTGCAGCAGGCGGCGCACGATCAGACGCAGGACCATTCCATTCATAGCTATCCTCGGTAACCAGTGCCGGGACCGGCCGGCTGTGCCGACCGGTCCCATACGACTTGCACTGCCTTCATTGCGTCAGGCGCGAGACTTCCCGTTCTCACGCATCCAGCCAGACGTACTCGGCACAGGTGTAGTTCATGAAGGCACCCAGCGGCACCGGATCGATGCCCTTGACCTTGGTGCTCATGCCTTCCAGGTTGATGATGAAGACCGGAATACCGATGCCGCACTTCTCGTGGATCATGGTCTGCAGGTCGGCATACATGGACTTGCGCTTGGTGAAGTCGGTCTCGCCGCGTGCGGCCACCACCAGCTGGTCGAACTGGGCATTCTTCCAGCCCGATTCGTTCCACTGGGCATCGGACTTGAAGAACTGGGTCAGCAGGATGTCGGCGCTGGGGCGCGGATTGATGTTGCCGAAGCCGACCGGCACCTTCATCCACTGGTTGGACCAGTAGCCATCGGCCGGGACCCGCTTGACATCAAGCTTCAGGCCGATCTTGGCGGCGCTCTGCTGCATCAGCACGGCCATGTCCACCGAGCCGGTGGCGGCCACCGAGGCCACGACCGGAATGGTGCTGCCCATGACACCGGCCTTCTCCAGATGGAACTTGGCCTTGTCGGGATCGAAGGCGCGCTGCGGCAGGCCGGCGAAATAGAAGCGGTTGGTGGGGTCGATCGGCTGGTCGTTGGCGGTGACGGCGTAACCGCGGAAGGCGGCCATCTTGATCTGTTCGCGGTCCAGCAGATACTTCATGCCCAGGGTGAAATCCATGCTGCTGCCGGGTGCCACGTCCTGGCGCATGATCAGGTCGGTGTACTGGCCCGACTTGGTTTCCATGACGGTATAGCCGGCGGTACCCTTGACGCGGCCGGTGGAGCGGGCGTTGACGTCGTTGATCCAGTGCACGTCGCCGGAGAGCAGCGCATTGACGCGGGCCGCCTCGTCGGGGATGCCGAACAGTTCGACCTCGTCCAGGTAGGGCAGGCCGCTCTTCCAGTAGTTTTCGTTGCGTACGCCGATGGTGCGCACGCCGGGGGTGAATTCCTTGAGCTTGAAGGCACCCGTGCCGTTGGCGCTGCTGAAGTTGGTGGTGCCGTCGCGCACGATCAGGAACTGCGCGGTCGCCAGGATCACCGGCAGGTCGGCATTGGCGCTGGTGAGCTTGATCTGCACTTCATTGGGGCCGGTGGCCTTGACCGATTCAATCTGGTCGGCCAGCACCTTGACCTTGGAGGCGGTCGCCGGGTCCTTGTGGCGCATGAGCGAGAAGACCACGTCGGCCGGAGTGAGGGGCTTGCCGTCGTGGAAGGTCACGCCCTTCTTCAGCTTGACGGTCCAGGTGATGGCGTCGTTGGTGAGCATTTCCTCGGCCAGCACCATCTGCGGCGCCAGCTTGCCGTCCAGCTTGGTCAGACCGTTGTAGAACATGTGCGCCCGGGTGTAGTCGGTGGAGTGCGCGGTCTTGGCCGGGTCCAGGGTGTCGGCGGTGGAACTGGTCTGGGTGGCGATGCGCATCTTGCCACCGCGCTTGCCGGTCTGTGCTGCCTGCGCCATTGCGCTGCCGCTGGCCGTGAGCAGGCCGCTGCCGCCCACCGTCATGAGACTACCGGCCAGCAGGGTGCGCATCATGTCGCGGCGGGTGAAACCGCCCTGCGCATTTTCCAGCGATAGGTCGGTGATGATGGAGCCCTCTGCGGGGAGTCGTCCGTTTTCCTGCTTGCTCATGAAAAGCCTCACGATAAAAGTTCAACCACGAAGACCACCGGCCTGCCCTGGCGTCTGCTGTCGCAGATCCCTCCGCACAGGGCGTGCCACCTGGTGGGGCCGGTCGCATGGATCGCAAGCCTGATGCCAGGCCGGCGGCGACCGGAACACTGCTGTTACCGGGAGTGCCTGCGCACGTGCTGCGCGTGGGCGGCTCCCTTCCTGCTCCTACCCGGCTTACAGCCCGAGCACGCCCGGCAGGCCGGAGATGTCCTTGATCTCGGTATAGCCGTAGTACGGCGTCGAGGGCTCATGGCCGCGATTGACGAAGACCTTGTTCTTGATCCCCATGTCGGACGCCGGCATGAGGTCGTAGCGCAGGCTGGAAGAGACGTGCAGCACGTCTTCCGGATTGCAGTTGAGGTTGTCGAGCATGTATTCGAAGGCGCTCAGGCGCGGCTTGTAGGCTTGCGCCTGCTGGGCGGTGAAGACCTTGTGGAAGGGCGCACCCAGTTGTTCGACGTTATGCATGATCTGGCTGTCGTCGGCGTTGGAGAAGATCACCAGCGGGAATTCCTTGGCCACCTTGGACAGGCCGGCCGGCACGTCGGCATGCGGGCCCCAGGTCGGCACGGCCTTGTAGAAGGCGCCGGTTTCCTCGTCGGTGGTCTTGATGCCCCAGCGCGCGCAGGTACGGGTGATGGCGTTCTTGCAGACCTGTTCGTAGGGCTTCCACTGATCCAGCACTTCATCGAGGCGATAGGCAGCGAACTGGCGCAGGAAGAAAGGCATGTCCTCGGCCGATACACGGTCGGCGTAGATCTTCTGCGCGGTTTCCGACATCTGGAAACGGGTCAGCGTGCCGTAGCAGTCGAAGGTGATGAATTTGGGCTTGAAAGTGCTCATGGAAAATCGTCCTGTCAAAAAAATGATCCTGCAAAGGGATGCGGCGAATTCTCTTGCCTGAGGTTCAATGCATGAGAAGGATTACAACATGGCGACACTTGCGGTTTATTCCTTTTTGACGGGGCCGCGAAACAGAAATATGTGTTTTCGACGGCCCAATCAGCATAGCTTGCCGAGCAGTGCAGCAATGCGAGCCGGGTGCGCTGCTTTGGGGCACTTTCACCAAGCTGGTGCGGTTTCTATCGGCAGGCTGGCGATCCGGAGGCAGGCAGGGTGTTGGCGCAGATGACCCCTGCCCGGGCAATCGCTTGCACCACACATGCGTAAATCATTTAGCAGTGAGGCATGCGGGGCAGCACCATGCTAATGCCGATGCCGCCCAATTTTGTGCCGAGATAGGGGTGCAGATCGCCATAAGATTGCGAATTCGCGGCACCGAAACCCTCCGCCGCATGCCGCCGATGGCGCATCATCGCTGAGGTGTGCCGACTGCCCGGCAGCTCCGCAGGCAGCACTCATATAGAACGCGATCACATGGATCGACACGTATTGATAAGGACAAGCTTCATGCACACTGAAAGCACGCTCGACACCACCCAGGCCGACCGCACCACGCTGCGCCCCATGCGCGCCACGGATCTGCCGGCCTGCCATGCCATGAGCCTCCATCTGCACTGGCCGCACCGCCTGGCGGACTGGCAGTTCCACCATCAGGTCAGCAGCAGCTGGGCGGTCGAACAGGAACAGCCTGATGGCACCCTCAATGTGGCCGGCAGCGGCATGCTGTGCCGGCTGGACGATGACTATGCGTCGCTGGGTCTGGTGATCATCGCTGATGCCCTGCAGGGACGCGGCCTGGGGCGCGCCATGATGCAGCGCCTGCTGGCCGATGCCGGCTCCCGCAACGTCATCCTCAATGCCACCGAGGCCGGACGCCCGCTGTATGAAAAACTGGGGTTCGTGGTCACCGATACCCTCAGCCAGCACCAGAGCACCACGGCCAGCGCGCCTGCCACGCTGCCGGCGGGCACGCACATCCGCCCGCTGCGCCCGGATGAAGTGCCGGCCCTGCTGGCACTGGATCGCCAGGCCAGCGGCATCGACCGCAGCGCCCTGCTGCAGGCCTTGTTGAAGCTGGCCGAGGTGGTCGTGCTGGAGCGGCAGGGACAGGTGGCGGGGGTGGCCTTCCAGCGCGAATTCGGCCGCGGCCGCGTGATCGGGCCGGTCATCGCCAGCAACGTGGAAGACGCCAAGGCGCTGATCGCCTATTGGGTCAACGCCTACCCGGGCGCCTACCTGCGCATCGACGTGCCCGGCCGTACCGGCCTCAAACCCTGGCTGCAGGAGATCGGCCTGACCTGCGTGGACGACGTGGTCAGCATGTGCCGGGGCACGCCGCCCAAGGCGGATCCGACCTGGCGCACCTATTCCATGATCAACCAGGCGCTTGGCTGAACGGCCGGCGCGACTCACCATGACCTTTCTCTACAAAGCCGACCCCGTGCGGGGCGCCGAATGGGCCGAGCTGTTTGCGCAAAAGGCACCGGAGCAGCCCTTCCAGATCTGGCCACACCAGGGCGATGACGCCAGCGTGCGCTACCTGGCGGCCTGGACGCCGCCGGACGATATCGCACGGCGCTTCCCCAACCTGGAAATCCTGTTTTCGGTCGGTGCCGGCATCGACCAGTTCGACATGTCCACCCTGCCGCCTGGGCTACCGGTGGTGCGCATGACCGAACCCGGGATTGCCGCCGGCATGGTGCAATACGTGACCCACGCGGTGCTGGGCCTGCATCGCGACAGCCGCCTCTATGCCCGCCAGCAGCGCGAACAGGTGTGGCGGGCGCATCGTGTACGGCCGGCCACGGCCTGCCGGGTCGGGGTGCTGGGCCTGGGCATGCTGGGCCAGGCGGTGCTGCAGCAGTTGCATGGACTGGGTTTCCCCTGCGCCGGCTGGAGCCGTTCGGCGCACCAGCTGGAGGGCATCGATTGCTACAGCGGCAGCGCGGGCCTGAGGGATTTCCTTGCACGCACCGATGTGCTGGTATGCCTGGTACCGCTGACCGACGATACGCGCGGCATCCTGTGTCGCGCACTGTTTGAGCAACTGCCGCGCGGGGCGGCGCTGGTCAATGTCGGCCGTGGCGGCCACCTGGTCGAGGACGACCTGCTGGCCGCCCTGGCTGATGGCCAGCTCAGTGCGGCGGTACTGGATGTGTGCGAGGTCGAACCCTTGCCGCCGGGCCACCCGTTCTGGTCGCATCCCGACATCGTGCTCACCCCCCACATCGCCAGCATGACCCAGCCCGATGGCGCCGTGGAAGCGGTGCTGGAAAACCTGCGCCGTCATCGCGCCGGCCTGCCGCTGCTGGGTCTGATCGACCGCCAGCGCGGTTACTGACTCGGGAGGCGATGCCGCATGGCAAACAAAATGCCGATTGCCCACGCCAGAACGGCATGCCATGCCGCCGGCGCGCTGCAGTTCGCGCCACATCGCTTGCCGGCACGCCCTATCCTTGATGACATGGCGTGCTGCGTCAGCAGACGCGCCGCCCTGCCCCTATCCACCTGCCCGACATCCCGACCATGAAGCTGGAATCCTACTGGACCGATTCTGCCCCGCTGTATATCTCCCCCTCGCGAGAACTGCCAGCCCAGGTCGACGTGGCCATCGTCGGTGGCGGCTTTACCGGCCTGTCGGCGGCACTGGCGCTGGCCAGGCGTGGCGCCTCGGTGGTCGTGCTGGAAGCCGGCGCGCACGTGGCGGCCGAAGCCTCGGGCCGCAATGGCGGTCACGTCAACAACGGCCTGGCGATGGATTACGCGGAGGTCGCCGCCCGGGTCGGGGTCGAACGCGCCCGCGCCTGGTACCACGCCTATGACGATGCGGTCGATACGGTGGCACGGTTGGTACAGGAGGAAGACATCGCCTGCGACTTCCTGCGCCACGGCAAGCTCAAGATGGCCACACGGCCGCAACAGATGGAGGCCCTGCAACGCAGCGCCGAGCGCCTCTACGCCGACGGTGTGGACCGCGACATCGACATCCTGGACGCGGCCCGCGTGCGTGCCGAGGTGCAGAGCGAGCGCTTCCATGGCGGCATGCTCTACAAGCGCAGCGCCCAGATGCACATGGGCCGCTTCGCCTATGGCCTGGCGCTGGCGGCCGAACGCCACGGCGCGGCCATCCACACCGGCACCGAGGTACGACGGCTGGAACGCATCGGCGAGAGCTACGGACATCGGGTCCATACGCCCCGCGGCAGCATACTGGCGCGGCAGGTCCTGCTGGCCACCGGTGCCAGCCGTCACGGCGCCTACCGCAGCTTCGGCTGGCTGCGCCGGCGCATCGTGCCGGTAGGCAGCTTCATCGTGGTGACCGAGCCGCTGGGTGCCGAACGCGCGGCCAGCCTGCTGAGCCAACAGCGCACCTACACCACGGTGGCCAATATCCACCACTATTTCCGCATGACGCCCGATACCCGCCTGGTCTTCGGCGGACGGGCGCGTTTTGCGATTTCCAGCCCGCAGTCCGATGCCGCCAGTGGCGAAATCCTGCGCCAGGGCCTGCAGCAGACCTTCCCGCAGTTGGGACCGGTGCGCCTGGACTACTGCTGGGGCGGGCTGGTCGACATGACCCGCGACCGCCTGCCGCAGGCGGGAGAACGCGATGGCCTGTTCTATTCCATGGGCTACAGCGGCCACGGCACGCAGATGTCGGTGCACATGGGCCAGTGCATGGCGCAGGTGATGGCCGGCGATGCGCTGGCCAATCCCTGGCGTGACCGCGAATGGCCGGCCATCCCCGGTCATTTCGGGCCACCCTGGTTCCTGCCGGTGGTGGGCATGTACTACCGGCTCAAGGATAAGCTGGCGTGAATGCCCTTTCGAATCCTCTTCACTTTGACTGAATGCCTGCCATGACTACACTCGAACTGCACCGCCAGGATCTGCTGCCCGGTGCCCACCTGATCGGCGCCGAATGGCGCGCAGCGGCCGACGGTCGCGAACTTGCGGTCAGTGATCCGGCCACCGGCAAGATATTTGCCAGCGTCCCCGACGGCAATGCCGCCGATGCCCGCGCCGCGGTGGATGCCGCTGCCGCCGCATTCCCGGCCTGGCGTGCCACGCCGGCCAAGCAGCGCGCCGCCATCCTCAAGCGCTGGAACGACTTGCTGCTGGCGCACCAGGAAGACCTGGGTCGCCTGATCTCGCGCGAGCAGGGCAAGCCGCTGGCCGAGGGGCGCGGTGAAGTGGCCTATGCGGCCAGCTATGTGGAATGGTTCGGCGAAGAAGCCACCCGCGCCAATGGCGACATCATCCCGGCCCCGGTGACCGGCCGCCGCATGCTGGCGCTGAAGGAACCGGTGGGCGTGGTGGCTACCATCACGCCCTGGAACTTCCCGGCCGCGATGATCGCCCGCAAGATCGCACCGGCCCTGGCCGCCGGTTGCACCGTGGTGTGCAAGCCGGCCGAGGATACACCGCTGACCTCGCTGGCGCTGGTGCGCCTGGCGCAGGAAGCGGGCGTGCCGGCCGGGGTGATCAACATCGTCACGGCCTCGCGCGAGCGCACGCCGGAAGTGGTCGACGTGTGGCTGGCCGACAGCCGGGTGCGCAAGATCAGCTTTACCGGCTCCACCGCCGTGGGCAAGCACCTGGCGCGTCATTCGGCCGATACCCTCAAGAAGCTCTCCCTGGAACTGGGCGGCAATGCGCCCTTCATCGTCTTCGACGATGCCGATCTGGATGCCGCCATCGACGGCGTGATGGCCGCCAAGTTCCGCAATGGCGGCCAGACCTGCGTGAGCCCCAACCGCATCTACGTGCAAGAAAAGGTCTATGACGCCTTCGTGGCCAGGCTGGGCGCCCGGGTGGCGGCGCTGAAGGTCGGCCCGGCCAGCGATCCGGCCTCGCAGATCGGGCCGATGATCAATGCCCGTGCCATCGCCAAGATCGACCAGCACGTGCGCGATGCCGTCGCCCGCGGTGCCCACGTGATCACCGGCGGCCAGCGCCTGCAGGGGCCCGGCTACGAAAGCGACAACTACTACGCGCCTACCGTGCTGGCCAACGTGACCGATGCCATGCAATGCAGCTGCGAAGAGACCTTCGGCCCGGTGGCACCGGTGACGCGCTTCACCAGCGAGGAAGAAGTGATCGCCGCGGCCAATGGCACGCCCTTCGGGCTGGCCGCGTATTTCTATTCGACCGATGTACGGCGCATCCATCGTGTCACCGATGCACTGGAGAGCGGCATCGTCGGTGTCAACGAGGGCGCACTGGCGGCCGAGGCGGCCCCCTTTGGCGGCGTCAAGGAATCCGGTTATGGTCGTGAAGGCTCGGTGCACGGGCTGGATGATTATCTGCATACCAAGTACGTGTGCCAGGGCCAGCTGTGAGATCGCCGCTGTGAAATTGCAGCCCTGAAATCCCTGTACTACGTTACCTTCAACGAACCGACCAGGAGCCCCCATGCCAGTGCCGACCACCCCCGTCCCGAGCAGCGGCCAGGAAGCCTTGCCCGACCTGCGCCTGCGTGCCATCGCCGCCGATGACCTGGGCAACTGCCACCGGCTGTCGCTGCGCTTCAAGTGGCCACACCGGCTGGAGGACTGGAAATTCCTGTTGCAGATGGGCCAGGGCTATCTGCTGGAACACACCGCCGACGGTGCCGCGCTGCCGGTAGTGGGTTCGGTAGTGTGCACCTGCTACGGCGAGCAGCACGCGGTCATCGGCATGCTGCTGGTGCAGGCCGAGCTGCAGCGCCGCGGCCTGGGGCGGCGGCTGATGCAGCACACCGCCAGCCAGGTCAATGGTCGCAGCCTGGTGGTCAATGCCACCGCGGCGGGCATGCCGCTCTATCGGCAACTGGGCTTTATTCAGCAGGATGTGTTGCACCAGTTCCAGGGCTCGTCGGCGCAGCCGGTACTGGTCTCGCTGCCGCCCGGCGAGCGCGTGCGGCCGATGGGCAAGAACGATGTGCAGCGGCTGCTGGCGCTGGATGCGCGCGCCACCGGCATGGAACGCAGCAAGCTGCTGCTGGCCCTGCTGGAGATGTCGGAAGGCGTGGCGCTGGACCGCGATGGCGAGATGCTGGGCTTTGCGCTGGTGCGTCGCTTCGGCCATGGCCGCGTGATCGGGCCGGTGGTGGCACCCGATGCCGAACGGGCCAAGGGTCTGATCGCGCACTGGATCAATACCTATTCGGATTCCTTCATCCGCATCGACGTGTTCGAATCGAGCGGTCTGCCGGCCTGGCTGGACACGCTGGGCCTGACCAATGTCGACCATGTCACCCGCATGTGCAAGGGTGCGCCGCCGGCGCGCGATGCGGGCATGCAGTTGTTTTCCATCGTCAACCAGGCGCTGGGCTAAGGCCGCAGCCGGTCGCACAGGGCACGCCGCAGAAAATGCCAAAGCCGCCCGCAAAACCCATGAAGATGCTTTTTGGACCCCGCATCTTGCGCATCCGCTGCGACCGGGCAGGCATAGCATAGAACGCATCCCGGTTGTGTCGCCCGCCTGGCACGACCTTGTTCAACGCCATCGTCAGCGAGTCCTCCTTCATGCAAACATCGACCCTGGCTGCCCTCGACCGCAGCCACCTGATCCATCCCGTGACCAGCTTTCGCGAACACGAAGAGCTGGGTCCCATCATCCTCAAGTCCGGCCGTGGCGCCTACCTGACCGACCATCAGGACAAGGAACTGCTGGATGCCTTCTCGGGCCTGTGGTGCGTCAACACCGGCTATGGCCAGGAGAGCGTGATCCGCGCCGCCACCGAACAGATGCAGCGCCTGCCGTATGCCACGGGCTACTTCCACTTCGCCTCGGAACCGGCCATCCTGCTGGCCAAGAAGCTGGTGGACATCAGCCCGGCCTCGCTCCGGCATGTCTACTTCACCCTGGGCGGATCGGACGCGGTGGATGCCGCCATCCGCTACATCACGCACTACCACAACGCCATCGGCAAGCCGGCCAAGAAGCATTTCATCTCGCTGCAGCGTGGCTACCATGGTTCCTCTTCGGTGGGGGCGGGACTGACGGCGCTGCCCAATTTCCACTTCAACTTCGATCTGCCGCTGCCGACCCAGCACTACCTGCCTTCGCCCTATCCCTACCGCAGCGAACTGGCCGACGACGCAGCCATCATCGCCGCCTCGGTACAGGCGCTGCGCAGCAAGGTGGCCGAACTGGGTGCGGACCAGGTGGCGGCCTTCTTCTGCGAACCGATCCAGGGTTCGGGCGGTGTGGTGGTGCCGCCCAAGGGCTGGTTGAAGGCCATGCAGCTGGCTTGCAACGAGCTGGGCATCCTGTTCGTGGTGGACGAGGTGATCACCGGCTTCGGCCGCACCGGCCCCATGTTTGCCTGCCTGGACGAAGACGTGCAGCCGGACCTGATGACCATGGCCAAGGGCCTGACCGCGGGCTACGCGCCGATGGGCGCGGTGATGATGTCGGACCGGGTCTATCAGGGCATTGCCGATGGCGCGCCCATGAGCACCGTGGTCGGCCACGGTCAGACCTATTCGGCTCATCCGGTCAGTGCGGCAGTGGCGCTGGAGGTGCTGCGCCTGTACGAGGAAGGTGGTCTGCTGGAAAACGGTCGTCGGGTCGAGCCTTATTTCGCCGGTGGCCTGCGCGCCCTGCTGGATCATCCGCTGGTGGGGGATGCCCGCAGCCGGGGGCTGCTGGGTGCGCTGGAACTGGTGGCCAACAAGCACACCAAGGCGCGCTTCGCACCCGAACTGAAGCTGCATGAACGCATCTTCAAGGTGGCCTACCAGCAGGGCCTGGTGTTCCGCGCCTTCGGCGACAACATCCTCGGTTTTGCGCCGGCGCTGTGCTATACACCGGCCGATTTCGAGCTGATGTTCCAGCGGCTGAAGGCCATCCTCGATGAAGTGCTGGCCCAGCCCGAGGTGCGCCAGGCCGTCAAATAAGCCGGTCGATGCGAGCAAAGCCCCCGGTCACATGCCAAAAACAGGGACCGGAGGGGTTAAAATGCCCTGACATCCGGCCTGCCTTCCCCGCCCAGGGACAGCAGGCCGGTTGAGTCGAATAACCCGAGGCAACATGATGACTAACGGCGCGTTGAAACTGGACCGGATCGATCTGAGGATTTTGTGTCACCTGCAGGAAAATAGCCGCATTACCAATGTGATCCTGGCCGACGCCGTCGGCCTGTCCCCCAGCCCCTGCCTGATCCGCGTCAAGCGCCTGGAAAAGGCCGGCTACATCAGCGGCTACGGCGCCTACATCCGCCTGGAAAAACTGGCCGACGTGCAGATCGTGTTCACCGAGGTGACCCTGTCGGACCACCGCCGCGAAGACTTCGCCAAGTTCGAGTCCTATATCCGCAATGTCGACGAGGTCATCGAATGCCACCTGGTCAGCGGGGGTTACGACTACCTGCTCAAGTTCATGACCCGCAGCGTGGTGCATTACCAGAGCGTGATCGAGTCGCTGCTGGAGCAGAACCTGCGCATTGAAAAGTATTTCAGCTACATCGTCATCAAGTCACCCTTCATCAAGCATCACTACCCGCTGGAAAAGTTCATCCAGACCTGATCCGGACTGAAGCCAGGGGGGGATGGGGCATGGGCCGGAGGCTCCGTGCCGCTCCTTTCCGCTCCTTTCCGCTCCTTTCCGCTCCTTTCCGCTCCTTGCCGCCCTCTGCAGCCTTCCTTCTGTCTTCCCGCCACCCTCCCCCGTCCGCTGGCCGCCCTGTTTAGCTGCGCGGGCCGTATCTCCATCAAAGCTCCACAAAAATCCCGAACAAATTCCAGTTTTGGTCAGCAAACTGACCTTTACTTTTGTAAAGAGCTGCCGTTAATGTGGCGAACGCTGACGATTTGTCAGCGTTTCCAGATTACAAGAAGAATTCGATATTGTTCAGGGGTCAACATGGCAACTTCCACCGGGTCCATCTCCACGTCAGCCGGTCCGCTCGATGTGGCGACCTTGGTCAACCAGCTCATTTCGGTTGAAAGCAAGTCGCGGCTCACGCCGCTGAAAAACAAGGAAACCGGCTTCAACACGCTCATTTCGGCGTACGGGACGCTGAAGAACGCGCTGTCGACCTATCAGAGCGCCCTCAAGGGGATGACCTCGGCCACCTTCAGCGCCCAGAAGACCACCCTGACCAATGCCGGTACCGGCACGGGCCTCACCACCGATCCGCTCACGGCCGAGACCAACACCGATGAATCGACCAAGGTACTGGCGCAGAAGCTGAAGTCGGGCGGCTATGCCACCGGCACCACCTTCAATGCCGGCGATTCGGTCGCCATCAAGGTGGGCAGCAACCAGCCCACCTTCATCACGCTCAAGGCCAATGCCACGCTGGCCGGCGTGCGCGATGCGATCAATGCCTCCAAGGCCGGGGTCACGGCGTCGATCACCACCGACGGCAGCGGCGACCACCTGGTGCTGGAATCCAATACCGGCGGCACCGCCAATACCATCAAGATCACCGCCAACAACACCCTCTCGGGGCTGAGCTACGATCCGGCCTCCAGCACGCCGGGCAGCGTGACCCAGGTGCAGGCCCCGCGCGACGCCGCCAAGGCGGCGTCGGGCTCGTACAGCCTGGCGGTGAACCAGCTGGCGCAAGCGGTCAAGGTCAGCTCGGCCGGCATCGCCCCGGGCAGCACCTTCGACAATGGCGTGCTGGCCATCAAGACCGGCAACGGCTCGACCGTGCTGATCCAGCCCAAGACCAATACCCTGGCCGGTGTGCGTGATGCCATCAACGCCAGCGAAGCGGGCGTGAGCGCCTCCATCGTCAGCGATGGCACCAATGACCACCTGGTGCTGACCGCCAAAGACAGCGGCGCGGCCAACACCCTGCGGGTCAGCGGCACCGGCTCGTTTGCGCCGTTCGCCTTCGATCCCAGCGGCACCGTGACCACCCCGGGCGTGACGGCTGGCCAGACCTTCGCCACCGGCGCGCTGGCACTGCAGGTGGGCAACAAGTCCTTCAACATCACCCCGACCGATCTGGACGCCAGTGGCGATATCCAGCTCAATGACGTGATGAAGGCCATCAACGACGCCAACACCGGCGTGACGGCCAGCATCACCACCAGCGGCGGCAAGGAGCAGCTGGTGCTCACCCCGACCGGCAGCGACGCGGTCAAGCTGACCGGCAGCAATGATTACGCCGGCCTCACCGGCAGCAGCATGGGCCAGCTGGCCAAGGCGCAGGATGCGCGGATGACCATCGACGGCGTGGTCGTGACCAGCACCAGCAACAAGGTCACCAACGTGATCTCGGGGGTGACGCTGAACCTGAGCAAGGTCACCAATGCCACCGACAATTTCACGCTGGCCATTTCCAATGACACCAGCGGCCTGACCACCGCCGCCAATACCTTCGTCAACGCCTACAACACGCTGGCCAAGGCGGTGACCAACCTGACCAAGCAAACCCCGTCCACCACCAAGGGCGAGGCCAATACCGGCTCGCCGCTGGCGTCGGAATCGTCGGTGCTGAACATGATGACGCAGATCCGTAGCACCATGCTGGGCGCGCTGGGCGAAGGCGGGGGGATGAACCTGTCGCAGGTCGGCATCTCCTTCCAGAAGGACGGCACGCTGGCGCTGGATTCGATCAAGCTGACCACGGCTGCCAACAAGGACTTCGAGGGCATCAGCAAGCTCTTCACCGCCACGGGCGGCGTGGTCACCAAGCTGCAGACGGTGATGGATGGCATCCTGAAGGAAGGTGGCACGCTGGCCACCAAGACCAAGGGCCTGCAGGCCAGCCTGAAGATCGTCACGGACCAGCAGACGGCGGCCAATTCGCGCCTGCAGGACCTGAAGGATAACTACACCAACCAGTTCAATCGTCTGAACGTCACACTCGCAACCATGCAGGCAAGGCAAAGCTATCTGACGCAGCAGTTGACCAAGCTGTCGAAGTCGTCCTGAGCCCGAAGCTCGGGTTGATCGCCGGTGACAACACCACAGGCCGCAGCGCGCCCTCCGCTGCGGCCTGTGGTCTTTGCGGAAGTCGCTATACTGGGGGCCTTTCCGGTTTCCTGAAGACCGGGACATCACAGCGATAACAACGATCAGGAGACATCGTGGATACCCCCAAGTATTTGGAAGATTTCCAGCCCGGCCAGGTTTTCCGTTCACCCGCCACGTTGACCGTGGATGCCGAGGCCATCAAGCAGTTCGCCACCCAGTTCGATCCCCAGCCCTTCCACCTGGATGACGCTGCCGCCCAGCAGACCTTCTTTCGTGGACTGGCGGCCAGCGGCTGGCATACCGCCGCGCTGACCATGCGCTTGCTGGTCGATACGCTCCACATCCAGGGCGGCATCATCGGCGCCGGCTTCGACGAATTCCGCTGGCCACGCCCCACCCGCCCCGGCGACGTGCTGCGCCTGGAGGCCGAAGTGCTGGGTATCAAGACCTCGCAATCGCGCCCCCTGCAGGGTTTTCTCAACCATCGCGTGACCACCTACAACCAGCACGACGAAGCCGTGCTGATCATGACCGGCAACCTGCTGGTGCCGCGCCGCAGCTAAGCCTGGCCCAGTTCAGGCGGCGTCCGGCTGGCGTGCCGGATGCGCCTGTTCGAAGGCTGGCAGGACATTGCAGGCAGCCTCGATGGCGCATAGCGTCGGATAGGGTGCCATGTCGACCTCGAAGCGGCGCGCATTGAAGATCTGCGGCACCAGGAAGCAATCGGCCATGGTCGGTGCATCGCCCACGCAGAAGTGACCGCGCGTGGTGTCGGCGGCCAGTTGCTGCTCCAGCGCGGCAAAGCCGAGCTTGATCCAGTGCTGGATCCAGGCGGTCTTCTGGGTTTCGTCGACGTTGAGCTGGTGCTTGAGATAACGCAGCACGCGCAGGTTGTTCAGGGGATGGATTTCACAGGCGATGGCCAGCGACAGTTCGCGGATGCGGGCGCGCGCGAAGGCATCGCCGGGCAGCAGCGAAGGCGTGGGATAGCGCTCTTCCAGATACTCCAGGATCGCCATCGACTGCCTCAGCAGTTGCCCCTGGTCGGCCAGCACCGGCACCAGCGCATGCGGGTTCAGTTGCGTGAAGGCCGGCAGCAATTGCTCGCCGCCCTGGTTGAGCAGGTGCACCGCCGCCGTCTCGTAGGTCACGCCCTTGAGATTGAGGGCAATGCGCACGCGGTAGGAGGCCGAGCTGCGGAAATAGCTGTACAGGGTAGTCATCCTCTTCCTTTCATCCTTCCTTGGAAACCAGGCGCATCAGGCCAGGCTGCGTGCCGGGAGCACGGTGCCGGCGGCTTCACCGAACCCGATCGTGGGCAAGCCGTCGCGACGAGCGGCAGCACGCAGGATGATGGTGTCGCCATCTTCCAGGAACACGCGACGTTCACCGTTGGCCAAGGTGATGGGCGCCTTGCCGCCGGCGCTCAGTTCCAGCAGCGAGCCGGCTTCGTCAGCTTGCGCACCGGACAAGGTGCCGGTACCCAGGAAATCACCGGGCCGCAGGTTGCAGCCGTTGACCGTGTGGTGCGCCACCAGTTGCGCCACGGTCCAGTAGGCGTCGCGGTAGTTGGACAGCGACAGGCGCTGCGGGGCGGTGCCGGCCTCACGCATGGCGGCGGTCTGGATCAGCACTTCCAGCTGCAGATCGAAGGCGCCGCTCTCGCGCAGGGTGGGGGCATCCAGGTAGGGCAGCGGCTGCGGATCGTCGGCCGGACGGGTCCAGGCGCAACGATACGGGGCCAGTGCTTCCAGCGTGACGATCCAGGGCGAGATGGTGGAGGCGAAGCTCTTCGACAGGAAGGGGCCGAGCGGCTGGTATTCCCAGGCCTGCACGTCGCGTGCCGACCAGTCATTGAGGAGGCACAGGCCGAACACCTTGTCTTCGGCCTGGCTCATCGGCACCGGTTCGCCGAGGGCATTGCCACCGCCGATGAAGATGCCCATTTCCAGTTCGTAGTCCAGGCGCTTGCAGGGTCCGAAGCTGGGCGTTTCAGCATCCGGCGCCTTGGTCTGGCCGACCGGGCGGCGGAATTGCTGGCCCGAGACCGCAATCGACGAAGCACGACCGTGGTAGCCGATCGGCACCCACTTGTAGTTGGGCAACAGCGGGTTGTCCGGACGGAAGAGCTTGCCCACCGAGGTGGCGTGGTGGATGGAGGTATAGAAGTCGGTGTAGTCGCCGATGGCGGCCGGTACGTCGTAGCGGGCCTGGGCCTGCGGCACCAGGCAGGCCGCCAGTTCGGTCTGGTGCGGCGAACCGCTGCGCAGCAGGCGCGACAGCGCCAGGCGCAACGCCGACCAGGCTGTCGGGGTCAAGGCCATCAGGGCATTGAGCGTGCTGCCGCCGCAGGCGGCGTGGGCGGCCTGGCGCGTGGCTTCGTCAAAGCCGGAAAAGGCACCGGCCGCCTGTGCCGCCGGCAGGTCCAGGATCTGGTCACCGATGGCGACGCCTGCACGGAAGCTTTCTTCACTTGCAGCGCGACGGAACACACCATAAGGCAGGTTCTGGATCGGGAATGGGCAGCCGTCGGTATTGGCGCTCTCGACCCAGCTGCGCAGCTCGGTGTCGTGGGTCTCGTTCAGTTTCAGGCTAGGCAGGCTCATGCGCGCTCCGGGTTGAAGTTCTTCTGGATCCCCAGCCAGCAATCCTGGTAGTCGCGCTGCAGGGTCGGCGACGCCAGGGCATGGCGGGTGGGGCAAAGGATGTTGCGGGTCTCGAACATGAAGGCCATGGTGTGATCGACCTTGTTCGGCTGGCTGGTATCGATGCGGCTGGCCTTCTCGAAGGTAGCCGCGTCCGGTCCGTGGCCGCTCATGCAATTATGCAGGCTGCCGCCGCCGGGGACAAAGCCGCCGCCTTCCTTGGCGTCGTACTGGCCGGTGATCAGGCCCATGTATTCGCTGGCCACGTTGCGGTGGAACCAGGGCGGGCGGAAGGTATTCTCGGCGGCCAGCCAGCGCGGCGGGAAGATCACGAAGTCGATGGTATCCACGCCCGGCGTATCGCTCTGCGACTGCAGCACCAGGAAGATCGAGGGATCGGGATGGTCGTAGCTGATCGAGCCGATGGTGTTGAAGTGACGCAGGTCGTACTTGTAGGGCGCGTAGTTGCCATGCCAGGCCACCACGTCCAGCGGCGAATGGCCGATCTTCGCCTGCCACAGGTTGCCGCCGAACTTGGCGATCAACTGGAAATCTCCCTCGCGATCTTCGTACCAGGCATGGGGCGTAGCGAAATCACGTGGATTGGCCAGGCCGTTGGACCCCAGCGGCCCCAGATCCGGCAGGCGCAGCAATGCGCCAAAGTTCTCGCAGACGTAACCGCGTGCCTCGCCGTCCGGCAGCCGCACCTGGAAGCGCAGGCCACGCGGGATGACGGCGATTTCCTGCGGCTCGATGTCGATCACGCCCAGTTCGGTACGCAACTGCAGGCGGCCCTGTTGCGGCACGATCAGCAGCTCACCATCGGCCGAATAGAAGAAGCGGTCGGTCATCGAGCAATTGGCCGCGTACAGGTGGATGGCGCAACCGTTCTGGGCCTGCGGCGAGCCGTTGCCGGCCATCGTGACCAGCCCCTCGATGAAATCGGTGGGGACCGTGGGCATGGGCTGCGGGTCCCAGCGCAACTGGTTCGGCGGCGCTGCCACGTCATCGAAGTGGCTTACCAGCAGGCCGCGCTCCATTGGGGCAAAGGGTTCATGTACCGCCGCCGGGCGGATACGGTACAGCCAGGAGCGGCGATTGTGGCCACGGGGGGCGGTGAAGGCGGTACCTGAAATCTGTTCGGCATAGAGACCATAGGCCACCTTCTGCGGCGAATTGCGGTGCGCCGGCAAGGCGCCGGGCAAGGCCTCGGTCTCGAACTCATTGCCGAAGCCGGACTGGTAGCCACGGGTATGGACGTGGTGACTGACGGCGGAATCGGTGACGGTAGTCATGCGGAAACTCCTCGGGAAGTACGATGCAGGCGCGCAATGGTCAGCGCCGAAATCAGGGCCGGCACGGCGGCGGCGATGAAGAGCGAACCATTGCTCCATTGCAGGGCGATCAGCTGGCCGCCGATCACCGGGCCCACCACCGAGCCGATGCGACCGATACCGAGCGCCCAGCCGATGCCGGTGGAACGCAAGGTGGTCGGATAGTAGGTCCCGGCCAGGGCATTGACCGCCGGCTGGCCGCCGACGATGCAGAAGCCGGCCACGATCACCGCCACGAACAGCAGTGCCGGCAGGGCCGCCACCTTGCCGATCATGGCAATCGAGACGCAGGCCAGCAGGAAGCAGACACCCAGCACCCGGGTAAATCCATAGCGATTGATGAAGCGCCCCAGGGTCAGGGTGCCGATCACGCCGCCCACCTGTAGCGAGGTGCCGATCAGTACGGCCATGCTGGTGGAATAGCCGGCGTCATGGATCAGTGTGGGCAGCCAGTTGGAGAGGAAATAGAGGTTGATCAGGTTCATGAAGCTGATCAGCCACAGCAACACGGTCACTCCGGCGCGACCATCACGGAACAGCGCCGCCACCGGCATGCCCTCGGCCTTGGCTTCCTTGACCACCACCTCGGTGCGCTCATCGATGACGATGGACGGATCGAGCTTGCGCAGCCAGCGTGCCACCTGCGCCCGCGGACGGCGATGCAGCACCAGGAACTGGATCGATTCCGGCAGCCAGACCAGCATGACCAGGCCCAGCACCAGCGGCACCGCACCGCCGACCCAGAACACCGCATGCCAGCTGTGCGCCGGAATCAATGCGGCGCTGACGAAGCCGCCAGCAGCAGCGCCCACGGTGAAGCCGCAGGAGACCAGCATCATGCGCGTGACCCGGGACGAGGAAGGACTGAATTCCCCCACCAGCGCCATGGCATTGGGCATGATGCTGCCCAGGCCGAAACCGGTGATGAAGCGCACGATCAACAGTTGATCGAGGGTCGTCACCAGGGGCGTGGCCAGCATGCAGGCCGCGAAAAAGAGCGTGGAGACGATCAGTACCGGGCGGCGGCCATAGCGGTCACCGACCGGCGTCAACACCAGCGAACCCAGCAGCATGCCGAACAGGCCGGCGCCGAACACCGGCCCCAGGCTGGCCTTGCTCACGCCCCAGTCGGCGATGATGGCCGGGGCCACATAGCCCATGGCCTGGACGTCGAAACCATCGATGATCAGGCACAGGCCGCACAGCAGCAGCAGGCCGAACTGGAAAGTGCCGAAACGGCCCTGCTCCACCACCTGGTCCACATGGACCGTGGGGAGAGCGCCACTTGCGTGGATACTCATGTCTTGACTCCTCGTCTGTCTTTACGTTGTTTTAATTGTGTTGCCGGTCTGGCGCGCCGATGACGGCCGACAATATCGCTCTGGATGGCGCTCTGCGCACGTCCTGCGACGTGGCCCCGATGGCTGGGGCGGCGACGTCACTGTAGTGCAATCGCCCTTCTTTTACGATATAAATACGAAAATACGATCCATTCATTTCGTGAATATTGCAGTGCACTGCAGGGCTTCCTGCGGTGTGCACGTTCCAGGCTCCAAGCTCATCCATGGCCCTCATCGAACCCCGCGACATCGATCTCAACCTGCTGGTGGTATTCCAGGAGGTCTTCCAGGAACGCCAGATTTCCTCGGTAGCGCGCCGCCTGGGCCTGTCGCAGCCGGCGGTCAGCAATGCGCTGGCGCGGCTGCGGCGCAGCTTCGGTGATGAACTCTTCGTGCGCACCGCGCAGGGCATGCAACCCACGCCGTTCGCAGACCAGTTGGCCGAGCCGGTGGCTGCGGCACTGCAACAGGTGGCGCGGGCTCTCAACCTGCAGGAAGGTTTCTCCCCGCAAAGTAGCGAGCGTCGCTTTACCATCGCCATGACCGATGTCGGCGAGGTCTATTTCATGCCCCGGCTGATCGAGGCCTGCGCCGCGCTAGCGCCGGGGGTGAGCGTGAGCACGGTGCGCGCCGGCGCCGTCGATCTCAAGAGCGAGATGGAAGCCGGCCGGGTGGACCTGGCCATCGGCGCCTTCGACAACCTGTCCGAGGCGCTGTACCAGCGGCGCCTGTTCCGCCAGGACTACGTCAGCATGTTCCGCATCGGCCATGCGCTGGACCGGCGCGGCGAGGTCAGTCTCAAGGAATTCCTGGCGGCAGAACACCTGATGGTGTCGTCGCTGGAGAGTCCTTATGACCGTATCAACCAGAATCTGGAAAAGGCCGGTATCCTGCAAAGCCTGCGCTTTCGCGTGCCGCATTTCACGGCCGTACCCTACATCGTCAGCACCACCGATCTGGTCGTGACCGTGCCGCGCAAGCTGGCCGAGAGCGCGGCCATGCCGTTCGGACTGCGCTACATCAAACCGCCGCTGCGACTACCGGCGCTGCAGACCAACATGTTCTGGCATCGCCGCTACAATCAGGACGAGGGCAATGTCTGGCTGCGCAATCTGATTTCAGAGCAGTTCGCCGAATAACAGGAAACAGGGCCGCAAGAGGCCAGGGGAGGAAGACCATGCACATCTATCGCGACTACGACCGCGAAGCGCTGGACCTGCAGTATTACGTGCGCCTGCACATTCCGGATTTCCAGGACTACTTCGACCGTTTCGCCCGTGAAGGGCTGGCCGCGCGTGAGGCCCACCCCCACCTGGCCGATGTACCCTACGGCGAGGATGCGCTGCAGACCCTGGATTTCTTCCCCGGACGCAGCAATGGCCGCCCCCTGCTGGTGTTCATCCACGGCGGCTACTGGCGCTCTCTGGACAAGCACCAGTTCAGCCAGCTGGCCCTGCCCTACCTGGCGCAGGACATCAATGTGGCGCTGATCAATTACCGCCTGGCACCGCAGGTACGCATGGGCGACATCGCCGCCGACTGTGGTCGGGCGCTGCGTATGCTGCACGCCAAGGCCGGCGCGCTGCGCTTCGATCCGGAGGCGATCTGGCTCATGGGCCACTCGGCCGGCGCCCACCTGGCCGCGCTGATCGCCTCGCTGGGCGCAGCACCGGTACGCGGCGTCTGCGGTCTTTCCGGCATCTACGACCTTGAGCCGGTGCGCCTGTCCTACGTCAACGAATCCCTGCACCTGTCCCCGTCCGACGCCCTGCAGGCCAGCCCGCTGCAACTGGACCTGCCGCAAGGTGCGCAGGCAGTGCTGAGCGTGGGTGAACAGGAGACGGAAGAATTCCTGCGCCAGAATGCCACCTATGCCGCCAAGCTACGCCAGTCGGGTCATGCGGTGGAAACCGTGGCGCTACCGCAGATACATCACCTGAGCATCGTGGACGTGGCGGCCGATGCCGGGAGTGTGTTGACGCGGACGATGATCAAAATGATGCTGGAATGAATGAAGCCTGCAGCCGCGGAGAGCAAATCCGGTATGCACCGGCCCTCCGGTTTATGTGGGATTTCTTGCAGACGAGCTTCTGGTCGTTGCCCCGACGCTACTTTTGCGGTGTTTAAGCGGGCGCTTCTGCGAACTCGGCTTCCCGACCTTTTGAGTACTCACCGACGCTGGTGGTGGGGCGGGGCCCGGATCTGGAGTCAAATCGAAAGTCCTATCTCCTGGAAAATTCGCCGTCAATATCAATTGACCGCCCAGTCCGCGCACGAAATCCACCACGCTGCTGACAAGCAGGTCTTCCCGATTTTCCATTTTTGAAATCGCGGCCTGTTGTACCTGCAGATTTTCTGCGAGTGCAGCCTGAGTGATGTGCAGACTCTTTCGGAGATTCTGTAGCTTGATACTCGTTTGCAGCGACTCTGTTCTGGATTGAGCCTCCAGTTGCGCCTCCGGTCGCATGCGAGCGCGCAATTCGTTAAATTTTTTTGACATGGTCGCCTGCCTCTATTCGCAATGAATGAAGATGGATGTCGTAGAGCTTATCCGCGAGCGGTACGTATTGTTCATACCACCGATTGTTTCCTGCCTTGGTTCCGCCAATCAAAAGAATCGCACGCCGCAACGGATCGAACGCATAAAGCACCCGATAGGGTCTACCTGCATGCTGGACCCTAAGCTCCCGCATATGGGCGTGTCGCGAGCCATGGATTCCAGAACTGTAAGGATGCTTGAGAGCCGGACCATTCTGTTCGAGCAAACCGACATAGGTTGCCACAGAGGTCTGCTCGGCTTCGTCAAGACTATTCCACCACTGACCAAATTCGTCTGTGTATTCTACCTCGCAAAATGTCCGCACATTCCTCCCAAGGAATATTCCATTAAAAGAATGAAGCTCGTCCTTGGACATCCTGTTGACGGCGGCTTCAGTTACGGCGCAGCAGAGTATCAAGTTCCCGTTGAAATGATTTTTCCCCGCCGGAAATGAATGCAGGAAATTGAAGACTTTCGCACCACGGCATCGCCCCTCGAGCAAACACTCAGATATCAATAAGAATCATTTTCATCTGATCTATAATAGCCGGCTGATCCGCCCAGCCCATCCGGGCGGTCATTGACGCGCCGGCCGTTTCACTGGCCTGGCAGACAAGATCAACAAGGCGCTCCCCGCGCCTGTCGCCGCCCTACTGATACATGTTCAAGAAGATCTGGTTCCAGCTCCACTGGTTCATCGGCATCACCGCCGGCACCCTGTTGATGACCATCGGCGTGACCGGTGCGCTGCTGGCTTTCCGCGAAGAAATCATGGAGGCCTTGAGCCCCGGCGTGATGCACGTGCAAGTGCGCCAGCAGGCCACACTGACACCGCAGCAGATGCTGGAGCGGCTGCGCGATGCCGAACCGCAGCGCCGGGTCACCACCCTGACCCTGTCGGCCGAGCCGGGCGCTTCGGTGCGTGTGGTCTTCGCACCGCCGCCGGGCGAACGACGCGGGCAGGCGCGCTATGCCGATCCCTATACCGGAGCACTGTTGCCACCGGTGACGGGCGCGGAGTTCTTCGAGATCATCGAGCGCTTCCATCGCTGGCTGCTGCTGCCCACCGAGATCGGCAAGATCGTCCTGGGGACGCTGGCACTGTCGCTGCTGACCCTGGCACTGTCCGGGCTGTACCTGCGCTGGCCGCGCCGGCCCTTGTCGCTGCGGGCCTGGCTGCGGCTGGATTTCCAGCTGCAGGGACGATCCTTCCTGTGGAACCTGCACTCGGTCATCGGTACCTGGTCGCTGGTGATGTACGTGATCTTCGCCACCACCGGCGCCTACTGGGCGCTGGACTGGTTCAAGGACGGCGTCAACACGCTGGCCGGCGAGAGCCGCCGTGCGCCCATACAGCGCGGCGAAGGCAAGAAGAAGGAAGCGGCTGCAGCCCCCGTGCCGCTGGATCTGACCCTGGCCTGGAACAGCTTCCTGACCCAGGCCCCTGATTACCAAAATGCCCAGTTGCGCCTGCCCGAACAGGGTACGCAGCCGGTGCAGATCTTCTTCCTGGGCCACGATGCGCCGCATGAGCGTGCGCGCAGCCGCATGGTGGTGGCACCGCAGACAGGCGAAGTGCGGCAACTGGAGCGCTACGAAGACAAGAGCCGCGGCGGGCGCTTCATCGCCGCCATCTACCCGCTGCACATGGGGACCTACTTCGGCCTGCCGGGTCGCATCATCATGGCCATTGCCAGCCTGATGATGCCGTTGTTCGGCATTTCCGGCTGGATGCTCTACCTGGATCGGCGCCGCAAGAAGGCCGCGCTGCGTGCCGAGCGGGCCAGCATCGACAGTGGCGAGGCGGCCAGCGTCACCGGCGGCGAACCGATGCTGGTGGCCCATGCCTCGCAGACCGGCCAGGCCGAGCGCATCGCCCTGCATACCGCTGCCGGACTGCGCAAGAGCGGCGTGCCGGTAACCCTGCTGCCGTTGGCTCAGGTCACCCCGGAAATCCTGCGCCACCATCGTCGCCTCCTCGTCATCGCCAGCACCTTCGGCGAAGGCGACGCCCCCGACAGCGCACGCGGCGTCGAGAAGCGCCTGCGCCAGGCCGCCGGGCAATCGCTGTCGCATGTGCAGTACGCGGTCCTGGCCCTGGGAGACCGCCATTACACCCAGTTCTGCGGCTTCGGTCACACGCTTGATCACGGCCTGCGTCAGTGCGGTGCCAAGCCGATGTTCCCGCTGGTGGAAGTGGATCGCATGGATGGTGAGGCGCTACGCAAATGGGAGAGCGAACTGGCCGCACATGGCCTGCAAGCCGCGGTCAGCGATATCCTGCCGACCCATGCACCGGCCTGGCAGACCTGGACGCTCACGCGCCGCGTACTGATGAATCCGGGCAGCCAGGGCGCGCCCCTGTATCACCTGGAACTGCAGCCGCAGGACGGCACCCTGCCCGCCTGGCAAGCCGGCGCGCTGGTGGAAATCCTGCCGCGTCATGCGCCGGACCGCATCGCCCTGCTCTTGCAACGCCTGCAACTGGACGGCGCCACTCCGGTGCGTCACCAGGGCCAATCCTGCACGCTGGCGCTAGCGCTGTCATGCAGCGTGCTGCCGCAGCATGCCGTGGCCGACGCTCAGGGCCTGGTCGATACGCTGCAGCCCCTGACGCCCCGCTCCTATTCGGCAGCCTCGGTGACCGAGGATGGCGCCCTGCACCTGCTGGTGCGCCAGGTGCAGCATGAGGACGGCCTGGGCCTGGCTTCCGGCTGGCTGACCGAATTCGCGCCGCTGCAGTCTGCATTGCAGCTGCGTCTGGTGCACAACGCCGGCTTCGCGCCGCCACCGTCGCAGGTGCCGGCGATCTTCATCGGCAACGGCTCCGGCATGGCCGGTCTGCGCGGCCACCTGCTGGCGCGCATCCACGCCGGGCAGACACGCAACTGGCTGCTCTTCGGCGAACGCAACGAGGCGCACGATTTCCTCTACCGCGAACAACTGCAGCAGTGGCTGGCACAAGGTCAGCTCACGCGCCTGGACCTGGCCTTCTCGCGTGACCAGCCCGAGCGCATCTATGTTCAGGACCGCCTGCGCGAGGCGGCTGCCGAACTGCGCCACTGGCTGGATCAGGGTGCGGTGCTGTACGTCTGCGGCAGCCTGGAAGGCATGGCTGCCGGGGTCGATGCGGTGCTCACCGCCGTCCTGGGCGAGGCCGGCCTGCAGGACCTGATCGAACAGAACCGCTACCGCCGCGACGTCTACTGATCCCCTTCAGGATGGGCCGACCGGCCCATCCTTGCCCTCTCCCTGCGCAGATACGATGCAATAGCGCGGTCATCCCCGGCCTGCCCTGTAGGCAGCCCCCGCTTTCCGCTGTAGGACAGTTCCGATTCGCGCTTCCCGCTGCGCCATCGCGCTGTTGTCGGGCATATACTCGACCGCACAGCGTTGCCCTCCCCGGCATCCGAGACAGCCTCAGGTCAATGGCAGCGCCCAACCGGGAACCTTCCATGACCAACAAGAAAACAAATTCCAAGTGGCCCGCTGCCTGGCTCTTGCTGCTGTTGTTCTCCCTGATGCTGGCGGCCTGCAGCTCGTTGCCCACCATCGTGCCCGATATGGATTCGCAGTCGGCGCGCAACATCCAGATGAAGGGGGGACGCGGCGTCCTCAGTGAAGCGCAGGCCAAGGCCGTGCTGGACAAGCTGCGCAGCCAGAACGCCGACAATACCCTGCTGGACCGCCACGTCGCCATCGAAGGCGCCATCACCGGCTCGCCCCTGGTGACCGGCAACAAGGTGACGCTGCTCATCGATGGTCCCGCGACCTATGCCTCCATGCAGCAGGCCATCCAGGCAGCGCGCTACCACGTCAACATGGAAAGCTACATCATGGAAGACGACGAGGTCGGCCGCCAGTTCGCCGACCTGCTGATCTCCATGCAGAAGAAGGGCGTGCAGGTCAACCTGATGTATGACAGCGTGGGCTCCATCAACACCCCGCGCGCCTTCTTCCAGCCGATGATCGATGCCGGCATCCACGTGCTGGAATACAACCCCATCAATCCCACCCAGGTGCGCAAGGACTGGGAGGTCAACCAGCGCGACCATCGCAAGCTGCTGGTGGTTGATGGCAAGACCGCCTTCGTGGGCGGCATCAATATCAGCAGCGTCTATTCCAGCGGATCCTTCAGCACCCGCAAGAAAAAACCGCGCGTCAACAAGGACGGCGAACAGATTCCCTGGCGCGATACGCAAGTACGCATCGATGGCCCGGTGGCCCTGGAATTCCAGAAGCTCTTCGTCGAAACCTGGCACAAGCAGCGTGGCCCCGATCTGGGCGAACACCGTTACTTCCCGCCGGTGGCTCCGGCCGGCAACGAAATCGTGCGCGCCATCGGCAGCTCGCCCGACGATCCTTACAGCATCATCTATGCCACCTTCATCTCCGCCATCCAGCACGCCGAAAGCTCGATCTACCTGACCAACGCCTACTTCGTGCCTGATCCGCAGCTACGCGACTCGCTCAAGGATGCCGCCCGGCGCGGCGTGGACGTGCGCCTGATCCTGCCCTCGCACAGCGATTCCTCGCTGGTGCTGTATGCTTCCCGCTCCTTCTATGCGGAACTGCTGGAAGCCGGCGTACGCATCTTCGAACGCCAGGACGCCCTGCTGCATTCCAAGACCGCCATCATCGACGGTGTCTGGTCGACCATCGGCTCGACCAATCTGGACTGGCGCAGCTTCGTCTACAACCAGGAAATCAATGCGGTGATCCTGAGCCCGCAGTTCGGCGTCCAGATGAAGAGCATGTTCGACCGTGATCTCGGCGCCTCCAAGGAAATTACCAAGGAACAATGGGACCAGCGGCCGATCAGTGAAAGAATGAAGGAATTCGGCGCCAGCGTCTGGTCCCGCCTGCTGTAGCCAGCATCGAATACTGAAACCACTGCACCATTGAAGAGGAGTCCGGTTTGCGATCCATGTTGTCCCGTCTGACCCTGCATCTGATCTTCCCGGCCACGCTGGCTCTGGCCGCCTGCGGCTGGGCGCACGCCCAGACCCAGACGGGCGCGGCCGCCATGAAAAGCCGTTACACGGAGCTGCAGGGCGAGCTCAACAACAATGCCTACCATCGCCCGCTCTATCTCAACTCGCGCGAGGACGGCGGCAACGTCAAGGGCGACATCTACGCGGTGCTGGACTATCCCTTCACCCAGGTGCGCGAAGCCCTGGGCAGCCCCGACCGCTGGTGTGACATCCTGATCCTGCACCTGAACACCAAGTATTGCCGGCTCCTCCACGATGGCGCGAAAACCACCCTGCGCATGCAGGTCGGCAAGAAGACCGAGGAGTCCCTCGACAGCACCTACCGGGTCGACCTGCGCTATCGCGGCGGCACCAGCGGCGCTGATTATTTCTCGTCCTCGATGCTGGCCGAGGAGGGACCGCTGGATACCTCCGACTATCGTATCGAGATCGAATCCATCCCCCTGGATGAAAAGCGCTCCTTCCTCCACTTCAGCTATGCCTATTCGTATGGCTTGGCCAGCAAGCTGGCCTTGCGCGCCTACCTGATGACGGCCGGGCGTGACAAGGTCGGCTTCAGCGTGGTCAAGCGCGACGCGCAGGGTCAGCCGCAATACATCGAAGGTACCCGTGCCACCGTGGAGCGCAACACCATGCGCTACTACCTGGCCATCGACGCCTACCTCTCCGGACTGGCGGCGCCCGCCGAGCAACGACTGGAAAAGCGCCTGGCCAACTGGTATGACGCGACCGAACAATATCCGCGCCAACTGCATGAAGTCAGCCGGGACGAATACCTCGGCATGAAGCGCAACGAAGTGGCGCGGCAGCAGAAGGCGGGCAGCTAGAGACAAGCGACAGCCGGAAAAGGGAGGGCTGTTGCGGGAGGGCTGATCCAACGGGCTACAGCCGTCCCCGGATCCGGTCATTGGCCGTATCGAAAACGCGGACTGCACCGATGCGTGGCGCCTTGAAATAAAAAAAGGAGACCGCAGTCTCCTTTTTTCATTGCATGCAAGCAGATTTACTTCAGGCTCAACACCCACTTCACCAGCTCACGCGCCTCGGCTTCGCTCACCTGGCCCTTGTTGGCCGGCATGGCCACCGCGCCCCAGGCGCCGCTGCCACCGTTGAGGACCTTCTGGGTCAGCTTGGCTTCGGCGTCCTTCTGGCCGGCGTATTTCTTGGCGACGTCCTTGAAGGCGGGACCGACGATCTTGGCATCCACCGAGTGGCAGGCCATGCAATTCTTGGACTTGGCCAGTTGCGCATTGGCCAGCGCTTCGGCCGAAATGGCCGATCCGGCCACCAGGGTGGCAATCAACAACAGGTATTTCATGGGAGCTCCTCAGCAAGCGGTGATCGACAGTGACGCCTGCTGCGGCATTCTCCAGGCGCTTCGCAGGCGGGGCTATTCTAACCGGCTTCGGTACCCAGCCTCTATCTGCCCTGGCGTATATCTGTCATAGATCAAATTCCATGACGGAAATATCAGGCAAGGTCGCTGGCTTGCCGCTACCGATGGCCAGGGATATCATGAACGCCCAACTCATTCGGAATCGATATCAGTCCATGTCCGATCATCCCCGCCTGGAACTGCGCCAGCTACGCTACTTCGCCGCCGTGGCCGAGGAAAAGCACTTCGGGCGCGCCGCCGCCCGCCTGCACATGACCCAGCCGCCCTTGTCACAAACCATCGCGGCGCTGGAAGAGCAACTGGGTACGCCACTGTTCCAACGCACCAAGCGCAGTGTGGCGCTGACCCCGGCGGGGGAAGCCCTGCTGCCGGAAGTCCAGCGCATCCTGCAGCAGGCGGCCGCTTTGCCGGACCTGGCGCGACGCGCCGCCAGCGGGGCCTCCGGGCTGCTGTCGCTGTCCTTCATTTCCAGCGCCGACTACAGCATCCTGCCACCGCTGCTGCAACGTTTTCGCGCTCGCTATCCGCAGGTGCAGATCGAATTGCGCGAAGCCACCACCGACATCCAGCTGGAAGACCTGATGCAGGGCAAGATCGACGCCGGCTTGCTGCTGCCGCCGCTGCCCGAGAAAGCCGCGGCGCTTTTGGATGTGCGGCCGGTGCTGTCCGAACCGCTGATCGCGGCGATCCCCGAGGGTGCCGTCAGGAAGCGCGGCCCGGTATCGCTGAAAAGCTTGCGCGAGCTGCCGCTGATCATCTTCCCGCGCCGCATCTCTCCAGCCTTCCATGACACCATCCTGTCGTGCTTTCGCGATGCCGGGGTGACCCCGCACATCGGCCAGGAAGCCATCCAGATGCAGACCATCGTCGGCCTGGTCTCGGCTGGCATGGGAATGGCGCTTGTGCCACAATCCGTGTCGAACCTGAAACGCCCGGGTGTCGACTACCGCCGGCTCTCCGACCCGGCGCCCGACATCCAGACCGGCCTGGCCTGGCGGCGCGACAATCCATCCAGCGTCCTGCGAGCCCTCCTGGACCTGCTGGACGCGCCGACCTGATCACATTGGACCGCGCCATTTCCCACCTAGCGGGAAAAGCATCGGCGAACTTGCATCGCCCGTCGCGTTCCAATTGCGGTTCCGCCCAACAACAGAAAGATCAAACTCATGCTCGTCCACCCCATGCCCGACCCGATTGCCATCCACATCGGGCCGCTGGCCGTCCACTGGTATGGCCTGATGTACCTGCTGGCCTTCGCCCAATTCATCGCGCTGGGACGCCTGCGCATCAAACAGCCGCACATCGCCGCCGTCGGCTGGAAAAAGGAAGACCTGGACGACATGCTCTTCTACGGCGTGCTCGGGGTGGTACTCGGCGGGCGACTGGGTGAAATCCTGTTCTACAACCCCGCCTACTATTTTGCGAATCCGGCCGACATGATTGCGGTCTGGAAGGGCGGCATGTCCTTCCACGGTGGCTTCCTGGGGGTGATGCTGGCCATGTACCTGTGGGGCCGCAAGCGTGGTCGCAACCTGATGGACATCATGGACTTCATCGCGCCCATGGTCCCGCTGGGCTATGCCGCCGGCCGCCTGGGCAATTTCATCAATGCCGAACTGCCGGGCCGCCCGGCCGACCCCTCGCTGCCCTGGGCCATGATCTGGCCCAATGTGGACAACATCCCGCGCCACCCCTCGCCGATCTACCAGATGCTGGTCGATGGCATCCTGCTGTTCATCATCCTCTGGATCTTTGCGCGCCACTCCCGCCCGCGCATGGCGGTGGCCGGCATGTTCTCGCTGCTGTACGGTTGCGCGCGCTTCTTTACGGAATATTTCCGCGTGCCGGATTACGAAGTCCACTTCGGCGGCATCACCATCTCGGCCGGGCAGATGCTGTCGGTGCCGATGATCGTGCTGGGCATCATCCTGCTGGTGCTGGCCTACAAGCTGAAGCAGCAGGCACAGGCGCCTTCTGAAGCTGCACTGGTCGGCAAGAAGTAATCCTCTCCTGCTCACGAAAAAGGGCGGTACCGATTCGACCTCGGTACCGCCCTTCGTTTTGCTGGCCTGGGGAAAAATCAGGCCTTCTTCAATGCGCTGGCCGCCTTGGCGATCTCGGTGATCTTGTCCCAGTCACCCGCCTCGATGGCGGCCTTGGGGGTCAGCCAGGAGCCGCCCACGCAGACCACGTTCTTGCAGGCCAGGAACTGCGGTGCCGTCTCTTGCGTGATGCCGCCAGTGGGGCAGAAGGACACGTCCGACAAGGGACCGGCGATGCCGTTGAGCATGCCGATGCCGCCTGCCGGCACGGCCGGGAACAGCTTCAGCTGGCGGAAGCCCGCCTCGCGCGCCGCCATCACTTCGGACGGGGTCATCACGCCCGGCAGCAGCGGCAGGCCACTGCGCTTGGCAGCTTCGATCAGCGCCGGGGTCAGACCGGGCGAAACACCGAAGACGGCACCTGCATCACGCGAGGCGGCGAATTCTTCCGGCGCAGTCAAGGTGCCGACGCCGACGATGGCGTCCGGCACCGACTCGGCGATGGCGCGGATGGCCGGCAGGCCGTGCTCGGTGCGCAGCGTGATTTCCAGCACGCGGATGCCGCCTGCCACCAAAGCGCGTGCCAGCGGCACGGCGTGTTCGAACTTGTCGATGGCGATCACCGGGATGACCGGCGAGGCGCGCATGATTTCCAGTGTGGTCTTCATACCGTGGCTTTCTCTTTCTCAAAAATCGGCGGCAGGCCGAAGGTGGCGCCGCCCTCTTCTGCGGTTCCCACCGCGTTGCGGAACAGGCTGAACAATTCGCGGCCCATGCCGTGCTGATTGTCGGAGAGGTCGCTGGTGTCGAGGCTGCGTGCTTCCCACTCGGCGGCATCGACCTTGGCTTCCAGGGTGCCGGTCTCGGCATCCAGGCGGATGATGTCGCCGTCGCGCACGCGACCCAGCGGACCACCGCCCAGCACTTCGGGCGTGACATGGATCGCGGCCGGTACTTTACCCGATGCGCCGGACATGCGGCCATCGGTGACCAGGGCGACGTGACGGCCCTTGTCCTGCAGGATACCCAGTGCCGGGGTCAGCGCGTGCAGTTCGGGCATGCCGTTGGCGCGCGGTCCCTGGAAGGTGATCACGGCCACGAAGTCGCGATCCAGCTGGCCAGCCTTGAAGGCGGCCATGAAGGCTTCCTGCGAATGGAAGACCACTGCCGGCGCCTCCACCACGCGGTGTTCGGGCTTGACCGCCGAAATCTTGATGACGGCACGACCCAGGTTGCCTTGCAGCAGCTTGAGGCCGCCATCGGCCGCAAACGGCTGGGCTACGGTGCCCAGCACACCGGCGTCGGCGCTCTGGGCCGGTGCATCCTGCCAGGTCACGGTGCCGGGACGACCATTCTCGCCTTCGGTAGCCAGCATCGGCTCCTTGCAGTGCTGGCGCAGTCCCTGGCCGAGGATGGTGGTGACGTCGTCGTGCATCAGGCCGGCATCGATCAGCTCGCGCAGCACGAAGCCAGTGCCGCCAGCGGCATGGAAATGGTTCACGTCGGCGGTGCCGTTGGGGTAGATCTTGGTGATCAGCGGAACCACGGCGGAGAGCTTGTCGAAGTCGTCCCAGTCGATCACGATGCCGGCCGCCTTGGCGATGGCCACCAGGTGCAGCGTGTGATTGGTGGAGCCGCCGGTGGCGTGCAGTGCGACGATGGCGTTGACGATGGCCTTCTCGTCGATCATGCGGC
The DNA here is from genome assembly GCF_001994935.1 of Herbaspirillum sp. VT-16-41. Classification (NCBI taxonomy): domain Bacteria; kingdom Pseudomonadati; phylum Pseudomonadota; class Betaproteobacteria; order Burkholderiales; family Oxalobacteraceae; genus Herbaspirillum; species Herbaspirillum sp. VT-16-41. Next base: position 101,030 of record NZ_MUXB01000106.1, read on the forward strand.
CCACCGGGGTGTATTGGGTGCCGAGGTCGGTGATCCTGGCGGCCTGCTTGGCGGCGGCCGCAGTCAGCGCGTCGCGCAGCGGGGTGTTGGGGGTGATGAAGGCCGCGCCCGGCAGGTGCAGGCCCATCGCTTCCATCAGCATCTGGTTGCTGTTGGCGGTGCCGTAGAAGGTGCAGGTACCGGCGCCGTGGTAGGACTTGGATTCCGCTTCCAGCAGTTCGGCGCGACCGATCTTGCCGGCCGTGTAGAGCTGGCGGATCTTGACCTTGTCGCTATTGCTCATGCCGCTGGTCATGGGACCGGCGGGCACGAACACCGCCGGCAGGTGGCCGAAGTGCAGCGCGCCGATCAGCAGCCCCGGCACGATCTTGTCGCACACGCCCAGATACAGCGCGGCGTCGAACATGTTGTGGGACAGCGCGATGGCGGTGGCCATGGCGATGGCGTCGCGCGAGAACAGCGACATCTCCATGCCGGTCTGGCCTTGCGTGACGCCGTCGCACATGGCGGGGGTGCCGCCGGCGAACTGCGCCACGGCGCCGGCTTCACGGGCGGCGTCCTTGATGATCTGGGGGAAACGCTCGAAGGGCTGGTGCGCCGAGAGCATGTCGTTGTAGGCCGAGACGATCGCCAGCGAGGGCGTCTTGTCTTCCTTCAGCTTCAGTTTGTCATTGGCGGGGAAGGCGGCGAAGCCGTGGGCCAGGTTGGTGCAGGCCAGTGCGCCGCGCTGCGCGCCCTTGCGGCGGGCCGCTTCCAGGCGTTCGAGATAAGCGGTCCGGTAAGGACGGCTACGTTCGGCGATGCGTTGGGTGACGCTGGCTAAGGTAGCGTTGAGAGGCATTGTCGGTTTCCTGTTAGCGTTAACACTGTAATTTTACTACATAAATTTGCGCGAATGAAATCATACACTTAGAGCACTGCAGCATGGCCAAACCGCGCATCTTTTCATTGGTGAACATCAATCCGCTTCAAAAGCCTTATCAGTCTTCGCTTCCCGTCCACCGGCATGGATGCCGGCAGGCAATGTAACAGGGCCGTCATAAACTGTAGTGAAACTACCACTTCGGCGGCATTTGATGTATAGTCACCCGCATTGTCCCAAGAACATGAACACGGCCTGCCCGGCTCTTTTCCTGCAATGCGCATGACGACATGGCGCATGGATCGCAGGGATGGATGCCGCAGCCAGACATGACAGGCCACGACAGCCAACCCATCTCCGACTCATGCATACACCCGCCCTGACCGACACGGCCGCCTTCAAGGCATTGCAAGAACACCACGCCACGGCTGTCCAGTGGCACATGCGCGATCTGTTCGCCCGCCAGCCCGACCGTTTCGAGCGCATGCATGTGCGCGCCGCCGGGCTCCTGCTGGACTACTCCAAGAACCGCATCGACACCGACACCCTCGCGCTGCTGATGAGCCTGGCCCGCGAGCGCGGCGTGGAAGCCCTGCGCGATGCCATGTTCAATGGCGAGAAGATCAACTTTACCGAACATCGCGCCGTCCTGCACACCGCGCTGCGCGCACCCGAAAATGTGGCCGGGGCCGTAGTGGACGGACAACCCGTTGCGTCAGAGGTTCATGCGGTGCTCAAGCACATCCGTGCATTCAGCGAGCGCGTGCGCAGCGGTACCTGGCGCGGCTACAGCGGACGCGAGATCACCGACATCGTCAATATCGGCATCGGCGGCTCCTTCCTGGGCCCGCAGATGGTGTGCACTGCCCTGCGCGCCTACGCGCACCCACGCCTGCGCACCCACTTCGTTTCCAATGTCGATGGCCACGACCTGGAAGAGGTGCTCTCCCGCGTCGATCCCGAGACCACGCTCTTCATCGTCGCCTCCAAGACCTTCACCACCCAGGAAACCATGCTCAACGCCCGTTCGGCGCGCGCCTGGTTCTTGCAGCACGGCAAGTCCGCAGACCTGGCCCGGCATTTCGTGGCTGTCTCCACCAATGCGGCCGAGGTGGCCGCATTCGGCATCGATACCGAGAACATGTTCCCCTTCTGGGACTGGGTGGGTGGCCGTTATTCGGTCTGGTCGGCCATCGGCCTGCCGGTGGCGCTGCTGGTCGGCTACGACAATTTCGCTGCCTTCCTGGCCGGCGCGCACGATATGGACCGCCATTTCCGTGAAGCCCCGCTGGAATCGAACATGCCGGTAATCCAGGCGCTGGTGGGCATCTGGAACCGCAACTTCCTCGGCAGCGCCTCGCTGAGCATCGCCCCCTATCACCAATGGTTGCGCTTCTTCCCGTCCTACCTGCAGCAACTGGACATGGAGAGCAACGGCAAGCGCATCAGCCGTGACGGCACGCCGGTCACGACCCTGACCTGTCCGGCCATCTGGGGCGACGTCGGCACCAACGGCCAGCACGCCTATTTCCAGTTGCTGCACCAGGGTACCGACATCACGCCCATCGACTTCATCGCCGTCCTCAAGCCCTCGCACGGTATTGCCGGACACCAGGAAGCGCTGCTGGCCAACTGCTTCGCGCAGTCCGAAGCCTTCATGCGCGGCAAGGACGCCGACGAGGTGCGCGCCGATCTGCAGGCACAAGGTCTGCCCGAAGCGGAACTCGCGGCCCTGATCCCGCACAAAACCTTCGAGGGCAACCGCCCCAGCAATACCCTGCTGCTGCCGGAACTGAGCCCGCATGCCCTGGGCGCGATGATTGCGCTGTACGAGCACAAGACCTTCGTGCAGGGCGCGATCTGGGGCATCAACAGCTTCGACCAGTGGGGCGTGGAACTGGGCAAGGTGCTGGCCAAGACCATCCTGGGCGAGCTGCAGGCCGAGGACGCTGTGCAGGCCGCACGCCACGACGCCTCCACCAGCGCCCTGATCGCCCTGGCCCGCCAGGCCGCCCAGGCCAGCCGGCAGGGCCACTAAACACGTAGCGCTCCATCCGCTACTTCACGTACAAAGAGACGACACACACCATGGCTACTTCTGATTTCGATCTGGTTTTATTCGGCGGCACCGGCGACCTCTCGATGCGCAAGCTGCTGCCCGCGCTGTATGCCCGGGACCGCGCCCGCGACCTGCCGCCCGATGCACGCATCATCTGCCTGGGCCGCGACGAGAAATCGCGTGAAGATTTCCTCAAGCTGGTGGAGAAGGATTCCAAACCCCACGTGCCGGCCGCCAACCTGGATGCCAGCGTCTGGGAACGCTTCACCGGCCGCCTGCAATACGCCTCGGTCAACGCCAAGGAAGCCGACAGCTTCAGCCACCTGAAGGATGCCCTGCGCGACATCGCCGGCCTGGCGCGGGTGTTCTACCTGGCCACCCCACCCAGCCTGTTCGCCTCCATCTGCGAAAACCTGTCCAAGGCCGGACTGGTCACGCCGACCTCCCGCGTGGTGCTGGAAAAGCCGCTGGGCCGCGACCTCAAGAGCGCCCGTGACATCAACGCCCAGGTCGGCCGCTTCTTCCAGGAATCGCAGATCTTCCGTATCGACCACTACCTCGGCAAGGAAGCGGTGCAGAACCTGCTGGCGCTGCGCTTCGGCAACGTACTGTTCGAGCCCCTGTGGCGGCGCGAATGGATTTCCGACGTGCAGATCACCATCGCCGAAGAACTCGGCGTGGGCGGCCGCTTCGACTACTACGACACCTCCGGCGCCCTGCGCGACATGCTGCAGAACCACCTGCTGCAACTGCTCTGTATCGTCGCCATGGAACCGCCGGTATCGAACTCGGCCGACGCCGTGCGCGACGAAAAGCTCAAGGTGCTGCGCTCGCTCAAGCGCTTTACCCCCACCACGCTGGCCATGAACGTAGTGCGCGGCCAGTACCGCGCCGGCCATGTCGATGGCGTGGCCGTGCCGGGCTACCGCAAGGAAGCCGATGCCAACCCCGACTCGCGCACCGAGACCTATGTCGCGGTCAAGGCCGAGATCGACACCTGGCGCTGGGCCGGCGTGCCGTTCTACCTGCGTACCGGCAAGCGCATGGCCGACTCCCTGGCCGAGATCGTGGTGCGCTTCAAGAGCGTGCCGCATTCCATCTTTGCGCACCAGAACGACACTCCGAACTGCCTGGTGATCCGACTGCAGCCTGACGAAGGCCTGCACATGAACCTGATGGCCAAGCAGCCTGGCGATGGCATGCGCCTGCGTCCGGTGGAGCTGGAGCTGGACTTCCGCGAGAAGTTCAAGACCCCGCGCATGGACGCCTACGAACGCCTGCTGCTGGACGTGTTGCGCGGTCATCTGACACTGTTCATGCGCAGCGACGAACTGGAGGCCGCCTGGGAATGGGTCGAGCCCATCATCGATTACTGGGACCAGCAGGAGGCCGACCCGGTCCCCTACAACGCCGGTACCTGGGGGCCTGCTGCGGCGAGCGCCCTGATCGGTCGTGACGGACTGCAGTGGCGCGAAGAAGCCCTGCCCGAGGTCTGACCAGAGCCCGCTAGCGTCACCAGGTCACCGTCATGTCCATGCTGCTCGACTCCATCCGCACCCACATCAACTCCCTCTCCAAGTCGGAGAAGAAGGTGGCTGCGACCATCCTGGCCAACCCGCAACTGGCCTTGGCCGAGAACCTGACGGCGCTGGCCAAGAATGCGGAAGTGTCGGAACCGACCGTGATCCGTTTCTGCCGCGCCATCGGTTACGAAGGCTGGCATGACTTCAAGCTCAAGCTCGCCCAGAGCCTGGCGCTGGCCCTGCCGGGCGCGGATGAAACGCTGGCCCAGGACGACCTGGCCGCCGATCTGGTCAACAAGATCTGCAGCCGTTCCATCAATACCCTGCTGGACCTGCGCAACCACCTCAACCCGGATGCCATCCAGCTGGCGCTGGACGTACTGGCACGGGCCAACAAGATCGAGTTCTACGGCCAGGGGACCTCCGGTATCGTGGCCAACGACGCGCAGCACAAGTTCTTCCGCTCGGGCGTGCCCACAGTGGCCTATTCCGACCCGCACATCCACAGCATCGCGGCCTCGCTCCTGAAGGCCGGCGACTGCGTGGTGGCGATCTCGCAGCGCGGTGGCAACGCCGCCCTGCTGCGCTCGATCCAGCTGGCGCGCAAGGGCGGTGCCGACATCATCGTGCTCGGCCCTTCCGGCACCCCGCTGGCCGAACTGGCCACGGTACTGGTGCCGATCGACCTGTCCTTCAACATCGACCCCTATACCCCCATCTCGGCGCGCCTGGCGCACCTGGTGGTGATCGACATCCTGGCGGTCGGACTGGCGCTGCGACGCGGCCCGGAATTCCGCAAGAAGATGCAGAACGCGCAGAAGTCGCTGCAGAAATTCGACATGCAATTCGACTCCTTCTTCCGCTAAGCGTGCCAAGTGCAGCGGCAGATCAAGGATCATTGATTTAGCGACATTCACCGACAGACAGGAAACGGCCATTGCGTACAATGCCTATCCTTATTCTTCACCCTAGCAACAGGACTTTCCATGAGCCAGCTTGAACAGTTGAAGCAGTACACCACCATCGTGGCCGATACCGGCGACTTCCAGGCCATGAAGGCCTTTGCGCCCCAGGATGCCACCACCAACCCCTCGCTGATCCTCAAGGCAGTGCAGAAGGCCGAGTACAAGCCGCTGCTGGAGTCGGTGGTCAAGGCCCACGCCGGCAAGAGTACCGATGCCATCATCGACCGCCTGCTGATCGCCTTCGGTCTGGAGATCCTGAAGCTGATCCCGGGCCGCGTCTCCACCGAGACCGATGCCCGCCTGTCCTTCGATACAGAAGGCACCGTCGCCAAGGGCCGCGAGCTGATCCGCCTGTACGAAGAAGCCGGCATCGCCCACGAGCGCGTGCTCATCAAGATCGCCTCCACCTGGGAAGGCATCCGTGCCGCCGAGATCCTGGAAAAGGACGGCATCCGCTGCAACCTGACCCTGCTGTTCTCGCTGCCGCAGGCCATCGCCTGCGCCGAGGCCCGCGTGCAACTGATCTCCCCCTTCGTCGGCCGCATCTACGATTGGTACAAGAAATCCACCGGCCAGGAATATACCGGCAGCGACGATCCCGGCGTGCAGTCGGTGAAGGCGGTCTACAACTACTACCGCAAGTTCGGCTATGCCACCGAAGTGATGGGCGCGAGCTTCCGCAACACGTCGCAGATCATCGAACTGGCCGGCTGCGACCTGCTCACCATCAGCCCGGACCTGCTGCAGAAGCTGGCCGACAGCGATGCTCCGGTGGAGCGCAAGCTGAGCAAGGAAGCCGCCGATGCGGCCGACATCGAGCGCGTGTCGCTGGATGAAAAGGCCTTCCGCCTGGCCCTCAACGCCGACGCCATGGCCACCGAGAAGCTGGCCGAAGGCATCCGCCAGTTCGCCGCCGACGCGGTCAAGCTGGAGCAGATCGTGGACGCCTTGCGCTAGATCCCGCGTTCAGATCAACAAGTACAAAGGCCGCATCGTGCAAACGATGCGGCCTTTGTCGTCAACGGCGGATCATGAAACGCAATGCCCGGCCACCAGGTCGGGACATGGACGATCAGCTCGCCAGCAGATCAGGCAAGGCCCCCACCACCTTCTTGCTGCACTGGTCCAGGGTTTCATCGACCCACTGCTGGACCATCACGTAGTCGTCCTTGGCCCAGTCTTCCAGCGGCAGGGCCTTTTCCGATACGCGATTGCAGGACACCTCGACGAACGGGTTGAAGGTGAACAGACCAGCATCTTCCTTGCGCTTGTAGATGGTCAGCTCGGTATTCATCTTGTACAGATTGGCCTCATCACCGGTCAGGGATTCGTAGATCAGGGTGGAACTGCCGCCGGCCACCATGACGCTGTTCTTGAAGGCGCCCGGCTTTAGTTCCGCACGCGCCTGCAGGGCAGCATTGATTTCCTTGCTGAGCTTGCCGATGTAGTCGGTGGAGACTGGGTTGCGCACGTGCTTGCGATCCTTCACGTCGTCCAGCTTGTCCCCCTTCAGGTCGCCCTTGTCGAAGCCATTGACCGCCAAGCCGCCGCCGAGGGCGAACATGAACATGTTCAGCGCCACCTGGGCCGCGACATTGTTCTGGGTATTCTTGGGGCGCACGATGAAGACCTCCTCGGGGACCTCCTTCAGGTACGAACCATTGGTGAACTTGGTGGTATAGGCCACGCCCACCTTGATTTCCGGGTCCTTGTCGCCGGTCGCGGCCGTCGATGCGGGCAGCGCAGCAGGCGTCGGTGCGGGTGCGGCCGCAGCAGCGACGGGCGCCGCCTGCTGCGCAGGCGCTGCAGGTGCGGGTGCTGCGGCGGACGACTGGGAACCGCTGGGCTGCGTGGCGCAGCCATTGAGCACGATCACGGCCGCCAGGGCGATATGTTTCAACTTTGTTTGCATATTATCTTCGTCGAAAAAAGTTAAAGCGATCCCCTGCCCCGCAAGACGGAGCATTAGAAATTGGAGAACGCGGAAAAGGCAGACGAAAATCGTTTCTTCGCTGAAACTCGCGCACAGGCTGGCCGGCGACGAGACGGAAAAAACAGACTCCCCCGATGTCTGGAGTCAGAATATTAGTTTCGGAAGTGAAGATTGTCTATAGGCAATCTTGCAACGCCATGAGAAATCAATGTGCTGCGTTATTTCCGGTAACGTGCACAAATGGCGCTATAGAACGTGGAGCCAACGTGCTTTAGAGCGCCGCTGCAACGACTGCGCGATCACGCCGGCCGACCCGGCACTGGAAAAAGCCCATGGTGGTCTGCAACACCATGGCGCGTCGGTTCAGCTCCTCCGAGGTCACGGCAAGCTCTTCGGAGCTTAGCGAGTTCTGCTGGATCACCTGGGCCAGCTGGCTGGCGGCGACACTGATCTGGCTGACTGCGGTGGATTGTTTTTCTGAGGCTTGGACGATTTCCTGTACCAGTTCTGAGGTACGTCCGATCGCCGGCAGCATGTGCTGCAACTGCTCTTCGGCGGCGCCCGCCAGGATCACGTTGGCGCGGGCGACTTCATCGATTTCCTGCGCGGCGGCCTGGCTGCGTTCGGCCAGCCGCCGGACCTCGGCCGCCACCACGGCGAAGCCGGTGCCGTGCTCACCCGCATGGGCCGCCTCGATGGTGGCATTGAGCGCCAGCAGGTTGGTCTGGTAGGCGATGTCGTCGATGACCGCGATCTTGCCGGCGATCTGCTGGATCGCCTCCACCATCTGCCTGAGGGTCTGCGCGCACTGCCCTGCCTGGCTGGCAGCACCAGCGGCGATCTGCTCGGTCTGGCGCGCATTCTCGGAGGTACTGAGGATGGACCCGTGGATCTGCTCCAGTGCCATGCTGGTCTGCTCCACACCAGTGGCCTGCTCGGTCGAGGCACGGGAGAGCGACTGCGCCGTGGCGCTGACCTCCTCGGCGGTGCTGACCATGGCTTCGGCACTGGCGGTGACTTCGGCCACCACCTGGCACAGGCGTTCGATCATGTTCTTGATGGAATTCATCATGCTCCGACCATGGCGCGGCTTCAGAGCGATCTGCTGCACGAGGTCGCCATCGGAGAGCCGTTGCATGACCGTGACCACGTCGCCCGGTTCAGCGCCCAACTGGCGTGTGAGAGTGTGGGTGATGCCCCAGCCGGCACCCAGCATGATCAGCAGGACCCCGCCGGCCATCAGGAGCACGGTCTGCAGCGCATGTTCGATGATCTCGCGCGCGGACAGGGCGCTGGCCTCGCCCAGGGCGATGTTGTAGGAACGATGGCGCGCAAAGGCGGCCTGCACGGCTTCGATAGCCCCGCGAAACTCCAGCCCCACCACGATCTTGCCCTGCTCGTCCAGGCCCTGGTCCACCAGCGCCAGCAGGCGTCGCACCACGTCCTCGAAAACGGTCAGGCGCTGGAGGTCGTCTTCCAGCATGGCCTGGTCCGTTTCATCGGTGACATAGGCCGCGCGGTAGACTTTCATCTGCTTGTCCAGGCGCTGGCGGTAGATCTCGATTTCCTGCAGGAGGCGGCGCCGGTCGCTGGGGTCCTGGTTGGCCTGGTAGTGATAGACCCGCCCCTGGATAGCATTGAAGGCGCTTTGCGCATCATCCAGCGAGGTAACGCTGGGGACGGTATTGACCTGTGCGTAGTTGGCGGCCTGGTAGACGTTCTCGATCTGGCGCAGGCTGACGGCGGCGGTGGCAGCCAGGCCCAGCATGGCCAGCACGATCAACAGAAACAGGCGCTGTCCCACCGTCAGCGCATAAGGTCTGGCCATCATGTCCTCCCCCCAGAGGTTTGCCGTGCTTGTCAGGCGGGACGGGCATTCATCCCTGCCATCCCATGGGGGCAAAACTTATAGCGTACACAAGATATTGTCAATCTGGCATAGATGATCGGACCAGAAAGCAAGGCAGGACTGCCTTTCGGATGCGGGGCGATCACCACACTGCAGAACAGCGTGGACATCGCCCCGGGCGGATCAGTCGAAACTGATCTGCACCTTCATCATCTTCGAACGGTCGCCGGCGATCTCGAAGGCTTCCACCGCCTGGGCGATGGGGTAGGTGGCCGAGATCAACGGCTTGACGTCCACCAGGCGACGGTTCATCAGCTCGACGGCCATGGCGAACTCTTCATGGAAGCGGAAGGCGCCGCGCCAGTCCAGCTCCTTGCCCACCAGCAGGTTGGCCGGGAACTGGATGTCACCGCCCAGGCCCACCTGCACGATCACGGCCTGCGGACGCAGCGCCTCCAGCGCACCCACCAGCGCGCGCTCGTTGCCGCTGGCTTCGAAGAGCACGTCGAAGGTCCCCTTGTCGGCGGCGTAGGCCTTCAGCGCCTCCGGTGTCTCGGCCATGTTGATGGCGCGGTCGGCGCCCACCTTCAGTGCGGCTTCCAGCGGCATCTTCGCCACATCGGTGACCACCACTTCCAGCGCGCCGGCGCGACGGGCGGCAATCACCACCAGGGCGCCGATGGGGCCGCAGCCCGTCACCAGCACGCGCTTGCCCACCAGCGGACCGGCGCGACGCACCGCATGCAGTGCCACCGACAGCGGTTCAGCCATGGCGGCCTCGCCATCGCTGACGTGGTCGGCCACGACGTGGGCCTGTGAACGCTCGATGACGATTTCCTGGCGGAACGCGCCCTGTACGTGCGGGGTGCGCATGGCACTGCCGTAGAAACGCATGTCCAGGCAATGGTTCTGCTTGCCTTCCTGGCAGTATTTGCACAGCCCGCAGGGGCGGCTGGGCGAGATGGCGATGCGGGTACCGGGCGCGATGTCAGTGACGGCGCTGCCGACTTCGGCGATCTGGCCCGAGACTTCGTGGCCCAGCACCATCGGTTCCTTGATGCGCACCACGCCGAAACCGCCGTGGTGGTAGTAGTGCAGGTCGGAACCGCAGATACCGCCGGCCTTGACCTTGACCTTCAGTTGTTGCGGCTGCAGTTCGCCGCTGTCGAGTTGCTGGATGCGCAGGTCGTGCGGCGCATGGATGACGAGGCCTTGTTCCATGATCTTCTCCTGAATGGCATCAATGAGTTACAGGGTCGCGGTGACACCGCCATCCACGTAGAGGATGTGGCCGTTCACGAAACGCGAGGCATCGCTGGCCAGGAACACGGCCGCGCCCACCAGGTCTTCGACATCGCCCCAGCGCCGCGAGGGCGTGCGGCCGACCAGCCAGTCGGTGAACTTGGCATCGTTGACCAGGGCCATGTTCATCTCGGTCTTGAAATAACCAGGGCCCAGGCCATTGACCTGGATGCCGTACTTGCCCCAGTCGATCGCCATGCCCTTGGTGAACATCTTCACCGCACCCTTGGTGGCGGTATAGGGGGCGATGCCGGGACGACCCAGTTCGCTCTGCACCGAGCAGATGTTGATGATCTTGCCGGCGCCACGCGGGATCATGTGGCGCGCCACTGCCTGGGCGGCGTAGAAGACGCTGTTGAGGTTGGTGTTGATGAGGTCGTGCCAGTCCGATTCCTTGAACTCTTCCAGCGGATTGCGACGCTGGATGCCGGCGTTGTTGACCAGGATATCGATCGCGCCGATCTCGCCTTCGATCTTCTGCACGGCGGCCTTGACCTCGTCAGAAGAGGTGGCGTCGAAGCTGGATTCATGGATGACGTGGCCTTCGGCACGCAGTTGCGCCGCCACAGCGGCCAGCTTGGTGGCATCGCGTCCATTGAGCACGATGGCCGCGCCCGCTTGCGCCATGCCGCGCGCCAGTGCCAGGCCGATGCCGCCGGACGAACCGGTGATCAGGGCCAGCCGGCCTTCGAGGGAAAAACCCTGCAGGCCTGCCGGCAGGGAGGTGGTCTTGGTGGTCATGTAGTCTCTTTCTTCTTGTTGGGGAGGTGGCAGATCGAAACTGCTCAGGCCGGCCTGCGCCGGAGCAGCGTTCAGTGCGCCTTTCCGGTCTCGCGCTGGAAGGCGGCGATGGCGTGGTACTCCGCTTCCAGCTTGGCCGGAATGGCCGCAAAGATGGGTTGCAGGCGGCTATAGACCGCCACCGCGTCGGCATGCGGCGCGTGATGGTTGGTGGACCCGACCATGCCGGAAATCACCGACAGCGACGGCACCAGCCCCAAGGCCCAGGCGCCCAGCACGGCCGCGCCCAGGCAGGACGATTCCACGCTTTCCGGCACCACCACCTCGCGATTGAAGATGTCGGCCATCATCTGGCGCCACAGGGCCGAACGGGCAAAGCCGCCGGTGGCCATCATGCGCTTGGTCGGGCCGACCAGTTCTTCCAGCGCCGGCAGGATGCTGTAGAGATTGAAGATCACCCCTTCCAGCGCGGCGCGGATCATGTGGTGCTTGCCATGGTGCAGGGCCAGGCCGAAGAAGGAGCCGCGCAGGTCGGCATTCCACAGCGGCGCACGCTCGCCGGCCATGAAGGGATGGAACAGCAGCCCTTCGGCGCCGGGGCGCACCTTCTCGGCGATACGGGTCAGGGCTTCATAGGGATCGACGCCTTCATCGCGGGCCGCGGCCGCCTCGGCGGTCGCCAGTTCATCACGCACCCAGCGGAAGATGTTGCCGCCGTTGTTGACCGGGCCGCCGACCACCCAGTGCTTCTCGGTCAGGGCGTAGCAGAACAGGCGGCCATGCGGGTCGGTCAGGGGCTCATCGATCACCGTGCGCATCGCGCCGGAAGTGCCGATGGTCACCGCCACGTGGCCGATCTCGATGGCGTTCACGCCCAGGTTGGAGAGCACGCCGTCGTTGGCGCCGATGATGAAGGGGGTGTCCACCGACAGCCCCAGGCGCTGGGCCATCCCGGGTGACAGCGGCGGCAGGCGGTGGGTGGTCGGCACCGGGGTGGGCAACTGCTCGGGCGTGACGCCCAGCAGTTCCAGCGCACCGCGATCCCAGGCCAGCTCGCGCAGGTTGAACATGCCGGTGGCCGAGGCGATGGAGTGGTCCACCACCCACTGGCCGAACAACTGGTACAGCAGGTATTCCTTGATGCCGACAAAGCGCGCCGCCTTGCTGAAGACTTCCGGCTTTTCATGGCGCATCCACATCAGCTTGCACAGCGGCGACATCGGGTGGATGGGCGTACCGGTGCGGCGATAGATGGCGTTGCCATCGTGTTCGTGCTTGATGCGCTCGGCCCAGACCGAGGCGCGGATATCACCCCAGGTGATGCTGTTGGACAGCAGGCGGTCCTCCGCATCCAGCGCAATGACGCTGTGCATGGCCGCGCTGAAGGACAGCAGGGCGATCTCCTGCGGCGCTGCGGCGGCAGCCTTGACGGCGCCGGCAATCGAGGCCAGCGCAGCCTCGACGATCTGTTGCGGGTCCTGCTCCGCCATGCCCGGCTCGGTACAGATCACTGGGTATTCCTGCGCATGCTGTGCGACCACCTTGCCATCGAGCGTGAAGACGACGGACTTGGTGCTGGTGGTGCCGATATCGACACCGAGCATGTAGCGGGCGGAGGTGGACATGGAAATTCCTTATCTGACAGATGGCAAGACGCCCGGACCAGCCGGGCGTTGCATCGTGAGTATTAAATGACGATCAAACGACGAGGTTGAGCAACATGATGAAGATGATAGCAACAACCGAGATCAGTGTTTCCATCACCGTCCAGGTCTTGAAGGTTTCACCCACGCTCATGTTGAAGTATTCCTTGACCAGCCAGAACCCGGCATCGTTGACATGCGACAGGATCAGCGAACCGGCGCCGGTGGCCAGCACCAGCAGTTCCTTGTTGGTACCGGGGATCAGTGCCACCAGCGGGGCCACGATGCCGGCACCGGTGATGGTAGCCACCGTGGCTGAACCGGTCGCCACGCGGATCACGCCGGCCACGAACCAGGCCAGCAGCAGCGGCGAAATCTGTGCATGCACGGCCAGTTGGCCGATGGCAGTCCCCACGCCGGAATTGACCAGCATCTGCTTGAAGCCACCACCGGCACCGATGATCAGCACGATGGCCGCGGTCGGCGCCAGGCTCTGATCGACGAACTTCAGCACCTGTTGACGGGTGAAGCCACGGGCCAGGCCGAAGGTCCAGATCGCCAGCAGCAGCGCGGCCAGCAGGGCCACGATGGGGTTGCCGATGAAATCCATCAGGTCGCGCACGGCGTGGCCTTCAGGCAGGGTAACGTCGACGAAGGTCTTCAGCAGCATCAGGAACACCGGCGAAAGCACCGTCACCAGGGTGGTGGTGAAGCCCGGCAGGTTGCTGGTCTGCGGCTCGCGCGCCAGTTGCGCCATCAGTTCTTCCGAAGGCTTGATGTCGACGTAGCGCGAGATGAAGGAACCGAACATGGGGCCGGCGATGATGACCGTCGGCAGGCCCACCAGCAGGCCGTAGAAGATGGTCTTGCCGATGTCGGCACCGAAGATGCCGATGGCCAGCAGCGGACCCGGGTGCGGCGGCACCAGGCCGTGCATCACCGACAGGCTGGCCAGCATGGGCATGCCGATCTTGAACAGCGGCACGCCCGAGCGACGCGCCACGATGAACACCAGCGGGATCAGCAAGACGAAGCCGATTTCGAAGAACAGGGGAATACCGACCAGGAAGGCCCCCATCATCATGGCCCAGTGCACGCGCTCGCGGCCGAAGGCACGCACCAGCGTCTGCGAGATCTGGTCGGCACCGCCGGACTCAGCCATCAGCTTGCCCAGCATGGTACCCAGGCCCAGCACGATGCCGACGAAGCCCAGCACGCCGCCGAAGCCGTCCTGGAAGGACTTGACGATCTTGGGCAGCGGCATGCCCGAGATCAGACCGAGGAAGCCCGAGGTGATCGTCAGGGCGATGAAAGGATGGATGCGCAAGCGCGTGATCATCAGGATCAGCGCGAGGATCGCAATGACTGCATTGAACAGCAAGGTGGCGTCGTGGCTCATTCCCAGCATGGGATCTCCGATTGCCGATAGCCGATGCCGTGCGGCCCGCAAAGAGCCGCAGCAGCCTGGCCCCGGCGCGAGGCTGAGGACGGACGTCTCCTGCGGCCTGCCCTGGCGGGAGGCGCGAACATCTGCACTATCTGCGTAGTGTTATCTGATTGACCTGAGTGTGGTATGCCGCCGCTGACCCCGCCGCCGTGTGCCCGGAGGTTCGGATGTTAGCGTTAACATGGGGCGCGATGATAACGCTAACATTTTGCGCGGGTCAAACACTTGTTGTGCTGCAGTGCGGCAGAAGGAGGGGCGAACGGAGGGCCGGGCGTGCCGTATGGAAATCATTTTCTTTCGGGTGTGCTCCGGACTCATCCTGCCGGGGGAGGATGGCGGTGCTCTGTCGGCGTGTCTTCGATACGCCGCTGCGCGGCTACTCAGTCCGAACGGGAGGGGGTGATGGCCTGTGAGCGGTGAGCGGTGAGCGGTGAGCGGTGAGCGGTGAGCGGTGGGCGGTGGGCGCAGGACGAAGAGCGGAAGCGTTGATCATCGGAAGCCGTTCGGACTGAGTAGCGGCATGGCCGCGTATCGAAGGCGCAGCGTCTCCTCGCATCCCACAGGAATCACGCCCTCCCACCCCGCAAGCAGGTATCATGTGGCCACCCTGAATTGACCGCACTCTCCCGCTCTCCATGACCCAGCGCGCAGCACCCAAATCCACGCCCAGGCCCAAGCCGAAGTCTTCCGCCCCCGCACGCGGCAGCCGTGCCACCGGTCGCGTCACCATCATCGACGTGGCGGCCGAGGCCGGGGTCAGCCCGATGACGGTGTCGCGTGCGCTGAAGACGCCGGCCCTGGTGCAGGAACAGTCCCGCCAGCGCATCCTGGAGGCCATTGCCCGGCTCGGCTATGTCCCCAACCAGGCCGCCTCGACGCTGGCCTCGGCACGTTCGCAGGTAATAGCGGTGCTGGTGCCGTCGCTCACCAATGCGGTCTTCATCGAAACCCTCTCGGGTATCCGCGACTACCTGGCCGGTGCCGGTTACCAGTTCCTCATCGGCGAGACCGGTTACGTGCGGGACAAGGAAGAACAACTCATCGCCACCTACCTGGCCCATGCGCCGGCCGGTTTCCTGCTCTCCAGCAGCGAACAGCACGACATCCTGCAGGCCCGCCCCGGCAGCCGCGACATCCCGGCCGTACGCATGTTCGACCTGGGACGCAGCCAGCACGACCTGTCGGTGGGTTTCTCGCAGACCCGCGCCGGGCAGGCGGTGGCACGCCATCTGGTCCAGCGCGGCTATCGCCGACCGGCCTTCCTGGCGGCGCAGCTGGACCCGCGCATGATGAAGCGCCGAGAGGGTTTCCGCAAAGGCCTGAACGAGGCCGGCATCCAGCCGGATATCGAGGTGCTGCTGCCGGAACCGACCACCGTCAACATGGGTGCGCAATTGCTGCGCCGGGTACTGGAGCAGCATCCGGACTGCGATTCGGTCTTCTGCTGCAACGATGACCTGGCGCTCGGTGCGCTCTTCGAATGTCAGCGCCAGGGCATCAGCGTGCCGGGGCAGATGGCCATCGCCGGCTTCAACGACCTCTCCTGGGCCGCTTGTGCCACGCCGTCCATCACCACGGTGGTGACGCCGCGCTATGACATCGGCTACAAGTCGGCCGAGATGCTGGTGCGCCAGCTCAAGGGTGAGGATATCGCCAAGGGCCGCCTGGACCTCGGCTTCGAACTGGCGGTGCGCGAGAGTACCTGAACCGGCGAAGGACTTCGTCGGCATCTGCTGCGCATTGGCGCTACCGCCCTCCCCCCACGGCGAACCACCTCATCGGTCCGCCGCATCCCGTCCATCCATGGACGAATCACCATCAATAATCCATCCAACGCTGGCCGCTGGCTCTGGACAGATGCGGTCCATTCTCTACAATCTTCCGGTGTCGTCCAGGCTGCTGCCGCATCGCATCGGGACGGCATTCCTATAAATAATATGCACATTCTCAAGTCCAGATCATCAGGAGCATCCCTCATGCAGACATTCACCGGTCTTTGCAAACCCGCCGCCATGGCCCTGCTGCCCTTGTGCGGCGCACTGGCCTTCCTGCCGGCCAGCGCCCAGACGGCACCACCGGCGGCCCCCGTGGTCAAGTACGACCTGACCTACGACATCATCAGCCCGGTCCATAGCCAGCACGGCATGGTCGCCACCGAACAGGAACTGGCCACCAAGGTCGGCGTGGACATCCTCAAGAAGGGCGGCAACGCCGTCGATGCGGGCGTGGCGGTCGGCTTCGCGCTGGCGGTGGTGCTGCCCAATGCGGGCAACATCGGCGGTGGCGGTTTCATGATGATCCACGACGCCAAGACCGGCAAGAACGTGGCCCTGGACTTCCGCGAGATGGCGCCGCAGCGCGCCACCCGCAACATGTACCTGGACGACAAGGGCAACGTCGTCCCCGGCCGTTCGCTCTACACCCACCTGGCCGTGGGCGTACCGGGCACGGTGGCGGGCCTGTCGCATGCACTCGCCAAGTACGGCACGATGAAGCTGTCGCAGGTCATCCAGCCAGCGGTCGAACTGGCCGAAAAGGGCTATCCGGTCAGCCGCAGCCTGGCGCTGATCCTGGCCGCCGAGCGTGAGCACCTGGGCCAGTGGGATTCGTCCAAGGCGATCTTCTTCAAGGAAGGCCGTCCGCTCAAGGAAGGCGAAATGCTGGTCCAGAAGGATCTGGCCAAGTCCCTGCGCCTGATCGCCAAGGAAGGCCCCAAGGCCTTCTATGACGGTGCCATCGCCAGGAAGATCGTGGCCGAGATGGACAAGCATGGCGGTCTCATCAGCGCCGACGACCTGCGCAACTACAAGGTGGTCGAACGCGTGCCGGTGTCGGGCAACTATCGTGGCTACCAGGTAATGTCCATGCCGCCGCCAAGCTCGGGCGGGGTGCACATCATCCAGATGATGAACATCCTGGAACGTTATCCGCTCAAGCAATACGGCGCCGACAGCGCCCAGACCATCCACCTGATGGCCGAAGCCATGAAGCTGGCCTACGCCGACCGTTCGGAATACCTGGGCGATCCGGATTTCACCAAGGTCCCCGTCAAGGGCCTGACCTCGCGCGCCTACGCCGACGAACTGGCCAAGAAGATCAACCCGGATCGCGCCACGCCTTCCACCGAGATCAAGCCGGGCCAGCCTCAGCCGTATGAAAGCGACCAGACCACCCACTACTCGGTGGCCGACAAGGACGGCAACCTGGTGGCCACCACCTACACCCTGAACCTGAACTTCGGCAGCGGCATCGTCGCCACCGGCACCGGCATCACCTTGAACAACGAGATGGATGACTTCGCCGCCAAGCCGGGCGTACCCAATGCCTTCGGTCTGATCGGTGGCGACGCCAACGCGGTCGGCCCGTACAAGCGACCGCTGTCGTCGATGTCGCCCACCTTCGTGCTCAAGGACGGCAAGCCCTTCCTGGTCACCGGCAGCCCGGGTGGCAGCCGCATCATCACGACCACGATGCAGACCATCCTCAACGTGATCGACCACGACATGAACGTGGCCGAAGCCACCATCACTCCGCGCATCCACCATCAGTGGGCGCCGGACCAGCTGCGCGTGGAAAAGGGTCTCTCCGCCGATACCCTGAAGATCCTGCAGGACAAGGGCCAGAAGATCAGCGTGCAGCCCTCCATGGGACGTACGCAGACCATCCAGATCCGGGAAGACGGCTTTGACGGCTTCTCCGATCCGCGCAATCCGGATGGACGTACGCTGGGGTTCTGATGTGACTGGTGTGACATGAAGCATTGCATCACCCTGCACTGACACTCAGTTCATCAACGTGAAGTTGATTCCTGGCAGCCTGAACCCTGAAAACTACGAGTTCGTTCTCGGCAGCGTAAAGTTGCCGACGAATCGCGATCAGGCATGGACAGACAATCAGACCATCGGCGGCATTTCCGGATTGAGTTATCGCTATGACACTGCCTCGAAGACGCTCACCATCCGTGACACGTTCAATGGATCCTCGATGATGGGCTATAAGGTCAAGTCCATCCTCGAAGGCATCAAGATAAGGAATGCAGCATTAGCGACCGGCGGCAGTAACCTCTTCAAGGTCGAAGTGAATTTGCAGGATTTCGCTCTGCAAAAGAGCGCTCGGGACGCCAGCTTCGAGTTCAACGTCTACGACCCCAAAACCAGTCCGATGTTGGACCTGGACAGCACGTTGCCCAAAATCCAACGCACCACGGCTACCAGGACTTTCATGGCCACTGAGAGAGGAGAAGTGGAACTCTTTTCGGATGTCACCCCGACCGGTGCGGCCAGTGAAATTCGAATTCGGCTCGGCAATAATCCGCTGACAGCCGATGAGCGGCTAGTGCTAGAGGATGGAATTGGATCAAGAGCAGCAATTTCACTCATCGCCAATTCGACCTCTTCATACACCGTTGGGGGCGTCAACAATGTCAAGGTGTCAGTCAACAGCAGGGACGCTCTTCTTTCGCTGAGCAGGGCTGATGGCAGCGAACTGACCACTGTTACGATCAGGTCGATCCTAAGGGCGCTGAAATTTGGCTCCAATCTTGACAAGAACTACTCTGTCACCGCCTCACTGATAAAGAACGGGGTAGAGGCTCCGAGCTCATCGTCAGAAATACGCTTCGACAAGAAACCACCTGCGGTACTTGACCTGGACGCCACTACCGACGGAATTCAGACTGCAGCGAGCGTGAGTATCGCGGGGGACGTTGTACGCACTACGGAAACCCGGATTTTCGCCAAGCCCGTCGCCGCACCTGTGGATCTGGATATCAGGAGCCTCAACCTGACATTTTCCGGAGCCATCGCAAGCGAAGACAGGATCTGGTATTCAAGTTCGGCCAGCGTATCTTTAGACAGCAGTACCACCTTCTCGCTGGGCATCGGCGGCGTACGCGATTTGACCATGGTACTCAAGAGAGCCAACACCAGTGGCGCCACCACGGATCCTGCGTCGATCGTCGTGAGCAAGAGCAATGGCGACAGTTTGGGTCGCGTTGAGATTGCGGCCATCCTTGAATCACTGAAGTTCCGGACCAACTCCAAGGACGGTAGCGCCCGCTTCATCGACGCCACCCTCACCGACCAGGCGGGCAACATCAGCCCCAGCGCCAGGGTCGAGATCAAGCTGACGGGCATCAAGCCGACACCCACCTGGAGCACCACCCTGATTGACCCCAAGCAGGCGGCCTTCGAGGTGCTGAACCTGAAGGATATCTTCGGCACCAATAACCCAGCCGTATTGGAAAAAGATGAAGAGATCGTCATCGACAATCCTAACGGCTTGACGGCGGCGGACTTCCTCAGTCGCATCAAGGGCCTGTCCGCCGCCTGGAGCGGGCAGGGCATTAGCAACGCGGCCGACACCCTGGACGAGGCTACCCGCAGCTATCTTGGCTTCAACGCCCCGATCCCCAGGGACGCGGTGCTCTCCTTCGGCCGTCAGAACGGCACCAAGGTCAGTAGCGTGGCGCTGAAATTCTCCATCAAGAACATCGGCGGAGTTGACAAGGTCGTGCTCAGCAGCATCCGCGAAAGTGCGGACCTAAGCAATCAGGACCTCTACAATGCCAAGTTCGATGGGGCATCCACCAGCGGCAATTACGGAATCGGCAACATCAACCTGATCTATGAGAAGACGATAGAACGGCCCAACTCCAAACCCACGGTCCAAGTCCAGTTTGATAACAGAGCCGACGTCGGCGCGACCTTCGCTGTCCTGGATAACGGCTATACGATCAGAACCGCTACTGCTACTCTGAGTGCTGCCGACCGCATCGCGGGCAAGAAAATTCTGCCGGCGCTCGACCTGGGAGTAGGCAAGCATGTGCTTACCACCGAGTACCGTGAAAGCACCAGCGGCACCACCATTTCCTCGGAGAAAATTGAGTTCACTATTGATTCGATTGCCAAGCCCTTCCTGAGCAACCTGCAGGTCAAGCAGCCGGGCGTAGGTGGCAAGAGCGTGCTGAAGAACTTGAACAGCTCCACCACCGACTATGCCACCGTCGTCGATGCAGGCATTCCGGGTGACCGTGGCGTGGCCGTCTATGATCAGGGCCCGACCTTCACGGGAACGCTGGGCACCGTGAACCCGGACGGCACCAAAACGTCCACCGGCAAATATCTGGTGAAAGCCACCGCTGGCGACAAGCTGCTCGGATTCGACACCATTGACCTGGGCGCTGCCAGCGGTACCGGCACCTTTGAAATCAAGACCGCCGCCAGCCTGCTCAAGCCCGGCATCTATAGCGACCTCGCCTTCACCGCCACGGAGCTCACCCCCGGCAGTGCCAGCAATGGGCAGAGCACCACCGTCGGAGACCTCAGGTTGGGCTACTACTGGTTGCCGCAGAAGCTGGAGAACGTCGTCGGCAGAGACGGCAACGACGAAATCCTGCTGGGGACGACCAAGGACGGCCGGGCCACCACCATCACGACCCGTGGCGGCAAGGACAGCTTGATCGTTGGCAAGTCCAACAACGCCGGCACCAGCATGGAGGCCACGATCACCGACTTCCAGTTGGGCCAGGACACGGTCAAGGTGCTACAGCGCAACGGCGACAATAGTCTGGGCTACCAGATCATCACCAGTGAAAACTGGCGGCAGTTTGCCAAGCAGGCGGACCAAAGCAACGACGGTTCGCGAGGCACCAAACTGGTGATCGATCTGGATGGCGGCGGCGCGGGGACGGACAAGTACACGCTGTACTTGCCGACGGTTCCGTTCAACTACGAGGCCAATACGAAGAGCATCTTTGGCCTGTAATTCGCCATGGCGGTAGTCGACCTGAGAGCAAACCGAGGGGCCTCGCCTGTTTTTCTGACGTGATCCTTAGGAACGCGGCTGCGCCGCTACCCATCACCAACGGTGGGTAGCGGCGCAAACTTTTTTCGATACCGGTGTTTGATTTCGTTCGATCCGCTGACGCCGGTCGCCCCCATGACGTATCGTCGCCGCCGTCGCTGGCACCCGTGCACCGAAAGACCAGCACGGACCGCATCCAACATCCACCCGTAGTGACTTCCAGCCGATGCAAGTACCGCTACCAGTCGCACCGCACCCACAGAGTTTTTCATAAAGGCAATGGCGCCCTCGCCATGCCGCCCACAGGAAGGGGAAACGCCTGTCCCGCAGACGCGCCCGCATGATTCTGCAAAACGCGTGCAGTGCCTCGGGATGGGCATGAGTTGGCAAGCCGGTGTCCTACCGGATATCAGCCAGCCCACGTTTGTGACTATTCCGAGAAGCCCCGCAAAAGCACCCGCGGAGGTGGAGACGGCCAAGGATGTCGCGCAGGCATCTGCGATCCAGATAGAAGGTGCCAAGCTGGAACTGGCCGTCGATAGTGGCTTCAGCAAGTCCGACAAGGTCACCAACAACGGCCAAGTCAATGTCAGCGGCATCGCTGCCGATGCAAGCTGGCAATGGAGCGCCGACGGCGGCAAGCAATGGAGCGATCAGAAGACCGGTCCCGGTGGAACGATTGTGGTCAGTGGCGATGGCGCAAAGTCGGTGATCGTCAGGGTTGAGGACAAGGGTGGCAAGGTGAGTACCAGTCAGCTTGATTTCATTCTGGATACGGTCGCGGCGGCCCCGATTTCGGCTAAAAACGATTTCGATACCGGCCAGGTGCTGCTGACAGGGACAGCGGAGACAGGGGCGCGCGTGAACGTTCGCGACGGCGACTTTCTACGATTGAGCACCCAGGCGTCGCAGAAGGACGGTATTTGGGAAATCCCTCTGCAATGGAAACGTCATATCTCAGGGCTGACCAAGGTGGACGGCAGCACCAGTTCTGCCAATGGCGAATACTTCGCTTTGTCGGCTGCAGAAACACAAAATCTGAAGCAGAGCTTCAGCGGCGATTTCTCCCCTACGGGCAAAGCGGTGCTGGATACCGCCCGCGAGGCGTATAGCATGGTCAGCTCCAGAGAAACTTGGTATCTGTGGGCACAAGTCGGCGGAGGATATCTCATCTCACGCCTAAGTAGTACTGACGAATGGTATCGGGAGAAAAATTTCTCTCGAGACAGTAAGTCTGCGCTCAACTCTCCTTCCGCGTGGGAAGCGATCAGTGCACCTGCGCAATATCTAGCGACAGAAGTTCCTCTCGCAGACGGCACGCGATCACACCAGAACGTCCTACCATCGCTGAGAATTAGTGCGATGCCTAAGGCGAACCGCTTATTCATACAACAAGAAGATCTGGCGGGTAACCTCAGCGCAGAGTTAGACTGGTTTTTTGAAGGCGAAAATACGTCGGCCATGCGGTTCACTCCGGATTTGGGAAAATCGGAGAGGGAACCGATATCTCAGCGCTACGTGACTAGCAACGATCTCTCTGTTGGTACGAGCTTCGCTCCGTCGGCGAAACTTAGTTCACCGGCTGATATGTATCCAGATTCCATCAAATTCACGCTTTCAGGGAATGGCCCGCAGTTAGCACGATCAAATGAACTCTACTTTGAACCGACGCGAACCGTCGACTTCTTCGGCATCCGAACTTGGGAGATCAATGATGTGACGAACCTTAAAGTCGTGAGTCGCTACGAATTTGGCAGAGAAACAGCCGTAATAGAACATAGTGGGATTGGCAGTAGTTTGGACAAGGGTGAGGTTGAGCGCGCAGAACTTCCTGGCGTCCATCAAGGGTATCTCGGCAGAATGGGGGGGCGTGGGCGTTACGGGCAATGCCAATACGACTTCTTCACTGTTCAAGAGCTATCAAAGCTTCGACCAGCCGCTGAGCGCAGGCAAGAATTTTGTGCTGGCGCATCAGGGTGGACCCTACGTCAAGGCCGGCATCTTCAACTTCACCTTGACCCCGGACGGCAAGGGCGTAATGCTCAACCACAAGGGTGGCGGCAATGTGGCCAATCAGGACATGCATGAGTTGGGCGGTTTCACCCAGACCTCCAACGGCAACTATGACATCGGCAATGTCCGGATTCTGTATCAGGTCGATACCGGTGCCAGCAATCTGAATCCCACCTTCAACGTCAAGTTCGACGCCAAGAAAGCCAGTGTCGGTGATCTCATTTCGCTGGTTACCGCCAATCATGCGACGACCAGCAAGGTCTTGACTGCCGAAGACCTGGCTTCGCCTCAGGCTGCGGTGAGCCTGAAGGTGGCCAACAGCCTGTCGGCCGCACAGCACACGATCGAGGTGCAGTACAAGGAGGTCTCCGGCAACATCAGCCAGGTCGAATCGGTGGTCACGCCGGCGCGCCCTGGCAATGTCGCCAATCCGGTACTGAGCGAGCTCAAGGTCGGCAGCCCCAACCAGGCCGCTGCCAAGCTGCTCAACGACTCGACGACCCAGTACGCCTCCATCACCGAAAACGGCACCGCCGCATCGCCGGGCAGCAGCGAGCGCGGCCTGGTGTTCTCGGGCAAGGTCGGCGGTGCCGGTGCGTCGGACCAGTATCTGGTCACCGTCAAGGCGGGCGACAAGGTGTTGGCCTTCGACACCGTCAAGGCAGGCAACTTCACCCTGGCTTCCGCAGCCAATCTGCTGGCGCCGGGCGTCTATGACGATCTGAGCTTCACGGCAACCAACATCACCGCCGGCAACAACAATGGGGCGACGGCCAGCATCGGTGGCCTGAAACTGGGTTCGTTCTGGGCGGCCCAATCGCTGGGTGATACGCGCGGTGGCAATGGTAACGACACCATCCTGCTCGGTGCCACCAAGAATGGGGCCAATACGCTGATCCAGACCAACGGCGGCTATGACACCTTGAGCCTGGGTGCCTTCGGCAAGAAGGGCAACTTCGCTGCCACCGTCACCGATTTCTCTCTCGGTGTGGACAAGCTGGCCGTGTTCGACAAGAACGTCGATGCGCTGAACCTGGACAAGTTCGTCAAGGAAGTCGCTCCCATCCAGGGCGGCATGGGCACCCGGCTGGTGATCGACCTTGATGGCGCCGGTGCGGGTACCCAGACCTACTCGCTGCAGCTGCAAAACGTCGCCTACAACCCGGCCAATACACATACGCTGTTTGGTGTGTAAGCCGGGGTTGCAGTGAAGCAGACGTAACCATCCGATGGACGCTTTCAGTATCTCAGGCACAGACAACATACGACCATGAGCAGCCACAGCAAGCACCGCATGCTGGATGAGAACATAGCGCAGGGAGGGGCCCCCATCCATTCGGAGCAAGGCATGAGTCCATGCAGAGCATCTCTCGGGCAACGGCTCAAATCCGTTCGCCTGCAACTGGGTATCAGCCAGCGCCAGTTCGCCGTTGCGCTGGGCACTGCATCCAACCACATCTGCCAGGTCGAACGCGACCACTGCATACCCGGTGCCAAGCTGCTGCGCGGCATGCGCGAGCAGTTCGGCATCGATATCAACTGGCTGCTTAGCGGCGAGACCGATTACGTCGCCACCACGCTGCTGGAGCGGGAAGTGGACAAATTGATCCGACAATTCCAAGCCGCCGATCCTTCTGCGCGAGCGATGCTATTGCAGACGGCCAGCTTCACGGCAGCGGCATCGCGCTAAGGCATGGCGCCGCTGGAGTTGGAGCTGGAGCTGGCGTAGCCGCTGCACCGGCGCTATCGAAGCCCCCTCCCCGCCCCTGAAACAAAAAATGCCGTCCAGCACGACACTGAACGGCATTCCCGGTGCAAGGGCCGGCGTGGTCCTCAATCAGGCACAGACCTACTCCCGCATCTCCACCATCTTCGGATAGACCTTCACCAGCACGATCTTCGGCCCAGACATGCGCTTGATGACCACGTCGAAGGCGGGAAACTCGATCTTCTGGCCTTCCTTGGGGAGGTCGCCCAGTTTCTCCATCACCAGGCCACCGACGGAGTCGATGCTGTCGTCGTACTCGATGTCGATGCCCAGCATGTTCTCCAGCGTGACGATGGGCAGGCTGCCCTTGCCCAGCAGGGTACCGTCGTCCTGGCGGGTCCACTCGCCGGTGTTGTGGCGGAATTCGTCGCGGATCTCACCCACCAGCAGGCTGAGCATATTGTCCAGGGTGATGAAGCCCTGCGGCGGCTGACCCTTCTTGCCGATGACGGCGAAGTGCGGCGTGCCGGTACGGAAGCGGCGCAGCAGGTCCAGTGCCGGCAAGGCGGGCGAGATGAACTGCACCGGGCGCAGGTAATCCTTCAGGTTGCCGATGGCGCGACCATCCTGCTGTGCCAGGAACACGTCCTTCAGGTGGACCAGGCCCAGCACCTGCTGGCGCTCGGCGTCGAAGTAGGGATAACGCGAATAGCGGTTGCGGTAGATGATGTCCAGGTTTTCTTCCTGGGTCTTGTCATCGCCCAGGGCCACGATTTCACTGGCGGGGCGCATGATGTCGGCCACGTCCAGTTCGGCGAAGTTCAGGCTCTGCGCCAGCATGTTCCATTCGTCGCGGGTGAACTTGCCACTCTTGCCGCTCTTGCCACCGGCGCGCAGGATCAGCTTGAGTTCATCCGAGGAATAGTGCGCGTCATGCCCATGGCCGGCGCCCAGTCCGGCCACGCGCAGCAGCCAGTTGGAGCTGGCGTTGAGCACCCAGATCAGCGGATACATGCCCCAGTAGAAGCCATACAGCGGCACCGCGCACCACAGGCCCAGCTTTTCCGGGCTGCGGATGGCCATGGACTTGGGGGCCAGTTCGCCGGCCACGATGTGCAGGAAGGAAATGACGAAGAAGGCAAAGACGAACGAGATGCCGTGGATCAGTTCCTGATTGGTCACGCCGATCAGTGAGAAAAGCGGTTCCAGCAACCGGGCGAATGCCGGTTCACCGATCCAGCCCAGGCCCAGCGAGGCCAGGGTGATACCGAGTTGGCAGGCGGAGAGATAGGCGTCCAGTTGATTGTGGACCACGGCCAGGATACGGCCGCGCAAGCCTTGTGTTTTTGCGATGGCCCGGATGCGCGTTTGACGCAACTTGACCAGACTGAATTCTGCAGCAACGAAAAAACCGTTCAACGCAACCAGGAAGAAGGCTGCGACGATCAGTAATATGTTTTCCAACGAGGGTTCCTATCGGGGTTGTCAAAGGGCCCGGACGCAATGAACCGGTCCGGACCCGGTAATTTACCATGGGTCGGCGGGCGAACCGGTTTTGCTATCAAAATAACAATATTTTGCGCCGACGTTCAACACCGCGGGTCATCCAATGGATGACCCGCGGCCGGCGCTCGAATAAGCGTCGGCCCGCGAGACGGCTGAGCTCAGGGTTGATTGCCTCTCCTGGCCTGGCACCCGAGGGCTCAGAAGCCTTCCAGCACCACCTTGCCCCGCGCCCGATTGGTCTCGATCAGGGCATGCGCACGGCGCAGATTCTCGGCATTGATGCTGCCGAAATGCTCGCCCGTGGTGGTGCGCAGCACACCCTCGTCGATCAGTTGCGCCACGCGTTGCAGGAGCTCATGCTGGCGGATCATGTCGGCGGTCTGGAACATGGAGCGCGTGAACATCAGCTCCCAGTGCAGCGAAATGCTCTTGCGCTTGAGCGGCACCACATCCAGGGTGGCCGGGTCGTCGATCAGGGCCAGTTGGCCCTGCGGCGCCAGTACCTCGACAATCTGCGCAAAGTGCTGGTCGGTATGGGTCAGGCTGATGACGATATCGACCTCGGGGATGCCGATCTTCTCCAGCTGCGGCTTGAGCGGCTGGCTATGGTCGATCACGTGGTGCGCACCCAGCTCCTGCACCCATTGCACGGTCTCCGGGCGTGAGGCGGTGCCGATGACGGTCAGCTGCGTCAGGCGGCGGGCCAGCTGCGTCAGCATGGAGCCGACACCCCCGGCAGCACCGATGATGAGCAGGCTGCGTCCCTGGCCGCTGCCTTCCGGCACCGCCACGCGGTCGAACAGCAGTTCCCAGGCCGTGATGGCCGTCAGCGGGATGGCCGCTGCATCGGCGTGGCCCAGGCTGGCGGGCTTGCGGCCGACGATGCGCTCGTCGACCACGTGCAGTTCGCTGTTGGAGCCGGGTCGGGTGATGGAGCCGGCATAGAACACTTCATCACCAGGCTGGAACAGCGTTACCGCCGATCCCACGGCGCGTACCACGCCCGAGGCGTCCCAGCCCAGTACGCGCGGCTCCTTGACGGGCGAGCCGGCGCGCACCTTGGTATCGACCGGATTGACCGAGATCGCCTTGACCTCGACCAGCAGGTCGCGCTCGCCCGGTGTGGGCTCGGGCAGGGTGGTATCGATCAGGGACTCGGGGTTGCTGATGGGCAGGCCGTGCTGCCTGTAGACGATGGCTTTCATGGGAAATCCTTTTCTGTGGAACATGAGGGTTGCATCAGGCAGGAGGCTTGTATCTGCCTGCCTTGCATGGACACCATCTTAGGTCCGCAAGCTCGCGCCCGCCAGAACCTGCCCCGATAAAGACTTTCATCGCAGAAGCGAAAATCGCCCGCAATCCCTTGCTGCAGGCGGCTCACGCCAGATGCGGCTTGATCACCGCTGCCAGCTTGTCGAAGGCCCGGGCGATCTCGTCATTGGGGACACTCGCATAGCCCAGCAGCAGCCCACGCCGCGCACCACGGGCATGCATGTAGTAGCGCGACAGCGGTCGCACCACGATACCGGCGGCCAGCGCCTGCTCGCAGATGAGCACGTCGTCGCATTCCTGCGGCAGACCCAGCACCAGGTGCAGGCCGGCCTCGCCGCCGGTGATGGTCATCTTTTCGCCGAAGTGGCGATTGATGGCCTGTTGCAGCAACTGCAGCCGTTCCGCGTAGAGCACCCGCATCTTGCGGATGTGCGACGCAAAATGCCCCTCGGCCATGAAGTCGGCCAGCGTCGCCTGCAGGAACACCTGGCCGTTGCGGTACAACTCGGCGATGCCGGTGGCGAAGGCGCGGGAGAGCGATTCCGGCACCACCAGGAAACCGATGCGCAAGCCCGGGAACATGATCTTGCTGAAGGTCCCCATGTAGAGCACCCGGTCCTGGGTATCCATGCCCTGCAGCGAAGCCAGCGGCCGTCCGCCGTAGCGGAATTCGCTGTCGTAGTCATCCTCGATGATCCACACCTTGTGGGTCGCGGCGTATTCCAGCAGCATGCGCCGCCGCGACAGGCTCATCACCATGCCCAGCGGATACTGGTGTGAAGGCGTGGTGCAGATGAAGCGCGGCGGCCGGCGCAGGTTGGCCAGGCGCATGCGCATGCCCTCCTGGTCCACCGCGATGGGGACCGACTGGATGCCCAGCGAATTGAGCACGCTGCGCGTGCCCCAGTAGCAGGGGTCTTCGACCCAGGCAGTATCGCCATGCTCGCCCAGCAGCTTGACCACGATGTCGATCGATTGGTGGATGCCGGTGGTGATCAACACCTGCGAGGCCGTGCAATTGACCGAGCGCGCCACGCGCAGGTATTCGGCGATCTGCTCGCGCAGCCCCGCATAACCGGCGCCGGGGCCATAGGTCAGCAGGTCCGAATTGGAACGACGCCAGTGCTTGTTCTGCAGCCTTCCCCAGATCTTGTAAGGCACGCAGGTGACATCCGGCACACCCGGCATGAAGGCGCCCCACTGACGCTCGCCGACACCGGCCTGCCGCGTCAGCAACGCACCCCGCGCCGACAGTTCGGACTTGCCGGAGGGGTCCGTCAGCGGCTCCTTGCGCTCCACTGCTTCGGGCATCTGGTCCGGCGCCGTGTCGGCCACGAAGGTTCCGGCGCCGGTGCGGCTTTCCAGATACCCCTCGGCCAGCAACTGCTCATAGGCATAGGTCACGGTATTGCGCGAGGTCCCCAGCTCAGTGGCGAGGTCGCGCGAGGACGGCAATTGCATGCCGGCCGGCAAGGTGTGGGCCAGGATGGCTTCGCGGATCAACTGGTAGATCTGCCGATTCACCGGAACGGCAGCCGCGGTCTTGCCTGTGCGGGGGCTTTTCGCTGCGGCGCTCTCCCGGCCGGCAGCGGCACGGCCCTTGCCCGGACCGGCCTTGGAGGAAGGCCGGTTGATGCGCAGCAGCAGATAGTCGGACAAGGAGGCGAGTTTCAAGTGGCACCATCAGATATTTGAAATTGGCTCTATATTACAGTGCCACTTGGGTTTTATATTGTTTCCTGACTCAGCAATTTCCGCGCCGTGCCGGCGCCACTCAACGCAGCAAGAACGGAGCAAGCAATGACCACCCAGGTGACCAACCAGGAACTGCAACAACGAAAGAACGCCGCCACCCCGCGCGGCGTGGGCGTGATGTGCGACTTCTACGCCGAGCGTGCCGTCAACGCCGAGTTGTGGGATGTCGAGGGCCGCCGCTTCATCGACTTCGCCGCCGGCATCGCCGTGCTCAACACCGGCCACCGTCATCCGAAGCTGCTCGACGCCATGCGCGCCCAGATGGAGAAGTTCACCCACACCGCCTACCAGATCGTGCCCTATGCCAGCTACGTGGAACTGGCCGAGCGCATCAACGCCGTGACCCCGGGCGACTACCCCAAGAAGACCGCCTTCTTCTCCACCGGCGCCGAGGCGGTGGAAAACGCCATCAAGATCGCCCGCGCCCATACCGGCCGTCCTGGCGTGATCGCCTTTGCCGGCGGCTTCCACGGCCGGACCATGATGGGCATGGCGCTGACCGGCAAGGTCGCTCCCTACAAGCTGGGCTTCGGCCCCTTCCCGGGCGACGTCTACCACGCCCCCTACCCCAGCGCGCTGCACGGCATCAGCACCGAAGACGCGCTGGAAGCCGTCAAGGGCCTCTTCAAGAGCGACATCGAAGCGCGCCGCGTGGCCGCCATCATCCTGGAGCCGGTGCAGGGCGAAGGCGGCTTCTACGCCGCCCCGGCCGACTTCATGCGCGGCCTGCGCGCCATCTGCGACGAGCACGGCATCCTGCTGATCGCCGACGAAGTGCAGTCCGGCTATGGCCGTACCGGCAAACTGTTTGCGATGGAACATTACGACGTGCTGCCCGATTTGATGACCATGGCCAAGAGCCTGGCCGGTGGCATGCCGCTGTCGGCCGTCAATGGTCGTGCCGAGATCATGGATGCGCCCGCCCCCGGTGGCCTGGGCGGCACCTATGCCGGCAATCCCCTGGCGGTGGCCTCGGCGCTGGCGGTGCTGGACGTGATGCAGGAAGAAAAGCTGGTAGCCCGTGGCGCACGCCTGGGCGACAAACTGCAGGAGCATCTCAAGGAACTGCGTTCGGCCGTGCCGCAGATTGCCGAAGTGCGCGGCGTGGGTGCCATGGTCGCCGTGGAGTTCGCCGACCCGGCCACCGGCAAGCCGGATGCGGACTACACGAAGAAGGTGCAACAACACGCCCTGGATCACGGCCTGCTGCTGCTGACCTGCGGCAGCTACGGCAACGTGATCCGCTTCCTGTTCCCGCTGACGATTCCTGATGCCGTCATGGACGAAGCGCTGGGCATCCTGGCCGCAGCCATCAAGCTGGCCTGAGATTTGCATTGCAGGGCAGCTGCAGGATCAGTAGCAGATCAGTAACAGGGTAGACGGGCCGGGCGACGAATCCGGCCCCGCATAGAGAGAGGATCGATGATGGCAGCTTATGCAATGAAGCAGGCACCCCAGCAACAAGCGACGGCCGACAGCAACAGCGACGTGCTGGTGCAATTCTGTGGCGTGAAGAAGACCTATGACGGCGAGAACCTGATCGTCAAGAGCCTGGACCTGGAGATTCGCCGTGGCGAGTTCCTGACCCTGCTCGGCCCCTCGGGTTCGGGCAAGACCACCTGCCTGATGATGCTGGCGGGGTTCGAGTTTCCCACCGGCGGCGAGATCCGTCTCGATGGCCAGTTGCTCAACCGCGTGCCGCCCCACAAGCGCAACATCGGCATGGTGTTCCAGAACTATGCGCTGTTCCCGCACATGACCATCGCCCAGAACGTGGCCTATCCGCTGTCGGTGCGCAAGATGGATCGCGCCACCCGCGAAGCCAAGGTCAAGCAGGCGCTGGACATGGTGCAGATGGGGAAATTCGGCGACCGCTATCCGACCCAGCTCTCGGGCGGCCAGCAACAGCGCGTGGCGCTGGCGCGCACGCTGGTCTTCGATCCGCAACTGGTGTTGATGGACGAACCACTAGGTGCGCTGGACAAGCAGCTGCGCGAACACATGCAGCTGGAACTGAAGGCCCTGCACAAGCGCCTGGGCGTGACCTTCGTCTATGTCACCCACGACCAGAGCGAAGCCCTCACCATGTCCGACCGCGTGGCCGTCTTCGACCAGGGCGTGATCCAGCAACTGGCCCCGGTGACCGAACTCTACGAATATCCCGACAACCAGTTCGTGGCCAACTTCATCGGCGACAACAACCGTTTCAAGGGCAGCGTGGAATCGGTACAGGGCGAGCACTGTACCGTGCGCCTGGCCGATGGCACCGTGCTGACCGGTCTCAATGTCCACCGCGCGCACGCCGGCCAGACCATCACCGCCTGCGTGCGTCCAGAACGCATCCGCCTGGCCGCAGGCGGCAGCAGCGAACCCAACAGCCTGCGCGCCACCATCGGCGGCCTGATCTATTTCGGCGATCACGTGCGCGTACGGTGCACCGTCACGGAGCAGGAAGATTGCTTCGTCAAGCTCTCCCTGTCCGACCCGGCGCTGGCCGGCTTGACCGAGGGCAGCAGCGTGGTGCTGCATATCGCGCAGGATCGCCTGCGCTGCTTCCTCTGACTTCCCCGATTTCTTCCCGTTTACTTAGTTTTTTGTTTCGCCGTACCTTGATGTTGCAGTTCCATTTGTTAGTTTTCCAGGCAACGCAGATTGCCCATGAAGTCCGATCCAGCGCAACAACGTCACACAGTCAACAAGCACGATAACCAACGAGGAACAACAATGAAACGCCTGACACCCGCCCTGCTGTCCCCGCTCGCCCTGGGCCTGCTGCTTTCCGGCGCGGCCTCTGCCGCTGAACTGACCCTGGTCAACTTCGGCGGCGCCAATGGCAACGCGCAGAAGGTCGCCTACGTCGAACCCTTCCAGAAGAGCACCGGCACCAAGGTCGTGACCGCCGAATTCAACGGCGAACTGGCCAAGGTCAAGGCCATGGTCGAAACCAAGAAGGTCAGCTGGGACGTGGTGGAAATCGATGGCGGCGACCTGAACCGCGCCTGTGACGATGGCCTGATCGAAAAACTGGACCTGGCCAAGACCATCAAGAAGGACGACTACATCCCCGAAGCCACCGTCAGCGAATGCGGCATGGGCGCCTTCGTCTGGTCCACCGTGCTGGCCTACAACGCCGACAAGCTCAAGACCGCACCGACCGGCTGGGCCGATTTCTGGGACACCAAGAAATACCCCGGCAAGCGTGGCATGAAGAAGAGCGCCCAGTACAACCTGGAGTTCGCCCTGATGGCCGACGGCGTGCCGACCAAGGACGTCTACAAGGTGCTGGCCACCAAGGAAGGCGTGGATCGCGCCTTCAAGAAACTGGACCAGCTGAAACCCAACATCCAGTGGTGGGACGCGGGCGCCCTGCCGGCACAGTTCCTGGCCTCGGGTGACGTGGTCATGGCCAACGCCTACAACGGCCGTATCGATGCTGCCCAGCGCGAAGGCAAGAACCTCAAGGTGGTCTGGACCGGCAGCGTCTATACCCTGGACTACTGGGTGATCCCCAAGGGTTCGCCGAACAAGGCCCTGGCCGAGAAGTTCATCAGTTTCGCCAGCCAGCCTGAGAACCAGAAGGTCTATGCCAACAACATCGCCTATGGCCCCGTCAACAAGGGCGCCCTGAAGCTGCTGGACGCCAAGACCCTGGGCAACCTGCCGACCTCGCCGGCCAATGCCAAGGACGCCGTGCAACTGAGCCTGCAGTTCTGGACCGACCACGGCGAAGAGCTGGAGCAACGCTTCGCCGCCTGGATCGCGAAGTAACAGGCCCCATGCAGCTGCGCGCTCCCACTCCCGTTCGTCCTGAGTAGCGGCGTAGCCGCGTATCGAAGGCACCCACCTCTGTGCGCCTTCGATACGGCCCTTGCTGGGCCTACTCAGTCCGAACGGGAGCGGGTATTGCAGCAGCAGTTGCATGCGTCCCGCAACGGCGCGCTGATTTCCAAGAACTGTTGTGTTGAAACTGCTGCCACCGGATTACCGAGACATGACCACCATCGCCACCCGCACCGCCGCCGCCATGCCCCTGGCCGAACCCGACCCGCAGCAACTCAAGCGTGAACTGCACGCCGCCCAGACCCGCAAGCGACTGGGTGCGCTGGCACTGATCGCCCCGCTGGCGATCTTCCTGCTGCTGACCTTCGTGGCCCCCATCGTGGCGCTGCTGCAGCGCGCCGTGGAAAATCCCGAAGTCGCCGCTACCCTGCCGCAGACGGTGGCCGTACTGTCGCGCTGGGACCGCAAGGCCGCCCTGCCCGACCAGGCTTACGCCGCCCTGGCCGAAGACTTGGCCCGCGCCAAGGAAGAGACCACCGCCGGCAACCTGGCGCGCCGTCTCAATATCGAAATCGCCGGCTCGCGCTCGCTGGTGATGGGTACCACCCGCGCCATGCCGCTGCGCGACGCCGACGGCAAGCCGCTGGCGCCGGCCGCCGCGCGCGAGGCCATCATCGCCCTCAATCCGCTCTGGGGCCAACCGGACATCTGGCGCGTGATCGCCCAGAACGGCTCGGTCTATTCACCCTATTACCTGCTGGCCTCGCTGGACCTGCGCCAGAACGTCTTCGGCGACATCGAAGCTGCCGCGCCCGAATCAGCCATCTACCGCACCATCTTCGGCCGCACCCTATGGATGAGCGCGGTGGTCACTCTGATCACGCTGCTGCTGGCCTATCCGCTGGCCTACTGGCTGTCCACCATGTCGGAGCGCCGCGCCAACCTGCTGATGATCCTGGTGCTGATCCCCTTCTGGACCTCGATCCTGGTGCGCGTGGCGGCCTGGATCGTGCTGCTGCAGTCGGAAGGCCTGGTCAACAAGGCCCTGATGCTGGCCGGCCTGACGCAGTCGCCGCTGGAACTGGTATTCAACCGGGTAGGCGTGTATATCTCGATGACCCACATCCTCCTGCCCTTCATGATCCTGCCGCTCTACAGCGTCATGAAGTCGGTGCCGCCGACCTACCTGAAGGCGGCCGTGTCGCTGGGTAGTCACCCGTTCGCCGCATTCTGGCGCGTCTATGTGCCGCAGACCTATCCGGGCGTGGGCGCGGGCGTGCTGCTGGTGTTCATCATGGCTGGTGGCTACTACATCACTCCGGCCCTGCTGGGCGGCCCCAACGAACAGATGGTGAGCTACTTCATCGCCTACTTCATCAATACCACCATCAACTGGGGCATGGCCTGCGCGCTGGGCGCCCTGCTGCTGGCCGCAACCCTGGTGCTGTACAGCGTCTACCGCCGCTTCGCCAAGGTGGACGTTGGCATCGGATGAGCTTGCACCGACCGACTGCCGCGCTGCCATCGATGAATCCAGGAAACCCGCCATGAACAAACCGCCTCTCTTTCCACCCTATACCTCGCTCGTCGAACGGGTCTGGTACTTTGCCTCGCGCAGCTTCAACCTGCTGGTGTTGCTGTTCCTGGTGCTGCCCATTCTGGTGATGATCCCGCTGTCGTTTTCCGACAGCAGCTTCCTGATGTATCCCATCAAGGGGTTCTCGCTACGCTGGTATGAGAACCTGTTCACCTCGGACGACTGGATCCGTGCCGCCAGGAACAGCTTCATCGTCGCCCCGGCCGCCACCGTCATCGCCACCGTGCTGGGCACGCTGGCTGCGGTCGGCCTGAACAAGGCCGACTTCCGGGGCAAGGGCATCCTGATGGCGATCCTGATTTCGCCCATGATCGTGCCGGTGGTGGTCGTGGGCGTGGGGGTGTACCTCTTCTTTGCCCGCATCGGCCTGGCCGACAGCTATCTCGGCCTGATCCTGGCGCACGCTGCACTGGGCGCGCCCTTCGTGGTGACCACCGTGCTGGCGACCCTGCAGGGCTTCAACCACAACCTGGTGCGCGCCAGCCTGAGCCTGGGCGCCAGCCCCTTGCGCACCTTCTTCCGCATCACCCTGCCGGTGATCGCCCCGGGCCTGATCTCGGGCGCCCTGTTCGCCTTTGCAACTTCCTTCGATGAAGTGGTTCTTACCCTGTTCGTAGCCGGCCCCGAACAGGCCACGCTGCCGCGCCAGATGTTTGCCGGCATCAAGGACAACATCAGCCCGACCATCGCCGCGCTGGCGACGATCCTGATCCTGTTTTCGACCTGCCTGCTGCTGGCCCTGGAATGGCTGCGCGGGCGCAACAAGGCCGCAGCCCGCTTCTGACGCTGCGCCCATCCGGATACCCACATGGAAACCCAACGGAGACCCGACATGCTGCAACAACTCAAAGACCCTTCCCTGCTGCGCCAGCAAGCCTATGTCAACGGCGCCTGGTGCGACGCCGACAGCGGCGCCACCCATGAGGTTCACAACCCCGCCAACGGCACCCTGCTGGGCCATGTGCCGATGATGGGCGCAACCGAGACGCGCCGCGCCATCGACGCCGCCAACGCTGCCTGGCCGGCCTGGAAGAAGAAGACTGCCAAGGAACGCAGCGTCATCCTGCGCCGCTGGTATGAACTGATGATGGCCAACGCCGACGACCTGGCCCTGATCATGACCGCCGAGCAAGGCAAGCCGCTGGCCGAGGCACGCGGCGAAATCGGCTACGCCGCCTCCTTCATCGAGTGGTTTGCCGAAGAAGGCAAGCGCACCTACGGCGACACCATCCCCTCGCCCTCCCCGAACAGCCGTATCGTCGTGATCAAGGAAGCCATCGGCGTATGCGCGGCGATCACCCCGTGGAACTTCCCGGCGGCAATGATCACCCGCAAGGCCGGCCCGGCACTGGCCGCCGGCTGCCCGATGGTCTTGAAGCCGGCCGAAGCCACCCCCTTCTCGGCCCTGGCGCTGGCGGTCCTGGCCGAGCGCGCCGGTGTGCCGGCGGGCGTGTTCAGCGTCGTCACCGGCGCGGCCAAGGAAATCGGCGGAGAAATGACCTCCAACCCTATCGTGCGCAAGATCAGCTTCACCGGCTCCACCGGCGTGGGCAAGCTGCTGATGCAGCAGAGCGCATCAAGCATCAAGAAGCTCTCGCTGGAACTGGGTGGCAACGCCCCCTTCATCGTCTTCGACGATGCCGACCTGGATGCCGCCGTCGAAGGCGCCATCGCCTCCAAGTACCGCAATGCCGGCCAGACCTGCGTATGCGCCAACCGCATCTACGTGCAAGACGGCGTGTACGATGCCTTCGCCACCAAGCTGGTGGAAGCGGTCAGGAAGCTGAAGGTGGGTGATGGCATGGAGAACGGCGTGAACCAGGGCCCGCTGATCAACGAACAGGCCGTCAAGAAGGTCGAACAGCACGTTGCCGACGCCGTCGCCAAGGGCGCCCGCGTACTGCTGGGCGGCAAGCGCCACGCGCTGGGCCATGGCTTCTTCGAGCCCACCGTGCTGGCCGACGTCACCCCGGCCATGCAGGTCGCTCGCGAAGAGACCTTCGGCCCCATGGCCCCGCTGTTCCGCTTCAAGACCGACGACGAAGCCGTGGTCCTGGCCAACGACACCGAATTCGGCCTGGCCAGCTATTTCTATTCACGTGACATCGGCCGCATCTGGCGCGTGGCCGAAGGCCTGGAATCGGGCATGGTGGGCATCAATACCGGGCTCATCTCCAATGAGGTCGCTCCCTTCGGCGGCGTCAAGCAATCCGGCCTGGGCCGCGAAGGGTCCCACTATGGTATCGATGATTATCTGGTGGTGAAGTATCTGTGCATGGGGGGCATCTGATCTGCACGATACTGAACTGATCTGCCATGATCAGCCGACCGCTGCGGCGGTCGGATTACCGGATTACCAGAGGGCCTTGACGGGGAAGTAGGCGCGGATCGCTTGGCGCCTGCCCCCATCATTTGAGTTACCGTTCCCTCACCACTCAACATCCACTTGGCGTGTTGGGTCCTCATAGCGCAGCACCGAGCCTGCCAGAATGTCCAGCGGCTTGCGCCCAGCGCCGCGAAAAGGCAGTACCTCAAGCGTCGGCTTACCGTTATCGGTAATGACGATACTCCCGCCCAAAGTTTCTACCTGTCGGAAATACTCTACCGCCTTGGCCTTGAACTCCATCTTGGAGACTTGCGTGGCTCGCATGCGCGACCTCCGGTTAAATGGGTGTGGCCGTCATCATGAAACAAAACGATGGGTCCCACGAACTATTTTTAATCAGAAGCTATTGCCTGCGGCGAAGAAGGTTCACACGCCTAGCACATAGATAAGAAAACCGAATGTGAAAGATTCAAAAAGCTAATTTTTCTTATGAACGCGGCAATCGTATAACTCCAGTTCCCCTTACCTCAACACCCACCACGGGAGACTGGACCATGCACACCGCCCCACCCCGGCACCAGCCGGTTCGCGCCTCACTGGCTGCCTTCGTCGGCACCATGATCGAATGGTATGACTTCTACATCTACGCCATGGCCTCGGCCCTGGTATTCGGCAAGCTGTTCTTCCCGACCACCAATGGCTTCTACGGCACGCTGGCCTCCTTTGGCACCTTCGCCGTCGGCTTCCTGGCGCGACCGCTGGGCGGGGCGATCTTCGGCTACATCGGCGACCGCGTCGGTCGCAAGAAATCACTGGTGATCACGCTGCTGATGATGGGCTCGGTGACGATCCTGATCGGGCTGCTGCCGACCTATGCCAGCATCGGCATCTGGGCGCCGGTAGCACTGGTGCTGCTGCGCCTGATCCAGGGCATAGCAGTCGGCGGCGAATGGGGCGGGGCCGTGCTGATGGCGGCCGAACATTCGCCGGATCGCAGCCGGCGCACCTTCCTCGCCTCGTTCGCGCAACTGGGCAGCCCCGCCGGGCTGATCCTGGCCACGCTCATGTTCAAGCTGGTCAGCAGCCAGGACAATGCGGTCTTCCTCGACTGGGGCTGGCGCGTTCCCTTCCTGGTGAGCGCCCTGCTGCTGGCAGTGGGATTCGCGATCCGGCTGTCGGTGCAGGAGTCGCCCGACTTCCTGGCCGAACAGCAGCGCCGCGCCACGGCACCCGCCACCCGCGCCGAGCGCGCGCCGCTGACCGAGGTACTGCGGGGCGCGCCCGGCCTGCTGGCGCTGGCCATCGGTGCCAATGTGCTGGGCATCGCCGGCTTCTACTTCACCAATACCTTCATGCTGGTGTACACCACGCAATACCTGCACCTGCAGCGGGCGCTGGTGTTGAATGGCTTGCTGGTGGTGTCGGTGATGCAGTTCTTCATCACGCCGCTGGCGGCGCACCTGGCACGCGGTATCGGCAATCATCGTTTCCTGGTGGCGATGTCGGCGCTGTCGGTGGTCTCGCCCTATGCCATGTTCTCGCTGGTGGACCAGGGTTCGCTGGCCAGCGTGACACTGGGCGTGGCGATCGCGGTGCTCTTCATCGGCGCCTACTATGCGGTCATCGCCGGCTTCGTCAGCGAGGCCTTCCCGACCCGCATCCGCTATACCGGCATTTCCATGGCCTATCAGGTTTCGGGCGCCATCTTCGGCGGACTGACACCCTTGCTGGGCACCGTTCTCGCGGAAAAATTCCAGGGCCAGTGGTGGCCGCTGGCCCTGCTGTTCTCCGGTATCTCGCTGCTGTCGCTGCTGTGCGTGCAACGCCTGGGCCGTGCGCACCATGCCGCCCCGGAACGCGGTCTGCAGGCGCAGGAGAGCTGATGAAGACCTTCTACCACCCCGACCAGAAACTGCATCACCCCCAGAGCTATTACTCGCGCGGCAAGATGCGCGTGCCGCAGGAGGTACCGCAACGGCTGGACGAACTGGCCGCGCTGGCCACCCGCCTGGGCTTTGCAGTACAGGCGCCACCGGATGCCGGGGCGGCCGCCATCGGTGCGGTGCATGCGCTGGATTATCTGCAATTCCTGCAGGAGGCCCATGCGCAATGGATGGCCTTGCCCGACGACTGGGGCGATGAAGTGGTCTCCAACATTTTCGTGCGCGAGCCCAATCCCCTGCGCGGCGTACTGGCCAAGGCGGCGCGTTACCTGGCCGATGGCAGCTGCCCGGTGGGGCCGCAGACCTGGCATGCGGCCTACTGGTCGGCGCAATGCGCCATCGCCGGCGCACAGGCGCTGCTGGCCGGCGAGCGGCGTGCCTATGCGCTGTGCCGCCCGCCCGGCCACCATGCGCGGCGCGATGCGGCCGGTGGCTTCTGCTATCTCAACAATGCCGCCATCGCCGCGCAGATGCTGAGCGAACGTCATCGGCGGGTGCTGGTGCTGGATACCGACATGCACCACGGCCAGGGCATCCAGGAAATCTTCTATGCCAGGCGTGACGTGATGTATGTCTCCATCCACGGTGATCCGGTGAATTTCTATCCGGTGGTGGCCGGCTTCGAGGAAGAGCGCGGCCAGGGCGAAGGCCTGGGTTACAACCTCAATCTGCCCATGCCCCATGGCTCGCCGGAGGCGGTCTTCTTCGACCGGCTGCAGCAGGCCTGCCGCGCCATCACCCTGTATCAGCCGGAGGTGCTGGTGCTGAGCCTGGGCTTCGACATCTTCGAGAAGGACCCCCAGGCCGTGGTCGGTGTGAGCGCGGCCGGCTTCGAACGGCTGGGGCGCGCGGTGGGCGCGCTGGGACTGCCCACGCTGGTAGTGCAGGAAGGCGGTTACCATATTGCCGGATTGCAGGACAATGCCGCGCGATTCTTCGCCGGACTGGAGCATCCCTGAATCGCCATTGCCGCGCCCCAGCCCCCAACGCCAGAGCCCCCATGAGCCACGCCCCCGCCAGCCCCCGCCCTCTCCTGCCGCCGCTGTCCTCGGAACGCATGGACTGGAACCTCTTGCGCACCTTCATGTTCGTGGTCCAGGAGCGGGGCGTGGGGCGCGCCGCCGAGACCCTGTGCCTGAGCCAGCCTGCAGTCAGCCAGGCCCTGCGGCGACTGGAAGAGACCCTGGGCGGCGTGCTGCTGCACCGCCGCCATGGTGAATTCCGCCTCACGCCACTGGGCGAGGAAATCTATGCCGTGGCGCGGGAGATGTATGGCATGGTGGCGCGCATCGATGGCGCCGCCGGCCATGCCGGCGAGGACGTGGCGGGCAGTCTGCGGCTGTTGCTGATGAGCCGGGTACAGAGCGCGGCGTATGACGATTTCCTGGCGCGCTTCCATCGTCGCTATCCGCGTGTGGAGTTCCGTATCGATGTCATGCAGAGTGCCGCCATTCTCGACACCCTGGCCAAGGGCAGCAGCGGCCTGGGCCTGTGCCTGTGCCGCAAGCCGGTGGAAAAGCTGGAGCGGCGCCTCTTCCTGCGGCATCGCTATGTGCTGGTGTGCGGACGCCATCATCCCCTGTTCGCCCAGCGCAGCGTCAGCATGGCCGAACTGCTGGTGCAGAATTTCGTCTGCTTCGCCAGCGACCAGTTGGGCGACACGCTGTCCCCGTTGACCGTCTTCCGCGACCAGCAGGGCTTCACCGGCCATATTGCCGGCACCTCACCGCATGTGGAGGAAATCCGCCGCATGGTGGTGGCCGGCGTGGGCCTGAGTTTCCTGCCCGAGCACCTGATCGGCCAGGATGTGGCCGAGGGCCAGTTGAAGGTGCTCCCGCTGGACGGGCCGGTGGCCGAGATCGATGTCTTCCTGACCTGGCATGGGCAGCGCAAGCTGTCGGCGCCGGAGCAGGCTTTCCTGGCCTCGTTTGAGAGGTTCCTGCAGCGGGTGCCGCTGGAGGCCAGGACGGCAAGCTAGCTGAACAGCGGATTGCCCCGCAAGCGCGCCACCGCCAGGTCGATGAAAGCCCGCACCTTGGCCGGTGAGTGCCGTCCTTCCGGGTAGAGCACGTGGATCGGCAGGGGTGGCTCTTCGAATTCGCGCAGCACGCGCTGCAAGCGGCCTTCCTTCAGATCGGCCGCGACCTGGTAGGCCAGCACCCGGGTCAGTGCCCAGCCCTTGCGGGCGGTGCTGATGGCGGCTTCGTTGGTGTTGGTCTGCAGGACGGCGTCGATCAGCACGCGCTGGCCGTCGGCGAAGCGCCATTCCGGCGAGGCCCAGGCGCTGGTGGAGGTGACGATACGATGCTGCTTGAGATCGGTAGGCGAGGCAGGTGTGCCGTGCTGGCGCAGGTAATCCGGCGCGGCGCAGATCACCTGGCTGACCGATCCCACCTGGATGGCCGTAAAGCCCGAATCGGGCAGATGGCCGATGCGGATGGCCACGTCCATGCCTTCATCGACGATGTTGACGGGGCGGTCGATGAAGAAGGTGCGCGCCCGCATGTCGGGATAGAGATCCAGGTATTCGGTGACGATGGGCAGCACATGCATCTGCCCGAACATGAAGGAAGCGGTCACCGCCAGCGTGCCGGCGGGCCTGGCATGGTGGCCGGCGGCGGCAGCCTCGGCTTCGGCGATCTCGCCCAGGATGCGGCGGCAGTCTTCCAGGTAGCGCGCGCCGGCTTCGGTGGTCTTCACCGAGCGGGTGGTGCGGATCAGCAGGCGACCGCCGACCAGTTCTTCCAGCGCCGCCACGGTACGGGTCACCACCGGGGCGCTCAATTGCATCTGTCGCGCAGCCTTGGCGAAACTGGCCGTTTCCGCGACTTGTACGAAGATGCGCATCGCCAGCCAACGGTCCATGTGCTTCCCTTCCCTGGGTATCGAAGAAGCTCGCATTATGCCTGCTTCCGTCGGGCCAGAGGCAACCCGGATGGCGCGCACGATCCCGCCTACAGCGCCAGTTCGATGCGGCCACTTCCCGGCTCGGCCGGCTGCGCGGGAACGGCGCAGCACAGCAGCACTTCACCCTCGCCGACCTTGGCCTGGGGCGGCGTCGGGTAGGTGACGGCGCCGGCCAGCAGGCGGGTGCGGCAGGTGCCGCAGTGGCCTTCGCGGCAACTGAATTCGGGCTCCAGGCCGCGGGCCTCGGCCAGTTCCAGCAGGCTGCCGGTGCCGGGCGTCCAGCGCGCTTCCTTGAGGCTGTCCATGAAGAACACCGGCACCGCTTCGGTGGCAACCGGTACCGGGGCGGGTGCGGCTTGTGCTGCCTGTGAGGCTTGTGCCGTCTCGGTGGCAGCGCCGGTGCGGGTGAGCGATGCCGGGCCGAAGGCTTCGGCATGGATGCGTTCATCGCCGATGCCATAGCCGCGCAGGCCGTCGTAGAGCGATTGCATGAACGGTGACGGCCCGCACAGGTAGAACTCGTAATCACCGAAGGACAGCGAGCGTGCCAGCAAGGTCATGTCGATGCGGCCGGCGGCATCGAAGTCGCGGCCTTCGATGGCATCGGTGGTGTCGCCCAGCACGCGCACCACCTTGATGGCCCCCTTGCCGGCGGCCACCAGTTGCGCCAGTTCGGCGTCGAATGCGCGCTCATTTTTGCTGCGTGCAGCGTAGAACAGTGTGGCCGGGCGCATGCGCTGCGTGCGCAAACCTTCATACACCATGTGACGCAGCATCGCGATCATGGGCGTGATGCCCACGCCACCGGCCAACAGGACCACCGGCCGGGAGGATGTTTCATCCAGCATGAAATCGCCGGCCGGCGCCCGCACTTCAATATGGTCACCTTCCTGCAATTGCGCATGAAGATGCTGGGATACCTGGCCATCACGCTTGACGCTGATGCGGTAATGCGCATCCGACGGTGCCGAGGACAAGGTATAGGTGCGGATCAGCGGCTTGTCGCTGCCAGCGGTCTGCACGCGGATCGGCAGGTGCTGTCCGGGCAGCGCCGGCAGCAGGCCGGCACCGTCATCAGGCTGCAGGTGGAAGGAGCGGATGGAATCGCTCTCCTGCACCACGCGGGCGACCTTGAGCCTGCGCCAGCGGCTGCCCTGCTCCTGGGCCAGCAGGCGTTGGCCGGTCTGCTGCCAGTCGCCCGTCATGAGCGAATTCGGCGACCAGGCGTCTTGCTGGAAGCGCCAGCGCAGGGCCAGCGCGCCGGGCCGACGCACGATCTTGCGCGGGCGGAAG
The DNA here is from genome assembly GCF_001994935.1 of Herbaspirillum sp. VT-16-41. Classification (NCBI taxonomy): domain Bacteria; kingdom Pseudomonadati; phylum Pseudomonadota; class Betaproteobacteria; order Burkholderiales; family Oxalobacteraceae; genus Herbaspirillum; species Herbaspirillum sp. VT-16-41. The sequence goes on from NZ_MUXB01000106.1 coordinate 144,258, forward strand.
GTCCACAGCCGTTCGGCGCCCTGGAAGGCGGCAATCTCGGGCGACTCCAGGATCAGCTCGGCCTCGCCGGTCATCTGCAGGACGTCGCCTTTGTCGAAATCGACGAACATCAGGCCGGCCCGGCCATTGAGGACGATGTTGCCGAGTGTGGAAAAGAACAGGTTGCCGTCGAAGTCCGGCACGGTCAGCGAGCCGTCCTGGTTCACCCGGACGAAACCGGCCTTGCCGCCGCGATGCGAGACATCGACCTGGCGAGCATCTTCCAGATCGACATAGGAGGCCACGAAGAAGGTGTCGGCCTGGCCGATCAGCGTGCGGGCTGCAGCGTCGAGGCTGGTCATCGGCTCGACCTGGTCGACGTGGGCCGCTTGCGGTTCGCGCTCGAAGGAAAAATCGCGCAGCTGGATGTAGCGGGGGCAGTTGCCGAAACTCTGGTCCACCTCCACCCGCCAGCCATCGGCCAGCGGCGTGAGCACGCCATTCATGCGGTTGCGGCGACGGGTATGCAGTTCCATCCCCAGCAAACCCACTGGCGCACCGGCGACCATGCCGGCCGCTGCCGGGTCCTGGGCCGAGGGGCGGGCCCGGATGTCCAGCACCGTGGGCGAAGGCGACTCCATGAAGCCGGGCCGGCCTTCCAGGAAGGTGGCCCAGGCATCGCCTTCGGCGTCCACGCTACCCAGCACGATGAAGGGCAACTGGGCGTAGAAGGCGCGATGCTGGTCGGGCATGAAGTCGCGCACCACGCGACGCCCCACCGCTTCCATCTTGTCGGCCACGCCCAGCTTTTGCTGGAGCAGCTTTTCGCCGGCATGCCAGGTCGATGCGTTGGAAGGAGTCTTCATGTCTGGCCTCGCTGAATCTGATGGATGGTGGGTGGTCGGCTGATCGGTGGACTGGACGTTCAGGCCTTGGCGGTCAGGCCGGCCGGGGTCTGGATGAACGGCACGAAACCAGGCAAGGCTTCGATGCGCGCCAGGAAAGCGGTCACTGCCGGGTAACCGCTCAGGTCGACATTGCCTTCCGGGGCGCGGGCCAGGTAGCTGTAGACGGCCACGTCGGCAACGGTGGGATGCTCGGCTGCCAGCCAGGTGCGCTGGCCCAGGTGCTGTTCCATGCGGTTGAGCAGGACGTGGGCGCGCTTGATCACTTCCTCGGCATTGAAGGTGGCACCGAATACCGTCACCAGTCGCGCCGCCGCCGGGCCGTAGGCCAGTTCGCCGGCCGCCACCGACAACCAGCGCTGCACAGCCGCTGCGCCCTGCGCGTCTTCCGGCAGCCAGTCGCTGCGACCGGCTTTCTTGGCCAGGTAGACCAGGATGGCGTTGGAGTCGGCGATGACCACACCTTCATCTTCCAGCACCGGGACCTGACCGAAAGGGTTGAGGGCGAGGAAGGCCGGCTGGCGGTGGGCGCCGGCCATCAGGTCGACTTCGATCAGTTCGGCATCCAGGCCGAGCAGGGAGGCGAACAGGACGGCGCGGTGGGCGTGGCCGGACATGGGGTGGTGATGGATCTTCATAGGGTGGCTCCTGGTGGGTTAAGTCGGTCAGGACTTGTTCCTGAACCGTGAAGCCAGTGTGGGGCCAAGCGCGGATGAAGAGAATCCGTGCCGTGAGCACTTCTTTATTGCATGGGGAGGAATAATGCCGGGAGGGGTGCCGCTTCCGGTGCCAGAGGCCACCGGAAGCGGGAGGACAACCAATGAGGACGATCAGGCAGCTGGATCGGCCTCACTACCAGCTCAGAAGTGGGCGTTGCCGGCCACCGCCGCGCCGCCGCCGCGGGGGCCGTAGCGCAGGGTCAGCAGCGTACCCAGGGTGATGGTGACCACCGCGAAGATCGGCCCACCCAGGGCGCCGACATGATCCACCAGCACGCCACCACCGATGGCGCCGCTGGCGATGGCGACCTGGAAGGCCGCTACCAGCAGGCCACCAGCACCTTCGGCATGGTCCGGAGCGGCCCGCACGATCCAGGTCTGGAAGCCGACCGGGAAAGCGCCAAAGGCAAAGCCCCACAGCGTGATGGCGATGGCTGCCACCATCGGCGAGCTGCCGGCCACCCACAGGGACGCCGCCAGCAGCGCAATCAGGGTGCCGCCGGCCACGATGGCATAGCGCTCGCTGCGCTCGGCGATGAAGCCGCCGGCGAAGTTACCGAAGAAGCCGCCCACGCCATAGCCCAGCAACACCGCCGAGATGGTGGCCACCGACATGTGGGTGATCTGCTCCATCAGCGGGCGGATATAGGTGAAGCCGGCAAAATGCCCCGACACCACCAGCAGTACCGCCAGCAAGGCCACCCGCACATCGGTGCGGCCCAGCAGTTCGGACAAGACCTTGAGGCTGGGGTGATCCTTGGGCGGCAGCCGGGGAATGGCGATCCACTGGATCGCGATGGCCACCAGGCTGACCACGCCAGCGGCCACGAAGGCGCTGCGCCAGCCCCACAGATTGCCCATGTAGGCGCCGATGGGAGCGGCGCAGACGGTCGCCACCGAGACCCCGGTCAAGATCAGCGACATGGCGCGTGCGAAGAGGCGCTCCGGCACCAGGCGCATGGCCAGGGCCGCCGCCATCGACCAGAAGCCGCCCAGCGCTACCCCCAGCAGGACCCGCGCCACCAGCAGCACCGGCAGGCTGGGTGCAGTCACGGCCAGGATGTTGGAGATCAGCAGCAGGAGCGAGAGCATCAGCACCACGCGCTTGCGGTCGATATTGCGGGTCAGCAGCGGGATGCTGGGTGCGGCCACGGCGCCGACGATGGCAGTGGCGGTGACGGCCTGGCCAGCGGCGCCGTCGGAGACATGCAGGTCGGTGGCGATGGCTGTCAGCAGGCTGGCCGGCAGGAATTCGGCGGTGACCAGGCTGAAGACGCCGAGCGCCAGGCTGGCAATGCCGGCCCAGTTGGCGGGGGCCTCCTGCCCTGCTTCGTGGGCAGGAGAGGAAGCTGGGCGAGCCGGGGCCGACGTCTGGGTCAGCGGGGCCTCGAGGGTGCCGGGGTTGGACATGGAAATACCTTTCTTATCACAGGGAAGCGAAGTTTATGGTTAAATACCTGGACTTTCCATGCCGATATTTCGCAATAAGATGACTATTCGTCCAAACTTGTCCGATATCCCCGAGACCACTGCCGGGTTCCGTCCCGCGCCTGCCGTGCGCCAGCCCCATCAGGCTGATCCAGGCGATGCGCTGACCGAAATCCTGCTGGGCCTGCGGCTGGATGGCGTGGAATATGCACGCTATGTGCTGCATGAGCCGTGGGCCGTGGCCTTTCCGGCGCGACGTGAGGCGACTTTCCATTTCGTCGCCCAGGGCAGTTGCTGGATGCAGGTCGGCCAGGATGACTGGCTGCAGCTCAATGCCGGTGATGCGGTATTGCTGCCACGGGGTTCGCTGCATGCCCTGGCCAGTTCGCCGGGGTTGCCGACGGTGGAGATCGGCAAGCTGGCGCGCAAGGCGCTGGCGGAGAACCTGTTTCTGGTGGACGACCGCGCGCCAGGCCTGGCGGAGGTAGACCGGGCCAGTGCCGAAGCCGTCACGGCGGCGCCCTCGCATGTGCTGTTTTCCGGCACGCTGCGCTTCAATCTCGATCCGCTGCACCCGCTGTTGATGATGATGCCGGAGGCCATGCGCGCCTGCGACCTGGCCCAGCGCGACCCGGCGGTGCTGGCGCTTCTCGATGCGATGGAGCGCGAGGTGGTGCTCAACCGCATCGGCGCCTGCGGCATCCTGGCACGCCTGGCCGATGTGCTGGCGGCCAGCATCATCCGCGGCTGGGTGGAATGCGCCTGCACCGATGCCAGCGGCTGGATCGCGGCGGTGCGCTGCCCGCAGATCGGGCGCGTACTGGCGGCGGTGCACCAGCACCCGGAGCGTGACTGGTCGGTGGCCGAACTGGCCTCGCTGATGGGGGCCTCGCGATCGAGCTTCATCGAGAAGTTTTCCAGCGCGGTGGGCGAGACCCCGGCCAAGTACGTGGCCCGGGTGAAGATGTTCCAGGCACGCCACTGGATCGCCCGCGACGGGCTGCGGGTGGCGGTGGTGGCCGAGCGCCTCGGCTACGATTCGGAAGCCTCCTTCAGCCGCGCCTTCAAGCGCATCATCGGTCACCCGCCCAGCCAGGCCCGGCTGGGCTGAAGCTCCCCGCCGGCGCTGGCTGCGGCGCGTACTCAAGCGTTTTTCCCCGGGACAATATTGCCCGGCGGGATGCTGCCGGCCAATCGTGTCCGCCCCCTTGTACGCCTCCATCCCCCTTGGCTATGATGGCTGCCGGGGGAGCAGCGACTGCTCGACGATGGCTGGACGAAGCAAAGAGCCAAGCGCAAGGGGGCGCCATGCAACATGAGATCGTGCACGCGTTCGGGGCCGGGGTGTATTGCGTCTTCATCGCCCTGTTCCTGCTGGCATCAAGGATTCCACGCACCAATCCCGGCGCTCGCTGGTGGGCCGCAGCCATCGGCTGTGCGCTGGTGGCGCGCCTGAGTTTCCTGTTCCTGGCCCCGCTGAAAGATCCCGCCCTGTCCAATGTGGTCTATGGCAGTTTCACGATCCTGGAAAAGAGTTTCATGGCGGTGGGCTTTGCACGCTTCTTCAAGGTCGGCATCCATCCCTGGCTGGTGGCGCTGGTCAGCGGTACGACCATGCTGTGGTTGCTGACCTCCTGGAGCGGGCTGCCGGTGCCGCTGATCCGCAGCCCCGTCTATGCCGCCTTCAACGTCTTCATCCTGGGCTATGTGCTGTGGTTCATCGTCAGGACCGAGCTGGATTGCCTGCCCCTGATCCGCCGTGTCATGGCCGCCGCCTTCGGCGCCCTGCTGCTGCACTGGGCATGTGGCGGGCCGATCGGCGCGCTCTATCCAAGCTGGCTGGACCATGGCTTCGTGCTGGGGACGGCATTGGCGGCATTGCAGTACATGAGCCTGCTGGCAGCCATCCTCTCACTGTTCCAGCGGCGGCTACTGAGCGCCGAGGCCAAGGCCCTGACGATGGCCTTCAAGGACCCGTTGACCGGGCTCTACAACAAGCATTTCATGAACAAGCTGTTCGATCAGGCGCTGTTACTGGCCACCCGCCCCCACCATCTGGTGGCGGTGTACTACATCGATCTGGACAACTTCAAGCCGGTCAACGACAAGGCTGGGCACGCCGTGGGGGACAAGGTGCTCGTGTGTGTGGCCCAGCGCCTGAAGGAAGCAGTGCGCAGTACCGACATCTGTGCCCGCCTGGGGGGCGATGAATTTACCGTCATCGCCACCCAGCTGGAGCATCAGGAACAGGCCCCCGAAATCGCCCGCAAACTGCTGGCCAGGCTGGCCGCGCCCATCGAGGTGGGCGATCAGCAGTTCGTACTGGGGGCCAGTATCGGCATCAGTCTTTATCCCAGCCACGGCAGCGACCTGTCGCTGCTGCTGGAGCAGGCCGATGCCGCCATGTATCACGTCAAGAGCAGCGGCAAGAGCGGCTTCCAGTTGCATGGTGCCAGCTGGAAGCCGTCCGCCGAATACAAGGCCGAGGCGGCCGTCAACGCTGCGGCAAGGCCTGGATGAACTGTTCCAGTTCGCGCGCGTAGAACTTCGCCATGCCGGTGGTGCCATGGCCACGGGTCTCGGCGCTGGCCGGGATCAGCAGCAACTGCGCGCTCGGCACTTCCTTCAGAGCCGCCTGCATGATGCCGGTCTCGGGCGGGTTGCGCTCGTCGTCGGCGGAGTTGATGGCCAGCACCGGCACCTTGATCTTGGACAGGCCGGGCGCGGCATTGTAGTCGGCCGAGGAACCCCACTGGTAGATGAAGTCATTGGCATCGGCCGTTACCGGCGCGGCCAGGCGTTCGTCGACCAGCTTGTCGGCTTGTGCATGGGTGCCGGCCATGGCCTGGTAGGCCAGCGTGCCGCCATTGGTGGCAAAGACGAACATGTTGTTGGCCAGGCGCAGCGAGGGGGGCTGGGTGGTGTAGTTGCCATTGTTCCAGGCCGGGTCCTGCTTGATGGATTCCACCAGCATGCGCCGCATCATCCAGTTACGGCTGGCCATCTCGGTGGGCTGCGAGGCCATCGGCACCAGGCCGTCGGCAAAGCCGGGGTAGTTGCCGCCCCACATCCAGGTCTGCATGCCGCCCATGGAATTGCCGATGATCAGGCGCAGATGCTGCACGCCCATGCCTTCGGTCAGCATGCGGTATTGCGCCAATACCATGTCGGCATAGTTGTATTGCGGGAAGGCAGCGCGCAGACCGTCAGACGGCTTGGTGGATTTGCCCACGCCGATGCCATCGGGAATGATGATGAAGTACTTGCTGGCATCCAGCGGCTGGCCGGGGCCGAACAACTGGCCGCCGAAATCCCTGGAGAGCATGGCCCCGGCGCTCTGGTAGGTCCCGTGCAGCACCAGCACCGCCGGCTTGCTGCGATCGCCCAGGGTGACGTAGTGCAGGCGCAGGTTTTCCAGCGTCTGGCCAGTGTGGAACTGGAAGCTCGGGGCGACCCAGCTGCCCTCCACCGGCTTGGGCGGCTCGGCCGCGTGGCTGGGTGCGGCACCCAGCAGCAGGCTGGCCGAGGTGAGGGTGATGGTCAGCGTGTGAGTGAAAAGCAGGCCGGCGGCGCGGCGCAAACGGGAGGTCAATCGCATGAGGTCTCTCTCTGGTCGTTATGGTTTGGATGTTTTTGTATTTCTATTTTGATAATTTTCTTGCCCGCCCGCACAATTGTCGCCATGTCGGGCAGGCCCGAGTATGTAACAACTGTAAGAGAAGTTGTGAAAGCTCGAATTTTTTCTAGCCCAAGCTGGTCTATTGCAGTACCGGCGACGCGGGCGAAGCAATAGTTGATGCGCGAGCCGGTCCCTCAACACAAGGAACCAACCTTCACGATCAGGAAAAAAATCATGAAAACTCTACACAAGATCGCAGCCATTTCCGTTACTGCCATTGCGCTGACCGCCATGACCGGCTGCAGCAACATGAGCACCCGAGACAAGAACACCGCCATCGGCGCCACCGTCGGTGCTGTGGGCGGCGCCATCCTGACCGGTGGCAGCGGCATCGGCACTGCCGGTGGCGCAGCCGTCGGCGGCGTGATCGGCCACCAGATCGGTCGCTGATCTCACATCACACCGGCAGCGTCGCTGATGCTGTCGGCTGAAATGACAATGGGGCAACCGGATGGTTGCCCCATTTGCATGGGTATCGCCCTGACACTGCATTCGCCACTAGACCGCCAGGAACCCGCCATCCACCGGCAGCACCGCCCCCGTCAACATGGCGGCGTCGCCCGAGAGCAGCATGGCGATGCTGCGCGCCACCTCCTCGGCCGAGGCAAAGCGGCCTATTGGGTGGCGCACCATCATCGGGGTCGACTTGGCTGGATCGCTCCAGGCCGCTTCGGCCAGTTCCGTCAGGGTAATGGTGGGGGCCACCGCATTGACGCGGATGCCGTGCGGCCCGAGTTCCTTGGCCAGGACCCGGGTTGCCCCCTCCAGACCGGCCTTGGAAGCCGCATAACAGAGATGCTCGGCAAAGCCGCGATGGCCGGCAATCGAAGTGATATTGACGATGGCCCCACCACCGCCGGCGGCGATGCGCTCACGGGCGAAGGCCTGGCAGGTGACGAGGGCAGCGCGCAGGTTCACCGCCAGGATCGCTTCATAGGCCTGGTCGCTCATCTCGGTACTCGATTGCAGAATGTTGATGCCGGCGCTGTTGATCAGATAATCGGCGCGGCCTGCCTGCGCCATGGCATGCCGGGCCGCGGCCGGGTCGGCCAGGTCGACCTGCACCGAACGCGAGCCGATTTCCTCGCGCAGGCTCTCCAGGTCGCTGACGGTACGCGAGAGCGCGATCACCTCGGCGCCGCGCTGCGCCATCAGGCGCGCGCAGGCCCGGCCGATGCCCTTGCCGGCGCCGGTGATGATGACCGATGTTCCTGCAAATTCCATGACATGCTCCTGTTCAATGTCGCTGGCCTGCCTGCGCGGCCAGCAGCGGCGCCAGGCTTTCGCGCGACGCGCGCGCCAGTTGCTGGCTGTTGAGGAAGACCTGGTAGCGCGCCGCATGCAGCCGCGCAATGTCGCCACCGGCGGCCTGCTCGCGCCCGGCGACGCTGGACATGGCCGACATGGCGCGGCGCAGGTCGGCATAGGTGCCAGCGGCCACTGCCGCCAGCATGGCTGATCCCAACAGCACCGGTTCCGGACAGGCGGTGATCTCCACCGGCAGGCCAGTGGTGTCGGCCAGCAACTGGCGTGTCAGCGCATGGGTGCCGGCGCCGCCCGATACCGAGATACTGGCAATACGCAAACCACACGCCGCCTGGGCCTCGATGATCTGTCGCAGGCCATAGCCCAGGCTGCACAGGCCGGCCACATAGAGCGCCACCAGGCTGTCGATGTCCTGCTCCATACCCAGGCCCAGCAACAGCGCTCGGGCCTGCGGGTCGGCCAGTGGCGAGCGGTTGCCCAGGAACTCCGGCACCACGTTGAGCTGCCCGGCCAGCCAGGCCGCCTGCGAGGGATGCGCCACCACCTGCAAGGCACGCTGTGCCAGCCATTGCGGCAGTTCCATCTGCTCGGCGGCAGCCTGCTGGCGCGCCTGCGGCTCGGCCGGGTGCAGTCGCAGCAAGTGGTCGATGGCGGCGCCGGCGGCTGACTGCCCGCCTTCGTTCAACCACATGCCCGGTGCCATGGCGTTGTAGTACGGCCCCCATACGCCGGGGACGAAGACCGGTTCGGCATGGCTGGTCATGGTGCAGGACGAGGTACCGAACACATAGGCCATGCAGGCCGCCGCATCCTCGGCGCCACCGCGGGCGGCCACGGTGCCGATGCCGCCCGCATGGGCGTCGATCAAGCCCGCCGCCACCGCGATACCGGGTCGCAACTGCAGCGCCTGCGCAGCCTGAGCGCTGAGGCCGCCGCGCAAGGCCGTACCGGGCCAGACCACTTCCTGGCCGATGCGGACAAAGCCCTCGTCGGCCAGGTCGCCCAGGCCGATGCTTCGGAAATAGTCGGCGTCCCAGCGGCCTTCATGGGCCAGATAGGTCCACTTGCAGGTCACCGTACAGGACGAGCGCTGCAGCGAACCAGTGGCTTTCCAAGTGAGGAAATCGGTGAGGTCGAAGAACTGCGCGGCGCTGTGATAGACCTCGGGCAGCTGTTCCTTCAGCCATAGCAGCTTGGGGGTTTCCATCTCGGGCGAGATCACGCCGCCCACATAGGACAGCACCGCATGCCCGCCGGCATTGATGCGCTGCGCCTGCTCCAGTGCGCGGTGATCCATCCAGACGATGACGTCGCGTTCGGGATGGTCGGGGTCACCCACGCCACCCCGGGCGCCCTGCACCACCAGCGAACAGGTGGCGTCGAAGCCGATACCGCTGACCGCTGCCGGATCGATGGCGGCCCGCGCCACCGCCGCCCGCACGGCCTCGCAGACCGCCTCCCAGATCTGGGCGCTGGATTGTTCGACGCGCGCCCGGCGCTCGTCGCGAAAGAGCGCAATGTCATGCCGGGCACTGGCCAGCAACCTGCCGTCAGGTTGAAATACGCCGGCCCGGGCCGAGCCGGTACCGACATCAATGCCGATCAGATAGGTCTCCATCTTTCCTCGCTGTTCTCGCTGCTGTCTCTGTCCGCCGGGACCTGAACACCACCTGCCTTGTTCATACCCGGTCGAAATTGGTGGGGAGAACGAGCATATCGCGGATGGTCACATTGCGGCTGCGGGTGAGCATGTACTCGACCGCATCGGCCACTTCGACGGGCTCGATCAGGCTGCCGGACTCCTTGGCCTTGCGCAGGTTTTCCTCCGGCCAGTCGGCCAGCAGGGCCGAGACCACCGGCCCCGGTGAGACCTGTCCCACCCGCACGCCATGCGGGATCATCTGACGTCGCATGGTCTGGACGAAACAGGTAATGGCCCACTTGGAACCGGCATAGACCGGCTCCCAATAGGTCGGGAAGTGACCAGCCACCGAGCAGGTGACGATGATGTCGCCGCTCTTGCGGGCCATCATGTGGGGCGCGACCGCATGGACGTTCTTCATGACCGCGTTGACGTTGAGGTTGAGCATGCGGTCGATGGCCTCGGGGGTGGTATCCACCAGGTCGCCGCCGATGTAGGTACCGGCATTGCAATGGAGGATGTCGATGTGCGCGACCTTTTGCAGGATCTCCGGCACCATGGCCGCGCAGCTGTCGGCGTCCAGCAGATTGGTCACCTGCGGGACGGCCTGCGGACCGAGGCGAGCGGCAAGTTCGTTGAGGGCCTTGGCGTTCCAGTCCACCATGACCACGGTCACGCCGTTGGCCAGCAGTTTTTCGGTGGTGGCCAGGCCGATGCCGGAGGCCGCGCCGGTGATAACGGCGATCTTGCCAGCCAGGGATTGGGTCATGTCTATCTCCTTAGGTTGAATGAGAGGGAAGAAAAACGGGATCAAAAGCGGGATCAAAAAGCCATGGAAGGACTCAGCGCCATTCCCGTGCGATATAGATGGCCAGCAGGATGATCACGCCCCGGATGATGTCCTGCAGGTAGGGATTGATGCCCATCAGGTTCAGGCCGTTGTTGAGGATGCCCAGCAACACCGCGCCGATCAGGGTCCCCAGCACCAGCCCGCGACCACCGGCAATGGCGGTGCCACCCAACACCACGGCGGCAATCGCATCGAGCTCGAAGCCGACACCGGCGTTGGGTTGGCCGGACATCAGGCGCCCGGTCAGGATGATGGCCGCCAGACCCGAGGTAAAACCGGAGATCGCATACACCGCCAGCTTGATGCGCGCCGTCTTCACGCCCGACAGGCGCGCCGCCATCTCGTTGCCGCCGACGGCATAGACGTGGCGCCCGAATGGCGTGCGTTGCAACAGCACCCAGGCCACTGCATAGACCAGCAGCATGAGGATCACCGGCACCGGGATCGGGCCGATCCGCCCCACCCCGAACCAGGCAATCCAGCCCGGCAGACCCGAGATCGGGTAGCCCCCCGAATAGATCAGCCCGACGCCGCGCGCCACGCCCATGGTGGCCAGCGTGACGATGATGGCCGGCATGCGCCCCCAGGCCACCAATATTCCGTTGAGCAGGCCGATACCCACCGCCAGTGCCACCCCGGCCAGCAGGGCCGCCGGCGCGGGCAGGCCGCTGTTGACGATCAGTCCGGCCGACAGCGTGCCGGCCAGGGCCATGGCCGCGCCAACCGACAGGTCGATGCCGCCGGTGAGGATCACGAAGCTCATGCCCACGGCCAGGATGCCGACGATGGATACCTGCCGCAGCACGTTGAGCCAGTTGGAGACGGTGAAGAAGTTGTCCGAGGCCAGTCCCATCAGGAGCGACACCACCACCAGTCCGGCCAGCGGCAGCGCCAGTGGCGAATGGGCCAGGGCGCGCCAGCGAGCCCGGGAAGGCGTGCGTGCAGGGGTGGCATCGCTTGGGATTGCATGTGCGTTGGCATTTGTGTTTGCGTTTGAGTCAGGCTGCATGGTGGAGTCTCCCCGTGGTGGCATGGGTCATGATCTCTTCGGCATTGACGGCCTCGCCTTCGAGCGTGGCGACGATGCCGCCGCCCTTGAAGACGCACACCCGGTCGGACATGCCGACCACCTCCGGCAACTCGGAAGAGATCATGATGATGGAATGGCCTTGCGCAGTGAATTGGCGCATGAGCTGGTAGATTTCGGCCTTGGCGCCGACATCGATGCCCCGCGTGGGCTCGTCGAAGATCAGCACCTGCATGTCGTGGTTGATCCAGCGCGCAATCACCACCTTCTGCTGGTTGCCACCGGACAGCGTATCGACCCGCGCTGCCGCATCCGTCGCCTTGACCCGCACCCGCTGCATGGCCGCCCGGGTGGCTTCTGCTTCACGCCGGCGATCCAGAAATAACCCGCCCAGGCGGTACTTGCCGTAGTTGTTCAGCGAGATGTTGTGCAGGATGGGGAAACTGGTGATGAGTCCCTGCTCCTTGCGACTTTCCGGCAGCAGACCGATACCGGCCTGCAGGGCTGCGGCCGGATCGGCCAGGCGTAGCGGCACGCCATGCATGGACAGCTTGCAGGTCAGCGCGGGATGCGCACCCAGCATGGCCAGCACGGTCTCGCTGCGGCCGGAACCGACCAGACCGGCAAAGCCGAGTATCTCGCCGCGCCGCAACTGGAAGCGCGACACAGGACTGTGACGCCGGAGCTGCAATTCATGCACATCCAGCAGCACCTCCTGGGCGGTTGCTCCGGATTGCTTGAGTGGTTTGGGCGGAAAGCAGTTCTCGATGCGGCGCCCCACCATCATTTCCACCAGCCGCGCCTGGTCCACCTCGGCGACTGCGCAGCTGCCGACGTAGGCGCCATCGCGCAGGACGGTGATGCGGTCGCCGATCTCGAAGATTTCTTCCAGATGGTGCGAGATGAAGATGATCGCCACTCCCTGCTCGCGCAGGCCGCGCATGACCTTGAACAGATGCGCGACTTCCGACGGGGTCAGCGTGGCGGTCGGTTCGTCCAGCACCAGGATGCGCGCTTCCAGCGCCAGCGCCTTGGCGATTTCCACGAACTGCTGCTGCGCCACCGAGAGCTTGCAGACAGGGACTTCCAACGGGATATCCACACCCAGTTGCGCGATGATCTGCGCCGCCCGGCGCCGCATGGCGGCCCGCTTGAGCAGGCCCAGCGGGCTGCGTAATTCGCGCGCCAGGAACATGTTGTCCACCGCGTCCAGGTAGGGGATGAGCGAAAACTCCTGAAACACCACGCCGATGCCGGCGGCGATGGCCTGATCGTAGCTGGCAAAGCGACAGACCTGGCCACCGATGCGAATTTCACCTGCATCCGGGGTGACGATGCCGCACAGGATCTTCATCAGCGTGGACTTGCCGGCGCCGTTCTCACCCAGCAGCGCGTGGACCTCGCCAGCCTTGGCCGCTAGCTCGACGCCGCGCAGCACCGTCACCGGGCCGAAGTGCTTCTTGATACCAGTCAGTTGGAGCATGGCTGCCTCCATCAAGGGAAAGAAAGGCGCGCACGCGCAAGCGCGGCGCGCCGACGGCTTACCAGCTGAAACCTGCGGCGTTCTTCCTGGTCACCGGCATGACGTCGATGGGGACTTCCTTGGGCACTACGCGTGCGCCCCACTTCTTGGCCAGCGCCATGGCCAGGCCCACCCGCACCTGGTCACGCGGGAACTGCGCCGTGGTCTCGATGAAAGGGCCGCCATCGGCGATGGCCTTGATCGCCTCCGGCGCGCCATCCACCGAGGTCAGCTTGATGTCCTTGCCGCTGCCCTGGATGGCGGCCAGCGCACCCATGGCACCACCGTCGTTGACGGAGAAGATGCCCTTCAGGTTGGGCTTGGACTGGATCATGTTCTCCACCACGCCGAGCGCTATGGAGCGATCCTGGCGGCCGTTCTGTTTGTCCACCAGCTTGATGTCCTTGTATTCCGCCAGGGCCTGCTTGCAGCCTTCCACGCGCTGCAGGATGGGGACCACCGGGATGCCGTCGAGGATGGCCACTTCCCCCTTGCCACCGATGGCATCGGCCAGCGCACGGCAGGACTGGTAGCCGGCGTCCTTGTTCTTGGAGCCGACGAACATGTCCACCGGACCAGCGGCGTTGGCATCGACCGCCACCACGATCACATTGCGCGCCTTGGCGGCCTTGACGGCGGCCTCCACCCCGGCCGAGTCGGTGGGATTGATGAGCAGGATGTCGATGTTCTGTTGCAGCATGTCTTCGATGTCGGCGAGCTGCTTGGCCACGTTGTGGGCGGCATCGGTAACGATGACCTTGGCGCCGAAGGACTTGGCGGCATCGTCCAGGGCCTTCTTCATGGAGACGAAATAGGGGTTGTTCATTTCCTGGAAGCTCATGCCGATCTTGAGTTTGGCCAGTTCCTGAGCGCTTGCCGGGGTGGTGCCGAAGCTGGCCAGGATGGCGCCGGCCAAGGCCAGGCTTGTCAGTGCTTTATTCATTGCAGTCTCCATTGTTGTTGGTAGTGTGCTTGCTTGCGGATGGCGTTCGGATTGCTCTTGCGGGCGACAGGCAATGCCTGTCCTGTTCCGGAAAGCGGAGGCTTTCCTGAATGCTGTGATTGCTGCCTTGAATGTGTTCGCGGATGAAGATGTCGAGCCGGGAAAACCTGCTCCGTAGCTCAGCCGCCGCCCTGACTATCCGGTAGCGGCAAAGAGGCTGTTGGTGGCAAAGGTGTTGCGAAATGCCGAGGGCGACATGCCCTTGATCCGGTGGAAATGACGGTTGAAATTGGACAGGTTGGAAAAACCGGTCTCGTAGCAGATGTCGGTGATGCGTGCCTCAGGCCGCGTCAGCAGGGCCAGGCAGGCGAGATCGACGCGCAACTGGTTCTTGTAGCGCACGAGCGTGGTGCCGGTATGGCGCTTGAAGGCCCGCGAGAAACTGCTCGGGTGCTGGCCTACCATGTCGGCCAGGTCCTGCTCGCCGATGTCATCGGTGAGATGTTCGCGCAGGTAGGCAATAGCGCGGTTCAGGCCACTGCCCTGCATGTCCGACAAGTCCAGCTTGTAGGACAGGCTGGCCAGCACCTCCGGCTCAGGGGCATTGGCCAGCACGTCGAGGATGTCCCAAAACAGGGCCAGGCGCTTCAAGCCACGCTGATCGATGAGGCGCTGCATCAGCGGACGCACGGTGTCGCTGGTGGCCTGGTCGAACAGCAGGCCGCGATGGCTGCGCTCCAGCAGCGGCATGATGGCTTCCATCTCGGCAATGCCGGCCGCGCACTGGTCCACCAGTTGCGCAGGAAACTGGATCACCAGCGAGCGCACCGGCACCACTTCGTCAGGGGCGATATCGGAAATCCAGTTCTGTGGAAGATTGGGACCGGTCATCACCAGTTGCCCCGGAGCAAAGTCCCCGATGTGGTCGCCCACATAGAAGCGGCCGCGGGTGGCCACCACCAGATGGATTTCGTATTCGGGATGGTAATGCCAACGCACGGTACGGAAAGGGTAGCCGTGCATCCAGGCCGCGAAGGATTCGCCCTTACGGATATGGACCAGTTCCAGGTCGGGTTGCATCGTGTCTCCTCTCAATCGAGAGCATTTTCTTTATCGAAACTGGCAACTCGAAGTTGGCAGTTTCTGTCATTGACCGCATCTTAGTTCCCGCCAGGTGCGGCTTCTACATCACCAGCGCCGGACGACCGATACTTTTTTGCAGGAAACAACAGGAAGAATGAAAAACGATGCAGTGCAGCACCCGCCATGGCCCGCATACGCGGCCATGGCGGGTAGCGCCCTCAGACCGAACGCATCAGCCCGCCATCGACCCTGAGGTTCTGGCCGGTGATGTAGCCCGCGCCGGGCGAGGCCAGGAAGGCGATGGTGGCCGCCACTTCGTCGCTGGTGCCGTAGCGCTGCATGGGCACGCCGGCGCGGCGCTCTTCGCGTTGCGGCAGGCTGTCGATCCAGCCTGGCAGGACATTGTTGATGCGGATGTTGTCAGGGGCGTACTTGTCGGCGAAGAGTTTGGTGAAGGCGGCCAGGCCAGCGCGGAACACGGCCGAGGTCGGGAACATGTCGGACGGCTCGAAGGCCCAGGCCGAGGAAATGTTGATGATGGCGCCACCGCCGGCCTGCTGCATCAGTGGCGTGACCAGGCGCGTGGGGCGGATCACGTTGAGCAGGTAGGTATCCATGCCGCGATGCCAGTCCTCGTCGGTGATGTCGAGAATGGGCGCGCGCGGGCCGTGGCCGGCGCTGTTGACCAGCACATCGACGCGGCCCCAGCGTTGCACGGCCAGGTCCACCAGGCGTTGCAGGTCGTCCACTGACTGATTGGAACCGGTCACGCCGATGCCGCCCAGTTCGGCGGCCAGCGCCTCGCCCTTGCCGGACGAGGAAAGAATGCCAACCTGGAAACCGTCGGCCGCCAGGCGACGCGCCGCGGCGGCGCCCATGCCGCTGCCGGCGGCGGTGATCAGGGCTACTTTGCTGCTCATGGAAACTCCTTGTGGATAAGTCGTCTTGCTGCCCGAGAAGGCGGAACCCCGGATTGTAGGCCTTGCCGGCCACGCTTGCAGCGTATACGCCAGGTCCGCTTGTCACGCGCCTGTTGCATTTGTCCGGCATCATCGCGCACCATTGCGCAGCGGCCCTGCCCTTCCACATCGTCCAGACCTGATCTCCATGCAAATTCTCGCCAACATCAATCTCGCTTCCCTGCTCGATACCCTCATCAGCCTGACTGCGGCCTTCATCCTGGGCGGTCTGATCGGGCTGGAACGCCAGTACCGGCAACGCACTGCCGGTCTGCGCACCAATGTCCTAGTGGCACTGGGCGCGGCGGTCTTCGTGGACATGGCCAATCGCATGGGCGGCCATGAGGGCGCGGTGCATGTGGTGGCCTATGTGGTGTCGGGGGTGGGTTTCCTGGGCGCGGGCGTGATCATGCGCGAAGAAGGCAATGTGCGCGGCATCAATACCGCCGCGACCTTGTGGGGCTCGGCGGCGGTGGGGGCGGCGGCGGGCGCCGACCTGCTTCTGGAGGCGATCCTGGCGACCGTCTTTGTGCTGGCGGCCAATACGCTGCTGCGTCCGGTGGTCAATACCATCAACCGCAAGCCGCTGGATGTGCCGTCGGTGGAAGTGACCAACACCCTGCACCTGATCGTGGAGAGCGAGCACCAGAAGCGTGTGCTGGCTGCCGTGACCGACATGCTGGAGCAAAGCCGCTATCCCCTGCACGACCTGGAGGTGCGGCCTTTTGCCGAAGACGAGGTGGAAATCGAGGCGACCCTGGCGGCTACCTCGGTCGATGGCGACGAACTGGACGCGCTGATCGAGCGCCTGCTGGCCCTGCCGGCGGTGAAGCAGGCATTCTGGAGCCCCAGCACCACCGACTGACCTGCGCTACCGGGCTGGCGGGCGGAACTGTTTCAATTGAAATCCGGGGGTGGTTTCCTGCAATCGACCTGTAACGGCTCGACGGCATGATGACTACATGGCCAGACGCAAACCGCTGACGGCATCAACCCAAGGAGAACAACATGCCCATCCTGCCCATGCTTGCCGAAGGCGCCCTGTACATCGCCGGTCTGATCTCTGCAGCCTCGCCGTTCTGGCAATGACATCCAACAGGGCGGCCGCTCAATGCCCGGTCGCCCTGAACCGCCCCCGCAACCACTTGACCGGCCCGCCGATGACGGGCAGTTTCTGCCACAGCTCCTCAGCCGCATCCCAGTAATCGCGATGTTCGCTGACCCGTCCCGCCTCATCGAAGCGGAAATGCGTCGCCCCCAGCACAGTATAGAAACGTCCCTTGAGCCGGAACTCGAAACGCCAGGTGGCGAAGCCCTGCTCGCCCTGCCCCATGCGCTCCAGGATCACGAAACGCGGATCATCGGTGGTGGCGAACATGTGCGCGAAGATGGCCCGGATCGAGCGCACGCCCTTGACGTCGTTGAAGGGGTCCTTGAACAGGGCCTGTGGCGCATAGAACTCGTCGATGCGCTCCAGGCTGGCGCGATCCAGCGCGGCATACCATTGCAGTAATCGGTCCAGGTTCTGCATCGTCAATTCACTCGACTCAGTCATTCAGTCAATTCAGTTCAGCAGGAAGCGCTGGAACAGCATGAAGCGCAGGCGGAACGGCAAGAGCCGCAGCAGCTTCAGCCAGGCCGTAAAGCGCAGCGGGAAATGGATCTCGAAGCGACCCTCGGCAATGCCGCGCCAGATGGCGCTGGCGGCTTGCTGCGGGGTCTGGATGGCCGGCATGGGGAAGTCGTTCTTGTCGGTCAGGTCGGTCTTCACGAAACCCGGATTGACCAGATAGACGTTCAAGCCCTTGGGTCGCAGGTCGCTGTAGAGGATTTCCGCCAGGTTGATCAGGGCCGCCTTGCCCGGACCATAGACGCTCGCGCCGGGCAGGCCGACATAACCGGCCACGCTGGCTACCAGGGCAATGCCGCCGCTGCCGCGGGCCAGCATGTCCGGCAGTGCCGCACCGAGCGCCGAATAGACGCTGGCGAGATTGGTGCGGATGGTGTGCTCGGCTTCGTCTTCCTGTACTTCCCAGCTGCGTTCGGGCCGGTATTTGGCGGCACAGAAGACCAGCAGGTCGATGCCGCCGAAGGCCTCCAGGATGCGCGCATGCTGGTCGCGCCAGGCATCGTGGCAGAGCACGTCGAGCGGGGCGATGAGGGCATTCTTGTGACCTGCGGCCACCTCCTGCAATACGTCGCCCCGGCGTGCCGACAGCGCCACGCGCGCACCGGCCTGCAGGGCCTGGCGCGCCAGTTCGGCGCCGATGCCGCTGGAGGCGCCGACCAGCCAGATGCGCAGGCCGCGCAGGTCACTGACCGGCTGGTTCATGGGACCGAACAGGACCGCCGGTCGCGAGATCGGGGCACGCTCGGATGCGGCCTGCTTGGGCAGCGGACTGGTGTGGATGCTCATACCCCCTCCTTGCGGAAGAACAGCGTGACCTGGCCGACTTCAACCCCGAACTTGCGCATGCTGGTGCGGTTGATGAGGGTGCGCTCGTCCATCTGGTACATCCAGTCATCCATCTGGACTTCGTATTGCTTGTCGTCCACCGGCAGCAGCAACGTATAGTTCCAGTGCAGGGCGTTGCCGGCGGTGTGGCCGATGGCCTCGCCGATGACGTCACCGGCGCTTCCGCGCCAGCTGTTGTCGGGCTGACGCACCAGGGTCCAGACGCGGGTCTGGGTCTGGCCGTCGTCATAGCGGAAGCGCTCATCCAGGGTCAGGGTATTGCCCTCGACGCTGCCGGTGACCACGACATGGAAGCGCCGGGCCACCTCACCACCGCGCTTCTGGAACATGCCCCACGCTTCGGTGCGGCCCTTGAAGAACACCGCGGGATCGAACACCGGCGTCTTGCCGGCATAGTCGGACAGCTGCTGCGAGGCGCATCCGGTCAGCGCCAGTGCCAGTACGGCAAGCATGATCAAGGCCAGCCAGCCCCCCCGACGCGCCCGGGCGTCCTTGCGCATTGCGATGGCATCCATGACTCACTCCTTCTGTAAGAGGAATTGCACCACATCGGTCTGGCCTTCGTCGAAGCCGACTTCACAGAACACGTAATACAGCTGCCACAGGCGGCGGAAGCGTTCATCGAAGCCCTGGGCGGCGATGGTCTCGCGCCGGGCCTGGAAGGTCTCGTTCCAGCGGCGCAGGGTCTCGGCATAGTCGCGTCCGAAATGGAAGCGGTCGCGGGTGGCCAGGCCGGCGCGCTGGGCGCTAAGCGAGAAGCGCTCGTGGCTGGGCAGCATGCCGCCGGGGAAGATGAATTCGCGGATGAAGTCGGCGCTGTCGCGGTAGCGTTCGAAGACGGCTTCATCAATGGTGATCGACTGGATCAGGGCGCGGCCGCCGGCCTTCAGGCGCGCGGCAACGGTGTCGAAGTAGGTCTGCCAGAAACGCTCGCCGACGGCTTCGAACATCTCGATGGAGACGATGGCATCGTATTGGCCGTCCAGGTCGCGGTAGTCGCACAGTTCCAGGTGCGCCAGGTGATCCAGCTGCTGATGGCGCAGGCGATCCTGAGCGAAGGCCAGTTGCGCCGGCGAGATGGTCACGCCGTGCACGCGGATGCCCAGGCGCGCCGCATGTTCGGCGAAGCCACCCCAGCCGCAGCCGATTTCCAGCACGCGGTCGCCGCTGCGCAGACCGAGCTGGTCGATGATGCGCTGGTACTTGGCGGCCTGTGCCGAGGCCAGGCTCTGGCCGGGCTGGCTGAAGATGGCGCTGGAGTAGGTCATGCTGGGGTCCAGCCACAGCTGGTAGAAATCATTGCCCAGGTCGTAATGCGCGTGGATGTTGCGGCGGCTGCCGGTGCGGGTGTTGGAGCGCAGCAGGTGTCGCAGGCGATACCACCAGGAGGCCAGGCGCCCGCCTTCGACGGCGCTGGAAAGCGCCTTGCGGTTGCGCATGGCCAGGCGCAGCAGCGCGGCCAGGTCCGGGGTATCCACCCAGCCGTTGCCGTAGGCTTCGCCGAAACCGATGTCGCCGGCACGCAGGATGGCACCGCAGGCACGCCAGTCGAGGATGCGTAGCTGTGCGCTGGGCGGCTGGCGCAGGTCGCCGAAGGTCAGGGTGGTGCCGTGCGGCGTGATCAGTTCCAGGTGACCGTGGTTCAGGCGTTCCAGCATCGCCAGGAACAGGCGGGTCGAAATGGAGCCAAGGCGTGCGCCGATGCGCCGGCCGGAGGTCTGCAATGCGGGGCTATGGTTCACGATAGGGTTTCCTTTCCGGAGGGTGCTCCTGTGGGGCTATTGCGTTCGGGCTTGCTGAACCAGGGCACGCGCTTGCGCCACAGCAGCAAGGCTTGCCAGTGAATGCGGGCGACCACACCCAGGGTAAGCAGCGGCTGCGCGCACAGTGCGGCGAAGGCCGAGGCGGCGGTCAGGGGCTGCAGACGGCCGCCGATGGAGGTGCGCATCAGCGGCTGCAGGCCGGTGCTCACCTCGGCAGGCTGGCCGAGGTCGTAGTAATCGATGCCGACGAAGGCGGTCGCGTCCTGGCCACCCTGCTCACCCTGCCCCCTCTCGCGGGCAGCATGGTCGCGAAAGCGGAAGCGATAGAAGCCACGGACCTCGCAGAAGGGCGAGACATGCATCAGCTTGTTGCAGTGCAGGCGGGTGTGCTCGTCGATGACGCCCTGCTGCGGAGCCGACAGCAGGTAGTGCTGGGTTTCGCCAAAGGTGCTGTTGACTTCGGCCAAAACGGCACGCAAGGCGCCGTCGCGGTCATGACAGAGGAAGAAGCTGACCGGGTTGAAGACAAAGCCGAACAGGCGCGGGAAGGTCTGCAGCCAGATCGTGCCATCGTGCGGCAGGCCGGCCTGTTGCAAATGGCCGCGCACCCAGGTACCGAGGTCGCTGCCGTCACGCGGGCCATAGTCGCGGGTACGCACGCACATCAGGCGCCGACGATCCACGCCAAACCAGGCATTGCCCGCCTCAGCCATGCGTGCCAGGTCCAGGCGCACGCAAAAGACCGGATAGACGAAGCGGTGCCGCACCGGGCGCAGGCGCTGGTGCATCACCTGTCCGCTCAGCAGCAGCGCGGCGGCATCGGCATGCGAAGCGCGCGAGTCGTTCATAGGACCGCCCAGTGCGGCAGCACGCCGAAATGCTGGCTCACCCGCAGCGCCGACTTCAGGCCGTCTTCATGGAAGCCATAGCCGGTCCAGGCGCCGGCGAACCAGGCCCGGTGACGGCCCTGGATCTGGGGCAGGCGCTGCTGGGCGTCGATGGCGGGCTGGTCGAAGACCGGATGTTCGTAGTCGAAGCGACCCATCACGGTGGCCGGATTCGGGGCCTGCGGCGGGTTCAGGGTGAGGATGACGTCGCTCTTGCAAGGCAGGTCCTGCAGACGGTTCAGCCAGTAGCTCACGCAGACGGCGCGACTGCCGTCGTCGTGGCGCGAGCCCAGGTAATTCCAGGCCGACCAGACCTTGGGCAGCAGCGGCATGAGGGTCGTGTCGCCATGCAGCCAGGCGGTATTGGCCTGGTAACGCACGGCCGAGAGCACCTGATGTTCCTCGATAGTGGCGTCCTGCAACAGGGCCAGGGTCTGCGGGGCATGGGTGGCGAAGACGACGGCGTCGAACTGTTCCTCGCGTGGTTCGGCGCCACCGCTGCGTACCAGCACGCCGCGCTCATTGCGGGTGACGCTCTCCAGGCGGCTGCCCAGGCGCACATCTTCCAGGGTGGCGGCGATGCGACGTACATACTGGCGCGAACCGCCGCGCACGGTGCGCCAGCGGGGGCGATTGTTCACCTGCAGCAGGCCGTGATTGATGCAGAAGCGCAGGAAAGTGGCGGCCGGGAAGTCCAGGATGTCCGAGGGCGAACTGGACCAGATGGCGGCCGCCATGGGGATCAGGTAGGCATCGCTGAACAGGGCACCGTAGCGGCCGTCCTTGAGCAACTGGCGCAGGCTCACGGGATGCCCGTCGCAAGCCGCCAGGTTGGCGTGGGCGGCACGGTTGAAGCGCAGGATGTCGCGCAGCATGCCCAGGAAGGAGGGCTGCAGCAGGCGCTTGCGCTGGGCGAAGACGGTGTCCAGATTGGTGCCGGCCCATTCAAAGCGGCCCTCATCCATCGAGACGCCGAAGGACATGTCGGTGTCGTAGGTCTCGACCTTCAATTCATCGAACAGGGCGATCAGGTTGGGATAGGTCCAGTCATTGAAGACCAGGAAACCCGTATCGACCGGGAACGGTACGCCCTGCGGCGCGATGTCCACGGTATTGGCATGCCCACCCAGGGTGGGCGCGGACTCGAACAGCACCACCTGGTGCCGGCGCGCCAGCAGATAGGCGCTGGCCAGGCCGGAAATGCCGGCGCCAATGACGGCGATGCGCTGTCCTGATGCCTGCTCGATGGCTGCTGTACCTGGATTCATGAAATCTTGTCCACCTATGTCTTTGTTATTGGGGTGTTGCCCTCGGCCGGGCGGCGCCTGCCGCCGGGACTCTTTTTGTCTGCTGGCCTGCTTTGGCGTCTCAGTATTTCTACCCTGCCGCGATTTAGGTGCTAAGATTACTACCAAAGAAAAATAAAATCTACTAATTAGTAACTTAAACTACCAATGAGTATTTTCGGCAAACTGAGCTTCAAGGATCAAGCCTTCAAATTACGGGAAAACGCCATCCTGGATGCGGCCACGTCGGTACTGGGCAGCAAGGGCTATGACCTGATGACGATGGACGACGTCGCCGGTGCGGTGGGTATCTCCAAACCCAGCCTGTACAAGCATTTCAAGTCCAAGGAAGAATTGATCGGCGAGACCATGATCCGTCTCATCGATGGCGCCATCGACCAGCTGGCGCAGCTGGAGGGCATTCCCAGCCCGCGTGGCAAGCTGGAGGCGATGCTGGAATGGGCACTGCGGGTGCGGCTGGAGGGCGGCCTGCCCTTCCTGCCTTCCACCAGTACACCGGTGCGCGACATGCTCATGCGCAACGTCAAGTATGTGATGCGGGTGCTCAAGCTCAACGGCCAGCTGGAAAAGCTGGTCAAGGAAGCACAGAAAAGCGGCGAACTCGACGCCGCGCTGCCCAGCGATGTGATCCTGTACAGCTACTACGCCCGCACCTGTGATCCGGCGGTGGACTACCTGCAGAAGTTCAGCAAGATGAGTACCGAAGACATCGTGAAGTACATGCTGCACGTGGCCTTCAACGGTTTCACACGGGATTAGGGCCTAGCCCAGGCCGTAGCAGCGCGCGGCCGTCTGCCCCCACAACAGCTCCTGTTCGGACGCCGACAGCCGGGTCGCGGCCCACTCCCGCACCACGGCGGCCACCTTGGCATAGGAGGCGGCCAGCAGGCAGACCGGCCAGTCCGAGCCGAACATCAGGCGCTGCGGGCCGAAGGCGTCCAGCGCCGCATCCAGGCAGAGGACGATATTGTCGTAATCCTTCTGACGCAGACCACGCTGCCAGTCGGCCTCCGTGACCAGCCCCGATAGCTTGCAGGCCACGTGCGGCAAGGCTGCCAGGGCGCGCAGGTGGCGCTTCCAGTCGGCGAAGACCGCCTCGCTCTTGCCGAAATCGGCCAGGGCCGGCTTGCCCAGGTGATCCAGCACCAGCCAGTGGCGATCATGGCGGGCGCAGAAGGCTTGCACTTCGGGCATCTGGCGCGCATAGATCAGCACGTCATAGACCAGGCCGCGCCGTTGCAGCCAGCCGATGCCGGTATTGAAGGCCGGTGCTTCGACAAAGGTACTTACGTCGGCCTCATCCTGCAGCTGGTGGCGAAAGCCCACCAGCTTGTCACTTCCCCATCGCTCCACATTGGCCGCCAGGTGCGGCGAAGCGAGGTCTTCCCAGCCGACTACCCCGGCGATACGTCGGTTACCGCGCGCCAGATCCAGCAGGAATTCGGTTTCGTCGCGACCGGCGCGCGCCTGCACGGCGATGGACTGTTCCAGCCCTTCGGCGACCAGCACGGGCTGCAATTGGCCGGGCGTGCGGTCGCAGGCCAACAGTTCCATGCCGCGGCCGATCCAGGGGTAGGCGTCGGGCTGGTAGAACCAGAAATGCTGATGGGCGTCGATGCGATGCGGCTTCATGATGGTCTCTTCGAGGGGCAGGACGGCGCAGGATTGCCGGTCTGCATTGCGCACAACCGGCAGGGGAATACAAAAACACCAGAAACAGGAAAACGGCAAGGCGCCGCCGCTGGCGACGCCCTCCCGTCACGTCACGTCAAGATCAGTCGTACAGCACAGCCGCGATCTTGGCGTCGTCGATGTTGCTCTTGTCGTACCAGTAGAAGCCGGTATCGATGACCTTGGGCAGCTTCTCGCCCTTGATTGCCTTGACCGCCGCTTCCACGGTCTTGTAGCCGATGCCCACCGGGTTCTGGGTGATGGCGCCGGCCATCACGCCTTCGCGGATCGCATCCTTCTGCTGCTTGCCGGAGTCATAGCCGATGATGACGATCTTGCGCTTCATTTCCTTGACGCCATTGACCACACCGATGGCCGAACCTTCGTTGGTACCGAAGATGCCCTTGATCTTGGGATAGGCCTGCAGGATGGACTTGGTGACCTCGGTGGACTTCAACTGGTCGCCGGCGCCATATTGCACACTGACCACCTTGATCTTGGGATAGTTGGCCTTGATGCGTTCCAGGAAGCCGTCGCGGCGGTCGATGCCGGTGCGGCTGGTCTGGTCGTGGGCGACCACGGCCACTTCGCCTTCCTTGCCAACCAGCTCGGCCATCTTGTCGGCCGCCAGTGCAGCGGCAGCACGGTTGTCGGTGGTGGCAGTGGTGACCGGGATGTCGCTATCCACGCCCGAGTCGAAGGCCACCACCGGGATCTTGGCGGCCTGCGCCTTCTTCAGCAGCGGGATGGCGGCCTTGCTGTCCAGCGCGGCAAAACCGATGGCCTGCGGCTTCTTGGCCAGCGCGGCGGAGAGCATGTCGATCTGCTTGTCGACCATGGCTTCGGTCTCGGGACCTTCGAAGGTGACCTTCACCTTCAGATCCTTGCCGGCCTGGTCGGCGCCGGCCTTCACGGCCTGCCAGAACTGGTGCTGGAAGCCCTTGGAAATGAGCGGCACATACACTTCCTGCGCCTGTGCGGCCGAACCGCCGACAGCGAAGGCCAGGCCCAGGGCAGCGCCCAGTAGTTGTTTCTTGAACACGGTAAGTCTCCTTTTGTTATCGATGATGGAGTGCCGGACATTGGCGTTGCCCGGCGGGGCTTGCATTGCTACTGCGAATACTGCTGCTGTGGCTGATGTGGATACCGGTTCAGGCACGACGACGACGGCGCAGGATGTCGAGGTAGACCGCCAGGATGATGATCACCCCGGTCACCACCGTCTGCCACTCCTGCGCCACCGACATGATGCGCAGGCCGTTGACCAGCACGCTCATGATGAAGGCGCCGATGATGGTGCCCATGATGGTGCCGGTGCCACCGGAGAGCGAGGTGCCGCCGATCACCACGGCGGCAATGGCGTCCAGCTCGTAACCCTGGCCCAGCGCCGGCTGCGCCGAGTTCAGGCGGGACGCGATGATCAGGCCGGCGATGCCGCAGATGGCGCCGGAGAAGGTGTAGACCGCAACCTTCCAGAAATCCACCTTCACGCCCGACAGGCGCAGCGCTTCCTCGTTGCTGCCCAGGGCGAAGGTATAGCGGCCGAACACTGTCTTGTTGAGGATGATGGAAGCGCCGATGGCCACCAGGAACAGGATCAGCACCGCATTGGGAATCGGCAGCGCCGGGATCAGGTCGCCGATCAGCGAATCCTGGGCAATGGCCGAGAAACCCTCGGTATCGTTGAAGTAGATCGGCCGGGTACCGGAAATCACCAGCGACAGCCCCTTGAGCAACATCATCATGCCCAGCGTGGCGATGAAGGGCGGCACCTTCAACTTGGCGATCACCATGCCGGAAACCCAGCCCGAGAGCGCACCGAAGAAGATGGCGGCGGCGATGCCCAGCGGCAGCGGCATGCCCCAGTTGGTCAGCACCACCCCGGCCATGACGGCGCAAAAAGTCATCATGGTGCCCACCGACAGGTCGATGCCGGAAGTGATGATGACGTAGGTGCAGGCAATGGCCAGCACGCCGTTGACGGCAGTCGATTGCAGGATGCTGACCAGGTTGTCCACCTCCATGAAATTGGGCGAGGCGACGCTGAAGAACACGATCAGCAAGAGCAGGCTGGCGAAGGCCAGCAGCTTCTGGCGAGCGGCCGGGTTGAACAGGCGGGCGCGCAGGCCCGAGGAGGAAGCGGTATTGGCCATGGTGGATGCGGACGCTGCGGAATGGATGTTGTTTGCCATGATGGTTCTGGTCTCTGATAGGGGTTGGATCGCAGTGCGGCCCGACCGGCTAGTGCGCCACCGCCGGTTCGCGCTGCGTGGCCAGTTGCATGATGTTTTCCTGGGTCGCCTCGGCGCGAGTGAGCTCGCCGGTGATGCGACCTTCGCACATCACCAGTACGCGATGGCTCATGCGCAAGACCTCCGGCAGTTCAGAGGAGATCATCACGATCGCCTTGCCCTGCTCGGCCAGGGCGTCAAGGAGCTTGTAGATTTCGCTCTTGGCGCCGATGTCGATGCCGCGCGTGGGTTCATCGAAGAACAGGATGTCGCAGTCCCGTAGCAGCCACTTGGCAATCACGATCTTCTGCTGATTGCCACCCGAGAGCAGGCGCGCCTGCTGTTCCACCGAAGGCGTCTTGATCGCCAGTTGCCGCACATAGCCCTGCGCCACTTCACGGATGGCACGCTGGTTCATGAAACCGGCGCGGGTGAAACGGCCCATGCTGGAGAGCGCGATGTTGGCCTGCACATCCATGCCCACCGCCAGCCCGAAGTGCTTGCGGTCTTCAGAAAGATAACCAATGCCATGCGCCACGGCATCGGCCGGCTGGCGGATTACGGCCTTGCCACCGTGGATGATGATCTCGCCGGACTCCAGCGGGTCGGCACCGAAGATGGCGCGCGCCACCTCGGTGCGGCCGGCGCCCATGAGACCGGCAAAGCCGAGGATCTCGCCCTTGCGCAACTGGAAGCTGACATCGCGGATGGCGCGGCCGCGGTTGAGCCCGCGCACTTCCAGCACCACCTCGTTGGCGGAGGTATCCGGCGGGGTACGTTGCTCGCCTTCCAGCGAACGGCCGACCATCATGGAAATGATGCTGTCCATGGAAGTCCCCTGCATCGGCACGGTGGCGATGTAGCGGCCATCGCGCATGACGCTGACGCGGTCGGCGATCTGGCGCAGCTCGTCCATCTTGTGCGAGATATAGACGATGCCCACGCCTTGCGCCTGCAGGTCGCGGATGATGCGGAAGAGCTCGGCGATCTCCGCGTTGTTCAAGGCCGCCGTCGGTTCGTCCATGATCAGCACGCGTGAATCGAAGGACAGGGCCTTGGCGATTTCCACCATCTGCTGGCGCGCCACGGTCAGTTCGCCCACCGGCGTGCGCGGGTCCATCTCAAGGCGCATGCGGGCAAAGATGGCAGCGGTCTGGCGATTCAACTGCTCTTCATCAATGATCAGGCCGAACGCCTTGCGCGGCTCGCGACCGATAAAGATGTTCTGCGCCGCCGACAGGTGGTTCATCAGGTTCAGTTCCTGATGGATGATGCCGATGCCCAACGCCTGCGCCTGGCGCGGCTCACCGATCTGCACCGGTTTGCCGTCGAGGAGGATCTCGCCGCTGTCGCACTGGTAGACGCCGGAAAGGATTTTCATCAGCGTCGACTTGCCGGCGCCGTTCTCGCCCATCAGGGCGTGTACCTCGCCGGCGACCAGGTCGAACTGGCAATTGTCCAGCGCCAGTACGCCGGGAAAGCGCTTGCTGACGTTACGCAGCGCGATCAGCGGGGGCGTCGCTGCGGGGGATGGTCTGGATGTCTCGTTATCTTGTTGCATGCTCACCTCGGATGCGGATGCATTGCCGGCCCTTGCTGCCTGGACCATCATTGACGCGACTCTGCGGTCGCTGCCTGCTGCTTGCCTACTGCTACTGAGCGCACATGGTGCGGCCCTGCCGACGCGTTCCTAATCCTGCTGCTGCGACAGATCGAAGATGCGCGTCATCGGCACCCATTTCTGTCCGGCCGGCGTCCAGGGTGTGGGCGCCTGGAAGCGCCACATCAATTCTTCCCAGGCGCGCACGCGGGGATCGGTGTCGGTCGCCGCTGCCATTGCTGCTGCGTCGAAGACGGCGTCATCGGTCTCCATCACCATCATCATGCGGGTACCGAGACGGTAGATTTCCATGCCGGTCACCCCCTGCTGCTTCAGGTGCTGCGCGATCTCGGGCCAGATGCGCCGGTGATGCTGTTCATACTCGGCGATGAGCGCCGGGTCGTCCTTCAGGTCCAGTGCCAGCACGGTACGCATACGGGCCTCAGCTCAGGGCACGGTCGAGATGGGTGTAACCCCCATCGACGAAAATCCACTGCCCGGTGGTATGCGACGAGCGCCCGGAGAGCAGGAAGACGGCCATGTCCGCCATTTCCTCGGAGGTGGTGAAGCGCTTGCCCAGCGGGATCTTGCTGGTGATGGCGGCGAGCTTTTCCTCCGGATGCTCGAAGGTGGCGATCCAGCGTTCATAGAGGGGCGTCATCACCTCGGCCGGGATCAGCGCATTCACGCGCACGCCGTCGGCCAGCAATGCCGCCGCCCATTCCCGGGTCAGCGACAGCTGCGCGCCCTTGGAGGCGCAATAGCCGCTGGTATTGCCCTGGCCGGTGAGCGCGGTCTTGGACGAGACATTGACGATGGCGCCGCGCGTAGCCTTCAGGTGCGGTACGCAGTAATGGGCCATCACGTAGTAATGGATCAGATTGCGTTCCAGCGAAGCGACGAACTGGTCGCGTCCAGCTTCCAGGCCGACGCTGTCGTTGACGCCGGCATTGTTGACCAGACCGTCCAGACGACCGAAGCGCTGCACCGTCTCGGCCACGGCCTGGCCACAGCGGGCTTCATCCTGCAATTCCAGCTGGAACAGGGTGGCGTGCGGCTGCAGCGCGGTCAGCCGGGTCCAGAATTGCGGCTCCGGTTCGCTACGCGCAAAGACCACCGGAATGGCGCCTTCGGCGGCCAGTTGCATGCTGATCGCCGCACCAATGCCGGAGGCACCGCCGGTCACGATGACAACCTTGTCTTGCAGGTTCAGATCCACTTCAGTCTCCGTTATGTTTTATATCATTTCCTGACGCCGCCACTTGCCGGGGGCTAGCCGCGAAAGCGGTACTGCTCCAGCGATTCCGGCTTCATCTCGATCGAGAAGCCAGGCAGGCTGGGCGGCATGTAGGCCGCGTTGCGGATCACACAGGGGTCGACGAAATGCTCATGCAGGTGATCCACGTATTCGGTCACGCGTCCCTCCTTGGAACCGGAGATGCACAGATAGTCGATCATCGACAGGTGCTGCACGTATTCACACAGCCCCACGCCGCCGGCATGCGGACAGACCACCTTGCCGTACTTGGCGGCCATCAGCATGACGGCCAGGATTTCGTTGACGCCACCCAGACGGCAGGAGTCGATCTGCACCACGTCGATGGCGTCGCGCATGATGAACTGCTTGAACAGCACACGGTTCTGGCACATCTCGCCGGTGGCGACCTTGACTGCGCCGATGCCTGCACGGATCTTGCGGTGACCTTCCACGTCATCCGGGCTGGTCGGTTCCTCGATGAACCAGGGCTTGGCAAACGCCAGGTGGTTGACCCAGTCGATGGCCTGATCCACTTCCCAGACCTGGTTGGCGTCGATCATCAAGTGACGCTGCGGGCCCAGTACTTCACGGGCGATGGTGACGCGACGCTTGTCGTCGGCCAGGTCGCGCCCGACCTTGAGCTTGACATGGTTGAAGCCCTGGTCGATGGCTTCCTGGCACAGGCGGCGCAACTTGGCATCGTCATAGCCCAGCCAGCCGGCCGAGGTGGTGTAGCAGGGATAGCCTTCCTGCTGCAGGACACGCAGGCGCTCGACCTTGCCCCCTTCCTTCTCGCGCAGCAGCGCCAGGGCCTCATCGGGGGTGATGCAATCGGTGATGTAGCGGAAGTCGATGGTGCGTACCAGCTCCTCGGGCGTCATGTCGGCCACCAGCTTCCATACCGGCTTGCCTTCGGCCTTGGCCCACAGGTCCCAGGCGGCATTGACTACCGCGCCGGTGGCCAGGTGGATGGCGCCCTTGTCCGGGCCGATCCAGCGCAACTGGCTGTCGGAGGTGACGTGACGCCAGAAGCGGCACATGTCGGCGGCGATCCATTCCAGATCCAGACCGACCACGAGATGTTCCATGGTGCGGATGGCGGCGCAGCAGATTTCATTGCCGCGACCGATGGTGAAGGTCAGGCCGTGGCCTTTCAGTTGCGGGTGGTCGGTGTCGAGGATGACGTAGGCGGCGGAATAGTCCGGGTCCGGATTCATCGCATCCGAACCGTCCAGTGATTGCGAAGTGGGAAAGCGCACGTCCAGCACGCGCATGGCGGTAATCTTGGTCATCGGTCTCTAGCGTGATGCCGCTGCGGGACGGGTGGCGCCTCGGGCTCGGGCGCTGCCTCTGCTTGCCGCTGGTCGGCGGGCTGGCCGCTGGGGGGCGGCTGCCGGTTGTCGTCTCCGGGGGCTGGCCCCTTGTTCGTTTTACTCACAAATAAAATTTGTTTTTATCTGTGAGCGACACAGCATAACCTCGATTATCCTCTTATTGCCGGGCCGGCCCGATGAAGTTTCGGTATCGATCGATATCGATTTAGGGATGTCAGCACCGTAGCATCAAAGCTATCTATAAAAAATAATTTTACAAATAAAACACGTCGTCCATCAAAAATCCCCTACAATCCGGCCCCAGAAACCGGCGGATTCCCCCTTCTGTTTCCGCCCTCCTGCCCGCTAACGATACCCAGGCTGCCATGCCCAGAACCAGGAAAATCAATCCTTCCGACGCCCCTGCGCTGCAGACCGCAGCGGCCGCCGCCGCGATCAACGACGACAATGAGATGGGTAGCGACAGCGGCCATGACGGCACCAGCGGCAAGACGCGCTATGCCGCGCCAGCGCTGGACAAGGGACTGGATATCCTGGAACTGTTGAGCCGCTCGGAGCAGATGCTGACGCTGAACCAGATCTCGCGCCAGCTGGGTCGCAGCGTCAACGAGATCTTCCGCATGGTGGTGACGCTGGAGCAGCGTGGTTACCTGATCGCCGACAACGACCACTACCGGCTGTCACTGAAGCTGTTCGAGCTGGCACACCATCACCAGCCGATCCGCTCGCTGGTCAGCACCGCCCTGCCCCACATGCGCGAACTGGCCAACCGATCCATGCAATCGACGCATCTGACAGTCTATGAGGCCGGACGGGTGATCGTGGTGGCGCAGGTGGACAGCCCCGAACGCTGGGCCTTCGGGCTCAAGGTGGGGGCGCTGGTGAGCCTGACGGATACGGCTTCCGGCCATGTACTGCTAGCCTTCCGCGACCAGGCCGAACAGGCCAGCATGCTGGCCGCGCATGTGCGCATGGATGGTGAGCAGGAGATCGGGACGGCGCAGCTGATGCGGCAGATCGAGGACACCCGCAAGCGCGGGCATTCGCGCATGGAGAGCCGGCAGATCCGGGGCGTGATCAACCTGTCCTATCCGGTGATGGGGGCCAACAACCGCATGCTGGCTGCACTCAATGTGCCCTATATCGAACGCATCGACAAGAAGGTCAACCCCAGCCTGGACGAGGTGCAAGGCATCGTCCAGGAGATTTCGGCGCGGCTGTCGCGACTGATGGGGGATTCGAGCTTCGGCGCCTGAGGCTGGCGCCAGCTGCCGGTGCTAGCTGCCGGTGCTAGCCGGCGAAACGCACTTCCGGCAGGCCACGCACGCCGGTCTCCGGCACGGCGAAAAGCGCACCGGCCAATGCATCCTGCTCGCGCTGCCGGGCGCTCATGCCTTCATGCGCCGAGGTGACGAACAGCGTATCGAGCGCCGCGCCACCGAAGGCCACACAGGAAGGCTGGGCGGTCGGCATGTCGACGATGCGATCGATGCGGCCATCGGGCGTAAAGCGCACTACCCGCGCCCCACCCCACTGCGCGTTCCAGACATGGCCGTCGGCGTCCACGGTGGAACCATCGGGGCCGCCCGGCTGTTGCGCCAGATCGGCGAACACGCGCTGGTTGGCAATGGCGCCGGAAGCCGGATCATAGTCGCAGACCATGATCTTGCCTTCCATGGAATCGCAGTGATACATGCGCGTGCCATCGGGACTGAAGCAGATGCTGTTGGAAATGGCGATGCCCGGCAGCGGCAGGCGCTCCAGGCTCAGGTCGGCATTGAGGCGATAGAAGCTGGCAATGGGTGCGCGGCCGACGTCCTCGTTGAGGGTGCCGAAGACGAAGCGGCCCTGGCGGTCGCAACGACCGTCGTTCAGGCGCGTGGTCGGCAGGTCATCCTCGATGCGGCAGATCGGCGTGATGGCGCCGGTACCGAGATTGAAGAAAGCCAGGCGCGATGCCAGGCCGATCAGCAGCCGCTCGGGATCGGCGGTAAAGGCGAAGCAGCACAGCCGCTCAGGCATGGGCCAGCTGCGCGTGGCGCCGCTTTGCGGATCGTGGTTCCACAGGCGCGAAGCGTGGATATCGGTCCAGAAGACCGTTTGCGAGCGTTCGCACCAGAGGACGCCTTCGCCCAGTTCATGATGTCCGTCGACCAGCAATTGCGCATTCATCGGGTTTCCGCCTGCAAATCAATTAAATAAGATAAATGAAATAAACGATATAAAACAATGTCAGTGTCCCGGCCACGCCCGTGTGCGCCGGCCACAAGACAAAAAAGGGTGGGCTTGCGCCCACCCTCAACTACATCAAGACCACCTCAGGAAGGATTACAGATACTACTAGATCGTTACATCAGAACGAGTGGGCGATACCGAAGTAGCCGCCAGTCTGATTGGTGCCCTTGCCACCGCCCGTCGAGCTGTCAGCTTCCAGCGAGTAGTTAGCATTGTTGCCGTTGCGCATGGTGCCACCACCAACGTACAACAGGGTACGCTTGGACAGGAAGTAGTTCACGCCTGCCATGAACAGGTTGGCGCTGCCGTTGCCGTTGTTGGCATTGACGTGGAACACCGAACCGACCAGTTGGAACTGCGAGGTCACGTCGTAGTTCGCGCCCAGCCAGTAGTGGTTAACGCGAT
The DNA here is from genome assembly GCF_001994935.1 of Herbaspirillum sp. VT-16-41. Lineage (NCBI taxonomy): Bacteria > Pseudomonadati > Pseudomonadota > Betaproteobacteria > Burkholderiales > Oxalobacteraceae > Herbaspirillum > Herbaspirillum sp. VT-16-41. Next base: position 177,427 of record NZ_MUXB01000106.1, read on the forward strand.
CCGGTGCGCCGCTGGCGGTATTGACATCAGGTGCACGCAGATTTTCGTAACCCAGGAACAGCTTGAGCTTGTCGATCTTATAAGTACCACCCAGGATCAACTCCTTGGAGGTGTCATATACGTCGGTGTAGCGGCCGTTGGGGTCACGCACGACGTCGTAGATACCACGCAGTTCCAGACCGTTGTTCTGATACACCAGTGACAGGCCGTCCTTGCGACCGTACTTGGTGCTGGTACCGCCCTTGCTGAATGAACCTGCCGCTTCGCCCAGGCTGGTCTGCACGGTAGCACCGAAGCCGCCGAAGGTCGGGGTGGTGTACTCGATCACGTTGCTGGCGCCGGGCCAGTTACGGCCTCGTACCAGGTTGGCGGTACCAATCCATTGCTGGCCGGTCGGATCCAGGAACCAGACGTCATTGTTGATGAACAAGTTCTTACCCAACTTCAGGGTACCGGCGTTGGTCGACGACAGGCCGACATAAGAACGACGATTGAACAGCGAGGTGCCGTTGATATCGGTGCCGTTCAGGCCACCAGTGGTGGAGCCAAAGCCCGATTCCAGCAGGAAGAAGGCATTAGTACCGCCGCCCAGGTCCTCTGTTCCCTTGAAGCCGATCATGCTCGTGCCCCACTGGTTGCTGGCGGAGCGAATACGGGTGCCGGTGGTACCGGAACCATCGTTCTTCGGCACGTTGGTCATGACGTCCACACCGGCCACGACGCGACCGTAGATGGTGACACTGCTTTGCGCCTGCGCCTGTGCCGAGAACGCTCCCATCAGCGCGAGCGCGCACAGGGTCTTTGCTCCAATAAAGGATGGCTTCACTTGCTTCATGAATAGTCTCCGTGGATATTGCCGTTTAAATTTTTGTCGTCGGTGGGCTTGGTCGTGCAGCTTTGCACTTCAGACCCCTTGAATCCTGACGGACTCCTGACGGTCTCCCAACTTTTTGTTTTGATGCTGCCCGACCTTCTCTTCTTTCATTCCGGCCCTTTGGTCATTGTCCTGTACAGTCCGGAATGTGGCTAGATACTAAGTATTCGGTTCATGTCTTTCCAATGAAATCTTTAGCAATTCCGATATGCGATTTGATATCATGAATTTCTAATAAAAAAATCATTGAAAAAATTTAGAACACCGTCCCCGGAGACTTATGAAAAACAGTGACCCGAACTGGTTTCTGCGGGCGCGATTGAAGACACGCCAACTCCTTCTGCTCATCGCCCTCGACGACACCCGCAACATCCATCGCGCCGCCAGCGAACTCAATATGACGCAGCCGGCCGCCTCCAAGCAGTTGAAGGACCTCGAAGACATGCTGGGCGTGTCCCTCTTCGAGCGCCTGCCCCGTGGCATGCGGCCCACCATCTATGGCGAGGCCATGATCCGCCATGCGCGCATGGCCCTGACCAGCCTGTCCAAGGCGCATGAAGACATCGTGGCACTGAAGTCCGGCCTGTCCGGCCAGGTCGATGTGGGCGTGATTCTCTCGCCCGGCATGGCATTGTTGCCGCCAGCCATCGCCCGCGTGAAGGAACAGGCGCCGATGTTGCGTATCGGCGTCGAAGTGGAAAGCAGCAACATCCTGCTGTCGCGTCTGCTGCATGGCGAACTGGACTTCATCATCGGCCGCATCCTCGACGAGGAAGCCCGCAGCGGCCTGCTCTATGAAGAGCTGGCCGACGAGCCGGTATGCGCCGTGGCCCGGGTGGGACATCCCTTCCACACCCGCAACGACCTGAGCCTGGCCGACCTCGCCGGCGAAGCCTGGATCATGGCGCCCAAGGGCAGCATCCTGCGTGCTCGCTGCGACCAGATGTTCCGCGAACAAGGCCTGGCGCCGCCCTCCAACGTGGTCGACACCACGGCCATCCTGTTCATCACCAGCCTGTTGCAGCAGACCGATTTCATCTACGCCATGCCCACTGAAGTGGCGCGTTATTACACCCAGGCGCGCCTGATGGACATCCTGCCCATCGAGCTGCCCTGCCGCATGGCCGGCTTCGGCATCATCACCCGCCAGGACAACCTGCTCTCGCCGGGTGCCAATCTGGTGCTGCAGGCCATCCGTGAAGTGGCCAAGATGATCTACTGATCCCTTTCCTCGCCAACCCGCGCATTATGCGATCACGGGGTGGCGGAACTGCGCCGAGTTTTATTAAGAAATGTAAGGAAGAGTAAGCCGATCTGAAAATTCAAAAATAGGGCTGCTCGAAACAATTCCAGGCGCACCAATTCATTAAAAAATCGCAGCAAAAAAACAACACTACAAACCGGATAAAAACTAAGTTTTTTCCGAGTTGTATGACAGCTCTGCATCACCCACACGAGAATGTGGCTGCATCACAAAAAAAAGAGTCGCCAAATGGCGACTCTTTTTCAAGATCCGCGCCGACGGGATATCGGGCGGTCATTGCTGCCTCACACCCAGCCAGCATCGACGATGAATTCCTGCGCGGTACACATCGCACTGTCGTCAGCGGCCAGGAACAGGACCATGCGCGCCAGGTGCCAGGGCAGCAGGTCCTCCTGCAGGCACTGGTTGCGGGCAATGGCCTTCTTGCCTTCTTCATCCAGCCACAACTTGATCTGGCGTTCGGTCATGACCCAACCCGGCGTGACCGTGTTGACACGGATCTTGTGCGGACCAAGGTCGCGCGCCAGACCGCGGGTCAGGCCCAGGGTCGAGGCCTTGGCCGTGGTGTACACCGGGAATCCGCCGCTGGACTGATGCCAGCTGATGGAACTGAAGTTGATGATGGAGCCACCGCCACGACGCTTCATGCCGTCCACCACCGCTTGCACGGCGAAGAAGGACGGACGCTGGTTGATGGCGATGCGGTCGTTCCAGTAATCGAGGGTCACGTCTTCCAGCTTGTGACGTTCGTCATTGGCGGCATTGTTGACCAGCACATCGAAGTCGCCAAGCTCGCCCTGCAGCTCGGCAATGGTCTTCTGGAATGCCGGGATGTCGCGCAGGTCGCAATGGCGGAACAGCGGCTTGGGATAGCCGGCGCTGGCCAGCTCATTGCACAGTGTCTCGCTGGCTTCGCGGGCGATATCGACGAAGGCCACGTGCGCACCCTGCTGCGCAAATGCTTCGACAATGGCTGCACCGATGCCGGTGCCACCGCCGGTAATGAAGACACGCTTGCCCTTCAGGCTGGGGAAAGTCGCCAGCTGCACGTTCTGGGGAGTGTTGCTCATGAGGTTTCCTTGCTGGCCGGTGTCATGCCGACACCGGCGCTGTCTTGTCGTGATGGATCAGTGCGAGTGCTTGGGAACGGCCGCGCCACGGCAACCGACCAGGAAGTCGAAGTCGCAGCCTTCGTCGGCCTGCAGAACGCGGTCCACGTACAGGGACTGGTAGCCGCCAACCATTTCCGGTTTGCGTTCGGCCAGCACCTTGGCGCGTTCGGCCAGGCGACGCTGCATTTCCTCGTCGCTGATGTCGAGCTGCAACTTGCCGGCGTAGGCATCCAGTTCGATGAAGTCACCATCCTGGACGATGCCCAGCGGCCCACCGGCAGCGGCTTCCGGCGCCACGTGCAGGATCACGGTGCCATAGGCGGTACCGCTCATGCGGGCGTCCGAGATGCGCACCATGTCCTTCACACCCGTGGCCAGCACCTTGGGCGGCAAGCCCATGTTGCCCACTTCGGCCATGCCGGGGTAACCCTTGGGGCCGACGTTCTTCATCACCAGCACGCAGGAGGCATCGACATCCAGGTCGGGATCGTTGATGCGTTCCTTGTAGTGGTTGAAGTCTTCGAACACCACGGCACGGCCGCGATGCTTCATCAGTTCAGGCGTGGCGGCCGAAGGCTTCAAGACCGCGCCGCGTGGCGCCAGGTTGCCGCGCAGGATGCAGATGCCGCCATCCTCGATCAGCGGCTTGGCCAGCGGCCGCACCACTTCATCGTTGTAGATCGGCGCATCCTTGACGTTGTCCCACATGGTCTGGCCGTTGACGGTCAGCGCATCCTTGTGCGGCAGCAGGTCGGCTTCGCCCATGCGGCGCAGCACGGCAGGCAGACCACCGGCGTAGTAGAACTCTTCCATCAGGTAGCGGCCCGAGGGCTGCAGGTCGACAATGGTCGGAGTGCCACGGCCGATGCGGGTCCAGTCTTCCAGTTCCAGGTCCACGCCGATGCGGCCGGCGATGGCCTTCAAGTGGATCACGGCATTAGTGGAGCCACCGATGGCGGCATTGGTGCGGATGGCGTTCTCGAAGGCCTTGCGGGTCAGGATCTTGGACAGGGTCAGGCCTTCCCAGACCATGTCGACAATGCGCATGCCGGACAGGTGCGCCAGCACGTAACGGCGCGCATCAACGGCCGGAATGGCCGCATTGTGCGGCAGCGACACGCCCAGCGACTCGGCCATGCAGGCCATGGTGGAAGCGGTGCCCATGGTGTTGCAGGTACCCGCCGAGCGCGACATGCCGGCTTCGGCGGCCATGAAGTCGTGGATGGTGATCTCGCCGGCCTTGACCTGCTCCGACAGTTGCCACACCACCGTACCGGAACCGATGTCACGGCCCTGGTGCTTGCCGTTCAACATCGGGCCACCGGTCACGACGATGGCCGGCACGTCGCAGCTGGCAGCGCCCATCAGCAGGGCCGGGGTGGTCTTGTCGCAGCCGGTCAGCAGCACCACGCCGTCGATGGGATTGCCACGGATCGATTCTTCCACATCCATGCTGGCCAGGTTGCGGGTCAGCATGGCGGTCGGGCGCAGGTTGGATTCGCCATTGGAGAACACCGGGAACTCCACCGGGAAGCCACCGGCTTCGATGATGCCGCGACGCACGTGTTCGGCGATCTTGCGGAAGTGCGCATTGCAGGGCGTCAGTTCCGACCAGGTGTTGCAGATGCCGATGACCGGCTTGCCCTGGAATTCGTGATCGGGGATGCCCTGGTTCTTCATCCAGCTGCGGTACATGAAGCCGTTCTTGTCGGCAGTGCCGAACCAGCCGGCCGAGCGCAGGGTGCGGCTCTTGTCTTTTTTATCGCTACTCATTGTTGAATTCCTGACTGAAGGAAACGAAAGGATCTGGTGGTCCCGAATGCAAAAGGCGGGCAACCCTGCCCGCCTTGCTCATCCGGATTACTTGTTCTTGTTGTAGACGTCGAAGCACACGGCCATCAGCAGCACGAAGCCCTTGATCATCTGCTGGTAGTCGATGCCGATGCCCATGATGGACATGCCGTTGTTCATCACGCCCATCACGAAGGCGCCGATGACCGCGCCCATCACCTTGCCCACGCCGCCCGAGGCCGATGCGCCACCGATGAAGCAGGCCGCGATCACGTCCAGCTCGAAGCCCAGACCAGCCTTGGGAGTGGCGGTGTTCAGGCGGGCCGCGAAGATCAGGCCGGCCAGCGCGGCCAGCACGCCCATGTTGACGAAGGTGAAGAAGGACACGCGTTCGGTCTTGATGCCGGACAGCTTGGCCGCCTTCTCGTTGCCGCCCACCGCATAGACACGACGACCCAGGGTGGTGCGGCTGGTGATGAAGGTGTAGAGCACCATCAGCGCGAACATGATGATCAACACGTTGGGCATGCCGCGATAGGTCGACAGCAGGTAGCTGAAGGCGATGATGGCCGCGGCGAAGATACCGTTCTTGAGCAGGAAGAACAGGACCGGTTCATCTTCCATGCCATGCTTGGTCTGCTTGCGACGGCCGTGCAGCTTGACCAGCACCAGCACCACGGCGGCCAGGATGCCGACGACCAGCGAGGTGGTACGGAAGGTGGCATTGTCCGTCAGCTCCGGGATGAAACCCGAGGACAGCATCTGGAAGGTCGGCGGGAAGGGGCCCAGCGACTGGCCCTGCAGCAGCGCCAGCGCCATGCCCTTGAAGACCAGCATGCCGGCCAGGGTGACGATGAAGGAGGGAATCTTGAAGTAGGCGATCCAGTAACCCTGCGCCGCACCGATCAGGCCACCGGCGATCAGACAGACGATGGAGGCCGGCACGAAGCCCCAGCCATAGTCCACCATCAGCACCGCCGCCAGCGCGCCGATCAGGCCCACCACCGAACCCACCGACAGGTCGATGTGACCGGCCACGATCACCATCAGCATGCCCAGCGCCATGATGACGATGTAGCTGTTCTGCAGCACCAGGTTGGTCAGGTTCAGCGGACGCATCAGCGTGCCGTCGGTCATGATCTGGAAGAAGGCCATGATGGCCACCAACGACATCAACATGCCGTATTCACGCATGTTGTTCTTCAGGAAGCTGCCGTAGTCCTTCTTTTCGGCGGCGCCACCGGCGACGGCCGGCTTCTTGCTCACGTCAATGCTTTCCATTGTCTTGCTCCTCTGGTGCTCTCTGGTCTTTATGATAGTTGCCGCCGGTTTGGCTCCGGCTTGGTGTCAGGGTTTCAGGCGGCCTGGGACAGGCCGGAATCGTCGATGCGCTTGTTGCGCATGATGGCGCGCATGATGTTTTCCTGGCTGGCCTCGGCCTTGGGCAGATGGCCCACGAACTGGCCTTCGTTCATGACGTAGATGCGGTCGCACATGCCCAGCAGTTCCGGCATCTCCGACGAGATCATGATGATGCACTTGCCCTCGGCAGCCAGCTTGCTGATGATGTTGTAGATCTCGAACTTGGCGCCCACATCGATGCCGCGCGTGGGTTCGTCCAGGATCAGCACTTCGGGTTGCGAGAACAGCCACTTCGACAGCACCACCTTCTGCTGGTTGCCGCCGGAGAGGTTGACCACCTTCTGCAGCACGCTGGAACAGCGGATGCGCATCTGCGCCTTGAAGTCGGCGGCAATCTTGTACTCGCGCGCCTCGTCGATGACAGTACGCTCGGAAACGCCACCCAGGTTGGCCAGCGAGATGTTCTTCTTGATGTCTTCTTCCAGCACCAGGCCGTCGCCCTTGCGGTCTTCCGTGACGTAGGCGATGCCCTTGTTGATGGCCTTCTGGATGGTGGACAGGTCTGCTTCCTTGCCATGCAGGAAGACCTTGCCACTGATCTTCTTGCCGTAGGCGCGGCCGAAGATGCTCTTGGCCAGTTCGGTACGGCCGGCGCCCATCAGGCCGGCGATGCCGACGATCTCGCCGGCGCGTACCGTCATGTTGACGTCCTTGATGGCCAGGCGGTCGCTGTGCAGCGGATGGTGCACGCGCCAGTCGCGCACTTCAAAGATCACGTCGCCGATCTGCGGATCACGCTGGGGATAGCGGTCGGCCATCTCGCGGCCAACCATGTGCTGGATGATACGGTCTTCGCTGATGGGTTCAGCGCGGCAGTCGAAGGTATCGACCGTGGTGCCGTCGCGCAGCACGGTGATGGAGTCGGCCACCTTGGAAATTTCGTTGAGCTTGTGCGAGATCAGGATCGAGGCAATGCCCTGGCGCTTCAGTTCCAGCAGCAATTCCAGCAAGGCATCCGAGTCGCTTTCGTTGAGGCTGGCGGTCGGTTCATCGAGGATCAGCAGCTTGACTTCCTTGGAGAGCGCCTTGGCGATCTCGATCAGCTGCTGCTTGCCCACGCCCAGGTCACCGACCTGCGTCTGGGGCGATTCCTTCAGGCCGACCTTGGCCAGCAGTGCCTTGGCGCGCACATAGGACTGCTCCCAGTCGATCACGCCGCCACTGGCCTGCTCGTTGCCGAGGAACAGGTTTTCCATCACCGACAGCAGCGGCACCAGTGCCAGCTCCTGGTGGATGATGATGATGCCCAGGTGCTCGCTGTCGCGGATATCCTTGAAGGCACGCACCTCACCCTTGTAGACGATGTCGCCCGAGTAGCTACCGTGCGGGTACACGCCCGAGAGCACCTTCATCAACGTGGACTTGCCGGCGCCGTTCTCGCCGACGATGGCATGGATCTCGCCTTCGCGCACCGCCAGGTTGACGTTGTTCAACGCCTTCACACCCGGGAAGCTCTTCTCGATGCCGCGCATTTCCAGAATGTTGCTCATGATGCTGACCTCTCTTCTGCCGGTCTTGCGAAACCCTGCCAAGCCGGAGTTTTTATCTCGTGTGCATTGCTTTGGTGCAAGCACATCTTCCTGAAAGAACTAGTCCCGCACAGGGCGGGACTATGCTGGTCTTGTTGTGACGACTGCCATGAAAGACCCGGCGGGCGGCGCGGCAGGAAATCCTGCCGGCGCGCCCGCCTTCGTGCTTACTTCAGCTGGGCTTCGGTGTAGTAACCGCTGCCGACCAGGATTTCCTTCCAGTTCGACTTGTCGACCACGACCGGCTTCAACAGGTAGGACGGAACGACCTTCACACCGTTGTTGTAGGTCTTGGTGTCGTTGATCTGGGGCTGCTTGCCACCCAGGACGGCATCAACCATGCCGACCGTGACCTTGGCCAGTTCGCGGGTGTCCTTGAAGATGGTGGAGTACTGCTCGCCACGGATGATGGACTTGACCGAAGGCACTTCCGCATCCTGACCCGAAACGTAGGGGAAGGGTTGTTGCGGCGAACCGTAACCCACGCCGCGCAGCGAGGACAGGATGCCGATGGACAGGCCGTCATACGGCGACAGCACGGCATTGACCTTGGCGTTGGTGTAGAAGGCCGACAGCAGGTTATCCATACGGGCCTGGGCGGTAGCCGGATCCCAGCGCAGGGTCGCGACCTTGTCCATGCCCATCTGCTTGGAGCGCACCACCAGCTTGCCGCTGTCGATGTAGGGCTTCAGGACCGACATGGCGCCGTTATAGAAGAAGAAGGCGTTGTTGTCGTCCGAGGAACCGCCGAACAGTTCGATGTTGAACGGACCCTTGCCTTCCTTCAGGCCCAGGGCCTTTTCCAGCGACTGTGCCTGCAGCACGCCGACCTGGAAGTTGTCGAAGGTGGCGTAGTAGTCGACGTTCTTGGAACCACGGATCAGGCGGTCATAGGCGATGACCTTGACGCCCTTGTCGGCCGCCTTCTGCAGCACGTCGGTCAGGGTGGTGCCGTCGATGGCGGCGATCACCAGCACCTTGGCGCCCTTGGTCAGCATGTTCTCGATCTGGGACAGCTGGTTGGGGATGTCGTCTTCCGCGTATTGCAGGTCGGTCTGGTAGCCCTTTTCCTTCAGGACCTTGACCATGTTGTTGCCGTCGGCGATCCAGCGTGCCGAGGACTTGGTGGGCATGGCCACGCCGACCAGGGCCTTGCTCTGTGCGCTCACCTGTGCGCTGATGGACATCAGGGTCACGCCCAGGCCGAGTGCGATCCCGGTCAATACCGATTTGATTTTCATGCTTCGAGTCTCCAGTCTCTATTTATGGAATGGCGTGTTGTAGTTATTTCTAAAACAGCGCCGCGATTTCTGATGAATGTCATGCAGAGCAACTGTTTTGCGGGCTCTACATTAATTGCTTTACCAATACATTTCTAATGATTTTTTGAGCGTAATGGATATGTTTTTCGGTATAACTCCCTCTATGTAAAGTTATCTTAACTAAGCTTAGAAAATCCCGCCGAAGCCCCGACTGGCGCGGCTTTCGCCGATCCGGCCGGTTTGCCGCGCAGGGCACCCAGGGAAATGATGCGTTGAGCCACGCAAAAGACGAAAAGCAGTGCGCCGATGAAGATCTTGGTCCACCAGGAACTGAGGCTGCCATCGAAGGCAATGAGGGTCTGGATCACGCCAAGGATGAGCACGCCGGTGAGCGTGCCGGCCACATAACCGTAGCCGCCGGTGAGCAGGGTGCCGCCGATGACCACGGCCGCAATCGCGTCCAGTTCCACGCCCTGCGCATGCAGGCCATAGCCCGACAGCATGTAGAACGAAAACAGCAGACCACCCACCGATGCGCAGAAACCGCTGAAGGCATACACCAAGACCTTGGTGCGCGCCACCGGCAAGCCCATCAGCATGGCCGAGCTTTCGCTGCCGCCGATGGCATAGACGGCACGGCCGAAGCGCGTGCCATGCGCCATCCAGATGGCCACGGCCAGCACGATCAGTGCGATCACCACGCTGGGCGAGATGAACAGGCCGGCGAACTCGATGCGCGTCTGTGACATGGCCGTGAAGAAGGGATCGTCGATGGTGATGGAATCGATACTGATGAGGTAGCACAGGCCGCGCGCCAAGAACATGCCGGCCAGCGTCACGATGAAAGCCTGCAGCTTGAAGTAGTGGATCATCGCGCCCATGGCCGCGCCGAAGCCTGCGCCCATCAGCAGCACCGTGACCATCACCAGCAGCGGGGGCCAGTGCCAGTGCTGCAGCAGGAAGGCCGCCACCATGGTGGTCAGCGCCAGCACCGAACCGACCGACAGGTCGATGCCGCCGGAGAGGATGACAAAGCTCATGCCGATGGCCACCACCAGCAGGAAGGCATTGTCGATGAGCAGGTTCAGCATCACCTGCGGCGACAGGAAACCGTCATACCCTGCTGCCCCTGCAAGCAGCATGATCACCAGCAACACCACGGTCACCATGGAGGTAAACCACGGCGCATGGGAAGCGCGCCGCAAGGAAGAAACGAGCATCATGATTTGGACATCCTCAACATGCGACGGAATTGCGGCGACTGCGACAGGCAGACCAGGAACACCACGATGGACTTGACCACCATGTTGACCTCGGGCGGCACCCCCAGCGAATAGATCGTATAGGTCAGGGTCTGGATGATGAGCGCACCGATGACGCTGCCCACCAGGCTGAACTTGCCCCCGGCCAGCGAGGTACCACCCAGGGTGACGGCCAGGATGGCATCGAGCTCCAGCAGCAGACCGGCATTATTGGCGTCGGCGCTCTTGATGTTGGACGCGATCATCAGGCCCGCCAGCCCGGCGCAGGCACTGCAGAACATATAGACGAAGAAGATCAGCGCCGCCGTGCGGATGCCGGCCAGGCGCGAAGCCACCGGATTGATGCCGACCGATTCGATGAACAGGCCCAGGGCGGTCTTCTTCATCAGCAGCGCCAGCAGCAGGAACATGCCGACGGCGATGTAGAGCGAGAATGGCAGGCCGAACAGGTAACCACCGCCGAGGAAGAAGAAGGGCTTGTAGTAGACCGTCACGATCTGGCCATCGGTGAGCAACTGCGCCAATCCGCGCCCGGCCACCATCAGGATCAGCGTGGCGATGATGGGCTGCAGTCCCAGCCCGGCCACCAGCACGCCGTTCCAGGCGCCGCACAGCAATGCCGCGCCCATGGCTGCGGCCAGGGCCCACACCATCGGTACGTTGCTGACATACTCCGGCACACCATTGACCACCACCATCTTGCCGCCGATCAGGATCGCTGCGACCGCGCCGGAAATGGCCACCACCGCGCCCACCGAGATATCCACGCCACGCGTGGCGATGACCAGGGTCATGCCCAGTGCCGCCAGCATCAGCGGCGCGGCACGGTTGACGATATCGATCAGCGCGCCATACAGGTGGCCATCCTTGATCTCCAGCCTGAAGAAGCCCGACACCAGCAGGAAATCGATCAGCAACAGCAATGCCAGTGCCGCCAGCGGACGCACCAGCGGGTGGCGCAAGAGCGCCGTCCAGCCCGCCCCGCCGGCGTGGGTGGCGGCATCGGGAATCAGTTTGGAATCCATGGAAGCACTCATGCGGCCTCTCCCGCGATGACCTGCAGGACCGTCTGCTCATCGAGTTCACCGCGACGGTATTCTCCACAGGCACGACGGTCGCGCAGCACCAGCATACGGTCGCTGCAGCGCAGGACCTCGGGAATCTCCGAGGAAATGAAAAGAATGGCCATGCCCTTGCGGCACATGGCGATGACGAAATCCATGATCTCCTGCTTGGCCCGCACGTCGATGCCGCGCGTGGGTTCATCCAGGATCAGCATGCCCGGGTCGGTCGCCAGCCAGCGCGCCAGCAAGGCCTTCTGCTGGTTGCCGCCGGACAGCAGGCCGATCGGGGTTTCCAGGTCGGCAGTCTTGATGCCCAGCCATTTCACGTAATCGCTGGCAATCTGGTTCTGGCGCTTGCGCGGCAGTACGCGGAACAGGCCCTGCCTTGCCTGCAGCGCCAGGATGATGTTTTCGCGCACCGACAGCTCCAGGATCGCGCCTTCCTTCTTGCGGTCCTCGGAACAGAAGCCGATGCCGGCCGCAATCGCATCACGCGGCACATTGAGTTTGACGGCGCGACCTTCGATGCGCAGTTGGCCGCTATCGGCGCGGTCGGCGCCAAACAGCAGACGCGCCATCTCGGTCCGTCCCGAGCCCAGCAGGCCGCACAGGCCATATACTTCGCCGCGCCGCAATTCCAGGTCCTGCGGCGCCAATACGCCACGCCGACCGAACCCGTCGGCCTGCAGGAAGACTTCGCCCTGCTCTGCCGCATCGGCCGACAGCCCCGAGGCCAGGGCCTCGGCACCGGCTTCGACCTTGCGATGATCGACTGCGGTCACGCCCACCATCTTGTTGACCAGCTCCAGACGCGACAGGTCGGCGACCAGGTATTCGCCTTCGCGTACCCCATTGCGCAGTACCGTGATGCGGTCCGAAATCTCGTAGGTCTGGTCCAGGAAATGGGTCACGAAGAGAATCGCCATGCCCTGCTCGCGCAGGCGCCGCAGCACCTTGAACAGTTGCTGCACCTCGGCCTCGTCCAGGCTGGAGGTGGGCTCATCCAGGATCAGCACCTTGGCCGATACCGACAGCGCACGCGAGATCGCCACCATCTGCTGGATCGCCAGCGGATAGGACGACAACTGGGCAGCCACATCGATATCGATCTGCAATTGCTGCTGCAGCAGCAGCCTGGCTTGTGCGTGGACGCTTTTCCAGTCGATCCGACCGAAGCGCTTGGGATAGCGGCCGATGAAGATATTCTCGGCCACCGACAGATTGGGACACAGATTGACTTCCTGGTAGACCGTGCTGATGCCAAGCGCCTGGGCCTCCAGCGTGGAGGCCGGTGCAATGGCGCGGCCATCCAGTTCGATCTTGCCCTGATCGGGCTCATGCACACCCGTCAACACCTTGATCAGCGTGGACTTGCCTGCGCCGTTCTGTCCCATCAGGGTATGTACTTCCCCGGGGAACAGCCGCAAGCCGACATCGGTGAGCGCCTTCACGCCCGCGAATGCCTTGTGTACACCACTCAATTCCAGCATGGGACGCGCCTGCGCCCCGACAGACATCGTCATCGCAACTCCATCAAAACCATCGCAACACCTCATGCGCCAGCGTGCGCACCAGGTCCGACCCGCCAGACCAGCAACACACCCGCCCTGAAGCCCAGGGCGGGTGTGTTGCCTTCATGCCGATCTCAATACTTGCGGTTCGGGAATTCCTTGGCCGCCACTTCGGCCGGGAAGACGCTTTCCTCGGTGGTGATGCGCTTGGGCACTTCCTTGCCGGCCTTGATGTCCTTGGCGATCTGCATCAGTTGCGGACCCAGCAGCGGACTGCATTCCACGGTCACATTGAGCTTGCCGGCCATCATGGCTTCGAAGGCACCCTTCACGCCGTCGATGGAGATGATGATGATGTCCTTGCCCGGCTTCATGCCGGCCTCTTCGATGGCCTGGATGGCACCGATGGCCATGTCGTCGTTGTGGGCGTAGAGCACGTTGATCTTCTTGCCCTCGGCCTTGAGGAAGGCTTCCATCACTTCCTTGCCCTTGGCGCGGGTGAAGTCACCGGTCTGCGAGCGGATGATCTTCAGGCGCGGTTCGCTCTTGATGATTTCCTCGAAGCCGTTCTTGCGATCGATGGCCGGAGCCGAACCGACAGTGCCCTGCAGTTCGACGATATTGATGTCACCTGCCGGCATGGACTTGGCCTTTTCCAGCAGCCAGCGACCGGCGCGACGGCCTTCTTCGACGAAGTCCGAACCGATGAAGGTCACATACAGCGACTTGTCGGTGACGTTGACGGCACGGTCGGTCAGGATGACCGGGATCTTGGCGGCCTTGGCTTCACGCAGCACGGTTTCCCAGCCCGATTCCACCACCGGCGAGAAGGCGATCACGTCCACCTTTTGCGCGATGAAGGAGCGGATCGCCTTGACCTGGTTTTCCTGCTTCTGCTGGGCGTCCGCGAATTTGAGATTGACGCCGGCCTGCTTGGCAGCATCCTTGATGGATACGGTATTGGCGGTGCGCCATTCACTCTCGGCGCCCACCTGGGAAAAGCCCATGGTCAGCGGTTTGTCGGCAGCGAAAGCTGGAAGGCTCATGGCGCTGCTACCCAGGCTCATGCAAATGGCTGCGCCCAGAAGCGCTCTTCTTTTCGAGTTCATTGTCAGTCTCCGTTGGCAGGGAATTGTGGACTTCCCTTTGTTGTATGCGTGGGTTGCGCTGCGCCGGAATGCGTTTGATTTATAAGTATGAAGTCGGGAAGCGGCGCGGTGCGGCTGAAATCCTGGACGACCCTGTACTCCCTGAAGGCCGTGAAGTCCCTGATTCGCGCTCCATATTAGGCAAGCGACCAATAGGTATCCAATGAATTTTTAATGTTTTTCGATACCGTTTCGCACATCGTTGGGGAAAATCGGCCTACCGCTGCACCGCGCCGGCGCATGCCCGCAGGTGCTGCAGCGAGCAGCACGCGCCGCGCAATTTTGATATCGTTTGCGATGTTTTTTTCATTATTCCCTATCGGAGGGCGGTGATAGGATCAGCCAGATTTTTTTAGAAGCGCAAGCCTGAAGACCGAGCGCGAATCCACGTGAGCCCACTCCTTCTTCCTGCCGACGACTTCGCTGTCCCCACGACGGGACGCCGCACCACCGCAACGCTGATGCGCGCCGCACTCCATAACAAGATACGAGACACCATGCCATCCCGAGCAACCGATGCCAACCGCGCAGGCTCCAAGGGGCTGCCGGAAATCCATACCCTGCAATCAGGGCGTCAGCGTCTGCACGTGCTCCCCGCGCTGGGCGGGGCATTGGCCGGGTGGGAATGGCAGCGCGAGCGTAAGTGGCTGCCGCTGCTGCGCCCCTGGAGCGCCGATCCGGCTGCGCTCTACGCGACGGCCTGCTTCCCGCTGCTGCCCTGGTCCAACCGCATTACCGGCGGCGGTTTCGATTTCAATGGCAAGCATTACCCGCTGCAGCCCAACCGCGCTGGCGAACCGTTTCCCATCCATGGCGACAGCTGGCGCCAGGCCTGGAGCATCGTGGCCCAGAGCGAGGATCGCATGACCCTGGCGCTGGACTCGGCGCGCTGCGACGGCAATCCCTATGTCTATCAGGCGCGCCAGGTGCTGACGCTGCGCGAGAATGCACTGGAGATCGAACTGCGGGTCACCAACACCGGCGAAGAGACCCTGCCCTATGGCCTGGGCCTGCATCCCTACTTCCTGCACGACGCCCACACCCGTCTGCAGTTCCGTGCA
Source organism: Herbaspirillum sp. VT-16-41 (assembly GCF_001994935.1). Lineage (NCBI taxonomy): Bacteria > Pseudomonadati > Pseudomonadota > Betaproteobacteria > Burkholderiales > Oxalobacteraceae > Herbaspirillum > Herbaspirillum sp. VT-16-41. The sequence goes on from NZ_MUXB01000106.1 coordinate 192,727, forward strand.
CGCGGCGTATGGCTGTCCGGACCTGATCGCATCCCCACCGGTTTCAGCCGCCAGTTGCCGGCCGGCTGGGACTACAACCGCCCGGCGCTGTTGCAGGGCGGCCTGATCGACAACTGCTTCGAGGGCTGGGACGGCCTGGCCATGATCGAAGACCCCACCCGCGGCCTGCGCCTGCAGATGCACACCACTGACCGCAGCGGTTACGTGCTGATGTTCCGGCCCAATGGCCTGCCGTATTTCTGTCTGGAGCCGGTGACCCATCCCATCGATGCCTTCCACCAGCCCAACCAGCCCGGCCTGATCGCGCTGGCCCCGGGCGAAGACATGGTGCTGCTGACCCGCTTCACGGTCTGCGACATCGCCCAGGAACAGGCACGCAGCGAAACGAACCATACCAGCCTGGCGCGCTGACGCCCGGCACCGAACATGACGACCCACCAAGATATCCAAACAGACTGCGCCCTGATCGCCCTCGACTGGGGTACTTCCTCGCTGCGCTGCTACCGCTTCGACCACAACGGCCAGGTGATCGAGCGCCGCGCCCATCCCTGGGGCATCATGAACCTGCCCGCCGTGGAGCATGGCGAGGACGCGCACGCGCCCTACCGCGTCGCGCTGCAAGCCGCCTGCGGCGACTGGCTGGAGGCTGCACCGCAGGCTCCGCTGATTGCCGCCGGCATGGTCGGCAGCAAGCAGGGCTGGCGCGAAGCCGCCTACCTGAACGTGCCGCTCTCGCCCGACCTGATCGGCAGCAAGCTGACCGAGGTCGATACCGGGCTGGGCCGTCCGCTGTGGATCGTGCCGGGCCTGCTGCAGGCCTCGCCCCTGCCCAACGTGATGCGCGGCGAGGAAACCCAGGTCATCGGCGCCCTGCAGACACGCCATGAGCGCGAGCTGCTGATCGGCCTGCCTGGCACCCATTCGAAGTGGGTGCGCGTGGTCGCTGGCCGCATCGAGCATTTCGACACCTTCATGACCGGCGAGGTCTACGGCGCCCTGTGCGCCCACACCATCCTCGGTCGCACCATGCACAAGCCCGATGCCGCCGATGATGCCGCCTTCCTGCGTGGGGCGCGCGTGGCGCTGGGGCCGGAAGGCAAGAGCGGTGTGCTCTCCAACATCTTCAGCAGCCGCACCCTCGGGCTGACCGGCGAACTGGCAGCCGAGGCGCAGCCGGACTACCTGTCGGGCCTGTTGATCGGCCATGAACTGGCCGCGCTGAAAACCCTGTACCCGGCCCAGGCGCCGGCCATCGTCCTGATCGGCGACGCCGGTCTGTGCCGCCGCTACCAGCTGGCGCTGGACCTGTTCGGCCTGGGGCCGGTCAGCCAGGCCGACGCCGCCACCGAAGTCGGCCTGTGGGTGCTGGCACGCCACGCCGGACTGGTCGCCTGAGGCCAAGGTCGCCACCATCAACCGCATCACGGAAGAAAACATGCAACTCCAGACCCAACGATTCAACGACGCCCTGCGCAACACCGGCATGATCGCCATCCTGCGCGGCGTGCGCAACGCCGAGGCCGAAGCCATCGGCGCGGCCCTCTATGACAGCGGCTTTCGGATCATCGAAGTACCGCTCAATTCGCCCGACCCGCTGGTGAGCATCAGCGCCCTGCGCAAGAGCCTGCCGGCCGACTGCATCGTCGGCGCCGGCACGGTCCTCAAGGCCGCGCAGGTACAGCAGGTCAAGGATGCCGGTGGCGAACTGATCGTCATGCCCCACAGCGATGGCGCCGTCATCCGCGCAGCCCGTGATGCCGGCCTCTACAGCGCACCGGGTGTAGCCACCGTGACCGAGGCCTTTGCCGCCCTGGACAATGGTGCCGACGTCCTCAAGATGTTCCCGGCCGAACAGCTCGGCCCCCAGGTGGTCAAGGCCTGGCGTGCCGTCATCTCGCGCGACATCGCGCTGCTGCCAGTGGGCGGCATCACGCCCGAGGGCATGGCGGTGTTCCGCGCAGCCGGCGCATCGGGCTTCGGCCTGGGCTCGGCCTTGTACACCCCCGGCCTGTCGGCCGAGGAAGTGCGCCAGCGCGCCGTCGCCTTCGTCACCGCGTGGAATGCGCTGGGCTGAGAGCACGCCTGCCGGCCCAGGACATTCATCGTTGCAACCGATCGCACGCCGATCATTTTTCACCTGAACAGATTAAACGCATAACCGGACAGAACAATGAAAATCACCAAGATCACTACCTTCATCGTGCCGCCGCGCTGGTGCTTCCTCAAGATCGAGACTGACGAAGGCATCGTCGGCTGGGGCGAGCCCATCGTCGAAGGTCGCGCCCATAGCGTCTCGGCCGCCGTGGACGAACTGGCCGACTACCTCATCGGCAAGGACCCGCGCAATATCGAAGACCACTGGACGGTGCTCTATCGCGGCGGTTTCTACCGTGGCGGCGCCATCCACATGAGCGCCCTGGCCGGCATCGACCAGGCCCTGTGGGATATCAAGGGCAAGGCCCTGGGTGTACCGGTACACCAGTTGCTGGGTGGTGCAGTGCGTGACTCCATCCGCGTGTATTCCTGGATCGGCGGCGACCGGCCGGCCGATACGGCTGCGGCGGCCAAGAATGCGGTGGCACGCGGCTTCACCGCCGTGAAGATGAACGGTACCGAAGAACTGCAATTCATCGACAGCCACGACAAGATCGAACTGACCCTGGCCAACGTCCAGGCCGTGCGCGAAGCGGTCGGCCCCAACGTGGGCATCGGCGTGGACTTCCACGGCCGCGTACACAAGCCCATGGCCAAGGTATTGATCAAGGAACTGGAGCCGTACAAGCTGATGTTCATCGAAGAACCGGTGCTGTCGGAGAACTACGAGGCCCTCAAGGAAATCGCCCACCTGACCTCGACCCCGATCGCCCTGGGTGAACGCCTGTATTCGCGCTGGGACTTCAAGCGCATCCTCTCCGAGGGTTACGTGGACATCATCCAGCCCGATGTCTCGCACGCCGGCGGCATCACCGAGACCCGCAAGATCGCCATGATGGCCGAGGCCTACGACGTGGCGCTGGCGCTGCACTGCCCGCTGGGTCCGATCGCCCTGGCCTCCTGCCTGCAGGTGGACGCCGGCAGCTACAACGCCTTCATCCAGGAACAGAGCCTGGGCATCCATTACAACGAAAGCAATGACCTGCTGGACTACATCCGCGACAAGAACGTGTTCGCCTATGAAGACGGCTACGTCAAGATCCCGCAAGGCCCGGGCCTGGGCATCGAGATCAACGAAGAATATGTCCGTCAGCGCGCCGAAGTCGGCCACCGCTGGCGCAACCCGATCTGGCGCCACAAGGACGGCAGCTTTGCCGAGTGGTAAGGCAGTAAGCCAAACCCTCCTCCTCGGTAGTCCCTCAGCCCGGTCCGGCGCAAGCTGGCCGGGCTTTTTTTCGGTCGTCCACCTGCCGACCGGATGACATCGGCTGGCATGGGTGGGCTGATTCATCTGTCTGATCGATGAAGTTGATCTGAATATTCCATTTAACGAATGAATCAAATACTGGCAAAGTCACGCTTTTTGATTTTTTCCACAGGTTTTCATGACGCCAGGCACCTCCTCTTCCTCCGCCGAACCCGTCCGCATCCGTCATGCCACCCGCGCCACGATGGCGCAGTTCTTCGTCAACGGCGCCACCTTCGCCACCTGGGGCGTGCTGATTCCCTCGGTGAAGGATCGTTTCGCGCTGTCCGACGCGGTGCTGTCGCTGGCCATGCTGGCCGTGGCCGGGGGCGCGCTGCTGACCATGGGCCAGTCCGGCAAGTGGATCGCGCGCGTCGGTAGCGCCCGTGCCCTGCGCCAGGTCGGCATCCTGTATGCGGCCACGCTGTTGCTGATCCCGCTGGCACCCCAGTTCTGGATGCTGGTGGCGCTGCTGCTGGTGTTCGGCAGCGCCATGGCCGCCTTCGATGTGGCCATGTCGGTACAGGCCGCACTGGTGGAGGGCCAGCGCACGCGGCCCATCATGTCCACCCTGCACGCCATGTTCAGCATCGGCGGCATCGCCGGCTCGGCGCTGGGCGCCCTGCCCGGGCTGTCGCCGCTGGCCCATGCGGCGCTGGTCGGGGCCGGCACGCTGGCGGTGGCCTTGTCCATCGGCCCCTTCGCCCTGCCCGACGCCGTGCATGACGAGGCCACGGGCGCTGGCGGCACCGATGGCCGGGCGCGTCGCATGGTACTGGTGCTGGGTGGCATCGCCTTCCTGGCGCTGGTATGCGAAGGCGGCATGTATGACTGGGCGGCGGTGTACATGCGCGACGTGGCGCAGTCGCCGGCGGCCTGGGTCAGCTACAGCTATGCGGCGTTTTCCACCGGCATGGCGACCGGACGGCTGACCGGCGACCGCATCCGTGCCCGCATCGGCGGCCTGCGCACCCTGGCCTGGAGCGGTGCGGCCGGTGCCGCCGGCATCGCCCTGGCGGCGGCCTGGCCGGTACCCCTGGCCACCATGGCCGGGCTGCTGCTGGCGGGCCTGGGCATTGCCAACCTGATGCCGATCTTCTTCCTGGCTGCGGCCCGGGTACCGGGCATGGCGGCCGCCGAGAGCATTGCCGCCGTGGCCCGCTTCGCCTATGTGGGCATGCTGCTGGGGCCGGTCTTCATCGGTGGCGTGGCCGAACATCTGGGCTTGCGGGTGAGCTTCGTGGGCGTATCGCTGGTGATGGTGGTGGTCGCACTGTTCGGCGGCAAGGCGGTACGGCGTTTCATCTGAAGGGTTGTCCGGCCGGCATGCTAAGGTGGCGGTCCCTGCCGGCTGACGCGGGGCACCATCGCGATGTGCTGCCCGCCTTACCGGCCTACCCATTGCCACTGAATCAGGATGACGCAAACCATGAGCCCCGCCCCTGCTGCATTAAGGATCGACAACATCGAATTCAACGTCACCGACATCGCCCGCAGCAAGACTTTCTACGGCAGCGTATTCGGCTGGACCTTCACCGACTACGGCCCGACCTACACCGAATTCAGCGACGGCCGCCTCAAGGGTGGCTTCACCACCGGCGAAGCGGTGCGCCCGGGCGGCCCGCTGGTGATCCTCTACGGTGACGACCTGGATGCCATCCAGGACCGCTTGCTGGCGGCCGGTGCCACCATCACCCGCCCCACCTTCTCCTTCCCGGGCGGCAGGCGCTTCCATTTCAGCGACCTGGATGGTTATGAGCTGGCGGTCTGGTGCGCCGAATAAATTCCCTGCAGCAGTAGCGTTCAAGTACCACGAAGTGCGGGCAGGAAAGGTCGGTCAAGTCACGCCCGCCCCTGCTCCCGCGCCTGTTCCATCAGTAATTCGAGAAACGCCGCCGGTGCTGCGTCGAGCACCGGTGCGCCATTGCGGGCGGCACCCTTGTGGGTGACCACCAGCTCCCAGCACAGCTCCACGCCGCGCAGGTTGACCGTGGCCAGCTTGCCCCGGCGGGAGCGCACCACGTCGCGCGGCAACAGGGCCACGCCCAGTCCGTGTACGACCAGGTCCAGCAAGGTCACCAGATCGCTGACCTCGAAGGCCAGGCGGCGCCGCAGGCCGGCTTCGGCAAAGCCGCGATCCACCAAGGCCCGCGTACCCAGGCCGGTCTCGAAATCGACGAAATCCTCGCCGGCCAGTTGTTCCAGTGTCACCGAGCGCGCCTTGGCCAGGCGATGGGTCGGGGTGCAGGCCAGCACCAGGTCTTCGCAGGCGATGATATGGCTCTGCAGGCCTTCGCCGCTTTCTTCGATGGGCAGGACGGCCAGGTCCAGCTGGCGCGAAGCCACCTTCTCGTTCAACTCGCCCGCCGCGCCTTGGCACAGCCGGACCTCCACGGCAGGATGACGACGATGGAAGCGTGCCAGAACGGCCGGCAGGTCGACGAAGGAAGGCAGGCTCTGCACCGTGCCGATGGACAGGCGGCCGCGTCGCATGGCATTGACATCGGCCACATCGGTGGCGCCCTGCTCCAGCGCACCCAATGCGCGCCGGGCGCTGTCGAGGAAGGCTTCGCCGGCCGCAGTCAGTTCGACCCGGCGCGTGGTGCGCACGAACAGCGGTGCGGCCAGTTCCTCTTCCAGCAGGCGGATGGAAGACGACAGCGCCGATTGCACGATATGGCAGCGCGAAGCGGCCCGGGTAAAACTCTTTTCTTCCGCCAGCGCCACGAATTGGCGCAGTTGCCTCAGTTCCATACGGCCCCTGGTGAGAATCCTCTTGAGAGAATCTGGTTTATCTGTGAAATGGATGGATCAAGTACAAACTATCGATTTTACCCATAAGTGCATGAGGCCAGGCCGGGAGTCGAAAATACCCATTACTTGTCGAAAAATCCCGACGATCGCGCAAACCGAGGCGGGCGGCGCACGAGACGGATAAAATACACGGCCGAACGACCGCCACGCAGCGCGTGGCACACCGAGATCAGACAAGCATGAGAAAAGTGAAGCTGCGCAACGCCGCAGAAATCGCCCAGGCCCGCGTGGCCGGGCAACTGGCGGCCGAAGTGCTGCACATCGTGGCCGAGCACGTCCGGGCCGGGGTGAGTACCGATGAACTGGACCGCATCTGCCACGACCATATCGTCAACGTGCAAAAGGCCACGCCGGCCAATGTGGGCTATCACGGTTTCCCCAAGACCATCTGCAGTTCCGTCAACGAAGTGATCTGCCATGGCATTCCCGGTGGCCAGGTGCTGAAGGATGGCGACATCATCAACATCGACGTGGCCGTGATCAAGGACGGCTGGTATGGCGACTGCAGCCGCATGTATTTCGTGGGTTCGCCCAATGCCACGGCGCGCAAGCTGGTCAACACCACCTATGAGGCGATGTGCGCGGGCATCCGCGCGGTACGCCCGGGCGCCACGCTCGGCGATGTCGGCCATGCCATCCAGACGGTGGCGCAGCGGGATGGTTTTTCCGTGGTACGGGAATATTGCGGCCATGGCATCGGCACCGTCTATCACGACGAACCGCAAGTGCTGCACTACGGCCAGCGCAATGCCGGCCTGCCACTCAAGGAAGGCATGATCTTCACCATCGAACCGATGTTGAATGCCGGCAAGCGCCATACGCAGCAACTCGAGGACGGCTGGACCGTGGTGACCGCCGACGGTTCGCTGTCGGCGCAGTGGGAACACATGGTGGTGGTCACAGCCAAGGGCTATGAAATCCTCACGCCCTGGCCGGAGGGCAGCGGAGGCTACCCGGCCATTGCCACCCGCAGCTGAGATCCATCCAGGACGGCTTGCAGCCGCCCGAAAAATAAATTTTCGCGGGACTGCATCCGTTCGGGCGCCTGGTGGGTAGTACTCATGTCAGCAGGAAAAGCTGATCGTGGTACGACCCATTTCAAGAACTTACAGGAGCCCATCATGCAACATTCCATCCCGTCCATCCCCTTCTCGCGTCACCTGTCCGCCCTGCGCCCCGTCCTGGGCCGGACCGCCACCGTCGCTGCCGCCGCGGCCAGCCTCACGCTGGCGGCCTGCGCACCGATGTCGACCATGTATTCGCAGGACAGCCTGCCCGACGCCGTCAAGGTGCCGTCCGGCAACAAGGTGGTGCTGCAGACGGTGGGCGCGGGCGAAATCCTCTATGAATGCCGCCCCAAGAAGGACATGCCCGGCCAGTTCGAATGGACCTTCGTCGGCCCGGATGCGGTGTTGAAGGACCGTAGCGGCATGCAGGTCGGTCGCTACTATGGACCGCCGGCCACCTGGGAGAGCAGCGACGGCTCCAAGGTGACCGCGACCCAGGTGGCGGTGGCACCGGCCGGCACCGGCAATATCCCGTACCAGCTGGTGAAGGCCAATCCGGCCACCGGCATGGGTGCGATGACGCAGACCACCTACATCCAGCGGGTCGCCACCCGGGGTGGCGTGGCGCCGGCCGAGGCCTGCGACATGAGCAAGGCCGGTGCCAAGCAGAAGGTGGGCTACCAGGCCGATTATATTTTCTGGAAAGCCAACTAAGTCAGGCGCTGGCGTCGCTATAATCGACGCCATCCCGGCCGGATGTTCCGGCCGGGCAACAAGCGCCCGGACCCTTTCGCGTGACAGACGCCCCTGCTTTCGCCCCTGCTTTCGACCATGAAGCCACCCTCCTCGCCTGCGCCGCTGGTGAGCGCGGGGCATTGCAGAGGCTGTACCAGCAGGAGGGGCGCTATCTGCTGGGCGTGGCGCTGCGTATCGTACGCGACCGGGCGCTGGCCGAGGACGTGCTGCACGACGCCTTCCTCAATATCTGGACCCGCGCCGCCAGCTTCGACCCCTCGCGGGGTGCAGCGCGCGGCTGGATCTTCACGGTGGTGCGCCATACGGCGCTGAACCGCCTGCGCGCCCTGCAGCACGAGGTCAATGCCGGCGACGATCTGGAAGAACTGGCCGACCACCATGAGTCCGCTGTCCAGATGCCCGAGTGGCAAGCCGATCTCGGCCGGCTGGAAGACTGCCTGGGGCAGTTGAGTGATGCCAAGCGCGCCAGCATCGTCTACGCCTATGTCGATGGCTGCACCCACACCGAAATCGCCGAACGCCTCAAGGCGCCACTGGGATCGGTCAAGGCATGGATCAAGCGGGGCCTGGCCGCGCTGCGGGAGTGCATCGGATGAACGAATCACACGACGAACTGCAATGGCTGGCTGGCCAGTATGTGCTGGGCACGCTGGACCTGGCACAGCGCCAGGCGGTGGAACGACGCCTGCCGCAAGAGCCTGCCCTGCGCGCCGCGGTCGATGCATGGGAAGCCAGATTGCATCCACTGACCGCACTGGCGCCGCCTGAACAACCTTCGCCGGGCCTATGGCAGCGGATCGAACGCAGCCTGCCGATGCCGGCGCCGGTGCGCCGCCAGGGCGGCTGGCGACAATGGTGGGAGAGCGTCAATTTCTGGCGCTGGAGCACCGCTGGGGCGCTGACCTGCTCGGTCTTGCTGGCGCTGCTGGTACTGCGTGCCGAGCCGCCGGGTCCTGCACCATCCTTCATGGTGGTACTGGTCGCGCCCCAGGACAAGGCTCCGGGCTGGGTAGTCCAGACCGGCGGCAGTGGGCGCCTGAATCTGATCCCTCTGGGCGTGGCTACCATCCCGCAGGAAAAGGCCCTGCAGTTCTGGACCAAAGGCGCCAACTGGAGCGCACCGGTATCGCTGGGACTGGTCCAGCCCGGCAGGACGCAGCAGGTGGCGCTGGAGAAACTGCCCCCGCTGCAGGCCGATCAACTTTTCGAAATCACCCTGGAACCCGGCACCGGCTCGCCCACCGGACGACCGACCGGCCCCATCCTCTATATCGGACGCGCCGTGAAGGTCACGTCCTGAACCACACCGCGGACGTCACAAAAAGAGGGAATCACGGAGGAGTGACGGGGCAATGACGGGGAAATGGGGAGGAATGGCGAGAATTGAGTCCGATACGCATCAGCAGGGGGTCGGATTTCTATCGCCGGCCGGGAAATCGAAGTGAAATCCGATTCAAAACAACAGCCTGCGAAAAAAACCAAATAAGTCATAACGGATTTAAATTAAGCTTGCGCCAGGGATAGTTATCTTTTAAACAATGAATCGCAAAGTCTTCCGTCGCGTGTCGGCATGGAAAATCCTGCTCTGGGCCTGTCTTGGCATGCTCATCGGGCTGGTCCTGGCACAGCTTGCGCTGACCGTTTCGGAGCTGCGCCACATCGACGCCTCGTCGCTGCAGGCCTTGCAGCGCGCCGAGGATGCGGCACGCGCCACGGGGGATGCGCTGCGTCGGGCCGAGGCCAGCCCGTTCCAGCATTGCTCGGACGACGACCTGGCGGTGCTGCGCAATATCGCCTACGCCAACAGCTATGTGGCCGATCTCGGACGCATCGACCAGGGTATGGTGCGCTGTACCGCGCTATGGGGCCAGCTGGCTGAGCCGTTTGTGCTGCCGGAGCCGCTTTACCAGGCCGGCCGCGGCTTCAAGATCTGGCTGGGGCAGGCCATCGTGCACACTCACGCCCCCAGCAACGTGGTCGGCCTGCAGCGCAGCCTGGCCCTTACCGCACCGACCACCTTCGATCTCAATCGCTTCTATCAGGATGTCTCGCTGCGCATCACCAACGCAGACGGCACGCACGTGCTGGTTGAGCGCGAAGGCATGCGCTACAACCCGGACGGTGCCATCGGGCTGCTGCCGGGGATCGACGTGACCCACTGCAATGCCGATCTGGCGCTGTGCGCACAGGCATCGGCGCGCCTGCACTGGTACCCGGTACTCTATCCGCGAGGACTCATTGCGCTGCTGGCCGGCAGCTTCGTCGCCGGCGCCCTGGCCTGCCTGCTCCACCTGCGCAGCCGGCGCCACCAGGGGGTGCTGGACCGGCTGCGGCATGGCATTGCCAACGATGAAATCGTGCTGTTGTACCAGCCCATCGTCTGCATCAACGATCTGAGCCTGAAGGGCTATGAAGCGCTTGCCCGCTGGCGCCCGGCCGATGAGCCGGAAATCGGCCCCGATATCTTCGTGCCGCTGGCGGTGCAGAATCGGCTCTGCACGGCCCTGGCCAAGGTCGTCCTCGCGCGCGCATTGCGCGAGATGCAGCAGCTGCTGCTGGCCAATCCCGATCTCATCCTGGCGATCAATACCGAAGTTGCCGACATCGAAGACGCCAACTTCATCCGCTTCGCACTCGACCTCACCGCCAACCAAGCGGCCCTGCGCCGGCAATTGCACCTGGAGGTGACCGAGCGCGCCGATATCCGCTCCGATGCCTTCACCCACAATATCGAATTGCTGAGGCGGGCCGGCTTTGCGATCTGGATCGACGACTTCGGCACGGGCAGCGCCAATCTCTCGCACCTTTCCTACGCCCGCTTCGACGGCATCAAGATCGACCGGCTGTTCACCAGTGCGCTGAGTACCGGTTCGCCGCTGCGTTCGGTGGTGCCCAACCTGCTGCGCCTGGCCGGCGAACTGGATCTGCAGGTGGTCATCGAAGGCATCGAGACCGACGAGCAACTGCAGCTCATTCGCGGCATCGCCCCCGACATCCACGCCCAGGGCTGGTTGTTCAGCAAGGCGCTGGAACTGGATGAAGTGCTGCAGCAGCGCCCGCCGGAAGCCGCCAACGAACTGGGACTGGCGGCCTGACCGCCCGCGGCGCTCACCACGGCCGGCTATAGGGCATAGGGCGCCAGGGCCCGCCTGACCAGCGTTCTGGCGTCGCCATCATCCTTCAATCCCAGTTGCCGTGCACGACAGTCATCGAGCACGGGATATCTGCCGAAGATCGCTTCCACCCCTTCCTGCGGTGCATAGCGCACCAGCGCATGGCCGTCCACGCCATACAGCGTCGACAGCGTGTCCACCAGTTCGCCCATGGAGAGCCGTAGCACCGGCAAGGCCCAGCAACGTTCGCGATGAGCTTCGGTATCCAGCGTCGGGTCCATGGTGGCGGCATGCAGCAGATTCCCGGCGCAACACTGCGCCGACATCCACCAGGCGGTAGCCTGCGGGCCGACCGGCAGCGTCACCGGGGCGCCGGCAGCCAGTGCATGCAGCAGTTCGCTCATGAAGGCCGAGACCAGTCCGGATGCGGCGCGGGGGCGTGCCACGATACCCGGCAGCCGCAAGGAACGACCATCGAGCTGGCCGCGACGCGTGGCATCGGCCAGCAGGATTTCGCAGGCGCGCTTGTGGGCGCCATAGACCAGTGCCGGCTGCGCGGGCGTGGACGGGGTGACCGGGTCGGGCAAGGGTGTGCCATAGACGGCGATGGTGCTGGCATACACCACCACCGGCGCAGCGCCCGCTGCCGGCCTGGCCGCCAGCACCTCGAACAGGTCGAGGGTGGCATCCAGGTTGACGCGACGGCTCAATGCGGGATCCGCCTCGGCCGCCCCGCCGGGCACAGCGGCCAGGTGAAAGCAGAGATCAGCGCCGAAACGGGAGATGCGCTCCAGCACCGCAGCATCCTGCAGCTCGCCTTCGATGCGCACGATGTCAGCCGACGTGGGCGGCAAGTGCCGATCCATGGCGGCCAGCTGCGTGATGCGCTGCGCCCCGATCTGCCCCACCTGCTGCAGCAGTTGCATCAGGGTCGCGCCGATGAAACCGCCGGCACCGGTGACCAATACCTTCATGGCGCCTGCACCACGCGCTGCTGCAGGATGCCGAAGGGACCTTCGCGGCCGTCGGCGTAGCGGGCCTGCATGCGCACCTCGTCACCGAAACGCATGAAACCGGTGCGGATCTCGCCCAGGTCGATCTTTTCGATCACGCGGCGCTCGGCGATGCAGGCGGAGCCAGCGGCGCGCGCCACATTGGAGACAGTCCCCGAACCGATGATGCAGCCAGCGGTGAGGCGACGACTGTGCGCGGCATGCGCGATCAGCTCGCCGAAGGAGAAATTCATCTCGCCGCCATGTGGCTGGCCGAAGTCCACGCCGTTCCATTGCACCTGCAGATGCATCTGCACCCTGCCGTCGCGCCATGCCTCGCCCAGTTCGTCGGGGGTGACCGCGATGGGTGCGAAGGCGGTGGAAGGCTTGGCCTGCAGGAAGCCGAAGCCGGTCTTCATTTCATGCGGGCCGAGCGCACGCAGGCTCCAGTCGTTGAGCTGCAGCACCAGGCGCACGGCCTGCTGCGCCTGTTCCGGGCTGGCGCCCATGGCCACCGGACCGACCACCACACCGAACTCGCCTTCGAAATCGATGCCTTCGGATTCCGAACACAAAGGCACATCCTGATGCGGGCCAAGGAAGTCATCACTGGCGCCCTGGTACATCACCGGCACCGTATCGAAATGCGGGATCGGGGGCGTCTTGAAGGCTTCTTCCATCAGCCTGCCGTGATTGAGGAAGGCCGAGGCATCCAGCCATTGCGGCGCGCGAGGCAGTGGCGCCATGCACTGCCGGGGGTCGAAGGCGATGGCCCCTTCCACCTGAGCTTCGCTGAGGGCCCGGTAACACGCTTCCAGGGGCGCACGCACTTCTTCCCAGCGCGCCATGGCATCGATCAGGGTGGCAGCGATCTGCGGCACCGGCAGGGCTCTGCGCCCATCCCGCGCCACCAGAACCAGGGTGCCATCGGCGCTGCCGTCATGCAGGGTGGCAAACTTCATGGCTTATCCCCCCGACCGAGTTGCGCGGCGATGGCCGGGTCATACCGGCCATCCACCAGAATGAAGAGCATGCGGCAAGGCTTGCCCGAGCGATTGGCCCAGGCATGGTTGGTGCCACGCTGCACGACCACGCTGCCGGGCTTGAGGTCGACTTCGCCACGCTCCAGTACCAGAGTCATCTCTCCTTCGATGACGATGCCATAGTCCACCGATTCGGTCCGGTGCATCAGTGGATGGGGGGAGTCGGCCTGCACGGTGGAGGCAGCGGCTTCGCCGATCTGGCTGAAGGCGTCGTGCATCCTGCTGCTGGCGCTGGCCAGGAATTCTTCGGTGTCGGGCGGAATATCGACGAAGCGCATGCGCGTGCCATGCGCCGGGGGCGAGAGCACCAGAGCGCCCAGGGTGGGATCAGGGCCGTTGTCCACGGGCACGGGCGTGGCGCCGGTACTCCAGACTTCATGGAACAGCGTGCCGGGAATGGCGGCCACTTCCACCACCGTCGGTAGCAGACCCTCAGTGCTGACGATGGAATGGCCTTGCGCATCGTGGCCGGTGACCACGCGGTAGATGGGAGGAAAAATCATCCGGGTTCCTTCAGGAAGCGTCAAAGATCGCCACCGCCCGTGTCCAGCCGGCGCTGGCGCCCCGGATCTTGTGCGGGAAGCAGCTGATGGTGAAACCGTGTGGTGGCAGGGCTTCCAGGTTGTGCAACTTTTCCAGATGGCAGTAGCCGATGTCGCGACCGGCCTTATGGCCTTCCCAGATCAGGGACTTGTCGCCGGTCTCGGCCACCCGCTGGGCGGTGTAGGAAAACGGTGCATCCCAGCTCCAGGCATCGGTGCCGGTCAGGCGCACGCCACGTTCGAGCAGGTACATGGTGGCTTCATAGCCCATGCCGCAACCGGCGCCGAGATAGTCGCGATGACCATAGCGCGAACCGGCGCGGGTGTTGACCACCACGATGTCCAGCGGCTGCAGCACATGACCGATGCGCTTGAGTTCGGCGTCGACGTCGGCGGCGCTGGCGACGTAGCCATCCGGGAAGTGGCGAAAGTCCAGCTTCACACCCGGCTGGAAACACCATTCCAGCGGCACTTCATCGATGGTGATCGAAGGACGTGCACCGCCATTCTTGGCATCCTGGGTGGAATGGAAGTGCCAGGGTGCGTCCAGGTGGGTGCCGTTGTGGGTGGTCAGGGTGACCCATTCGGCCGCTGCCGCCTCGCCATCGGGATAATCCTCAGGCCGGGTGCCGGGCAGCATGGCCATGAATTCGGGCAAGGTGTCGGCATGCTTCTGGTAGGTGATCTTGGGCGCCAGCGGCGGCGGATCGGAGAGCACGTCGTTTTCGAGATAGATGGACAGGTCGACGAAACGATGTCGGCGACGCGCCTGCAGGGATGCGGTCATGCCAGGGCCTCCTGGGGTTGGATGGCGGCTGCGCGCGGCAGCCGCGAGAAACAGAACGATGCGGCCACGCCCAGCACCACGGCCACCGGGCCCAGGCTGGCGTAGCTCCAGCCCTGCACCAGCGTGCCGCCAAGGATGGGACCGATGGCCGCGCCCGTCATCAGCATCGCAGGCGTGGCGGCCATGGCGCGGCCACTGCGGTCCAGCCGGGCCATGAGGCCGAAGGCGAAGGTGTGGGTAAAGATCATCACGGCGGCGAACACCGAGGCGGCAGCGGCATAGGGCAGGAAGCGCGCCGACGACATGATCACCACCACCAGCAGCGCCTGGACCAGTGGGCCGGCCATCAGCACGCTGCGGGCGGGCAGGCGTTTTTCCAGCAAGGCCGCCAGCGGTGCCGGCAAGAGATTGACGAAGCCCAGCGCGATAAGTACGCCGGTCACCGCCTGCAGGCCGAAGCCACGATCACTGCCGACACGTTCCAGGAAACTGAAGGTCATGGATTGCACCAGACCCATGCAGGCGATGCCCGCAATGCCATACCAGACCTGGCGCGGTACGGGAAGACGGGGAGCGGCGACGCGCGCCGTGCCATCGGTTTCGGCACGCGGAAAGGCCAGGGCACAGGCCAGCGCACCCACGGCCATCACGCCGGCGAAGAGATAGAACAGCGCAGGACCACCCAGGCTGGCGATGATGGGTGGCGCACTGCCCAGGAACACGATGGCGAACACGCCCAGCGCGATACCCACCAGCGCAAAGCCGCGATGCGGATTGCTGCCCCGCGCGAGGGTGCCATGCGTGACACTCAGGGATAGCCCGGTCGTGACACCGCACACCGCATGCAGCAAGGCCAGCAGCAGGTAGTGCTGGGTCTGCGCAGCCACGGTGAACAGCAGCGCCGAGAGCGCGAAGCCGATGGCCGCCTTCCAGCGCGCGGTATCCGGATCGAAGCGCGGTGCCAGCCAGGCGCTGGCCAACACGGCGCCGCCCAGGAACAACGAGGCCAGCAGGCCGGCCTGGCGGGGATCGAAGTGGTAGTGCGCCACCAGCGTGCCGACCCAGACCGGCAAGGCAACCAGGTCGATCATGCCGGCGCAGTGCGCCAGCATCAGCGCAGCCAGGGCGCGCTTGGAATAGGTCGTGATCATCTTGTCTCCTCGCGTCGTACGCGGATTGCAAAGCCGTTCATGGTTTCTATTTTTTATGGTGATGGTGGCATTCAGATGGGTTGCACCAGTGCCGCGTGCGATTCGCGCATGATGCGGGAGTGCTCGTCCTTGTCGCCGCCCTCCACCTCGATCTCGCCCAGCCGCGCCGAGTTCTCCACCACCATGCGGCAGCGCTCCCAGCGACGCTCTTCGAAAGCCGACAAGGTCAGCGGCACGCTATCGTTGCGTGCCAGCTCGTCGGCCAGCACCAGGGCATCCTCGATGCCGATGCAGGCGCCCGAGGCCAGGTGCGGCGTGGTGGCATGTACCGCATCGCCGATCAGCACCACGCGTCCCTGATACCAGGGACGCGGCAGCAGCAGGCCTTCCAGCGGACGGAAGATGATGCGGGCGCTGTCATCGAGCTGGTCGCGGATGGTCTTGAGCGCCGGGGCGCTGAAGTCTTCCAGCAAGCCGCGCAGGCGCGCCACGAAGGTGGATGGATCGATGTGGTCGTTGACCGGACGTGGCTCGGTCACGAAGAGGTACATCTCGTCCCGGGAGACCGGATTGACGCCGGGCTTGATACGCGGGCCCATCCACATGGTGCAGGTATCGATCTCGGCCGGACGCGGCAGGATGGCGCGCCACACGGCCTGGCCGCTGTAGCGCGGCTTGGGTGCGTCGGGAAAGAGCTGGGCGCGCAGTTTGGAGTACAGGCCATCGGCGCCGATCACCAGGTCGTAGCGGCGGGTCTGACCATCGGTGAATTCCACCACGACCTGGTCGCCCTGCTCACGCAGGGCGGTGAAGGTGCAACCCAGGCGGACATCGGCACCCGCCGCGCGGGTGGCATCGGCCAGGATGCGCGCCAGTACCGGGCGCAGGATGGCACCGCCACCCGGTACATCGGGTGCTGCCAGGCGCGGCGTGGGCAGCTCGGCGATCTGCGGGCCGTGCGGCAGGCACAGGCGCACGCCGTCACCGGCCGCGCCTTCGCGCAGGAAGGCCTCCAGTACGCCCAGTTGCTTGAGTGCACGCAGGGTGGCCGGGCCCAGACTGATGCCGGCGCCATAGTTGCGCCACTGGGCATCGAGCTCCACCAGATCGACCTGGGCGCCACGGCGGCACAGATTGATGGCGGCGGACATGCCGGAAAAGCCGCCGCCGATGATGAGGATGCGTTGGGCTGCGAGTGTCATGGTGTCTCCTGAATCTTTTTCTTGATGAGTTAAACGTGATCGCCGCTGGCCAGGTGCAGGCCACCGTCGTCATCGATGCGCAGCGCGACCGGTGTGAGCGTGTCGCCCAGGCAGGGACCGAGCGTGCACAGTCCGGTGAGCGGATCGAACAGGGCGCCATGGGCGGCACAGACCACGTGCTGCCCGCTGGCGTCGAGATAGGCATCGCGCCGCCACGGCAGCGGTGTGCCGTGATGCGGACAGCGGTCGCGCCAGGCGCGCACCTGCTCGCCCCGGCGCAGCAGGAAGATGGTGGCCTGCCCCGCCCCGTCGGTATCGAAACCGCGTGCGCCATCCTCGGGCAATTGCGTGACGTGACACAGGTACATGGCCGTCTCTCCCGGTGGGGTCAGTGTGCGGCGCCCGGCGGCGGCGGACCGCTGGGTGCCCATTTCTCGCGATACTGGAACAGGAACAGTTGCGAGGCATCCGCGCCCATCGGCACTTCGCGGGCGGCCCAGGCCTCATCATGCAGGTCCATGTCGGCGTCGTATTCGACGTGGCAGCCCAGCGGCGAATTGAAGTACCAGAACCAGTTGCTGCCGAAACGATGGCGGCCAGGCCCCCAGAAGCTCTGGTAACCCTTTTCGACGAAGCGGGTGCCGGCCAGCAGCACTTCGGTCGGGCCGCCCATGTGGAAGGTGAAGTGTTCGCAGCCTTTCATGAAGGGCGGGGTCTGGATCATGAAGAGGGTATGGTGGTCCTGCGTGCCGGCCGGGCGCAGGAAGGGCCCCACGCCGGTGAAGCGGTCGGTGCAGACGAAGCCCAGCCGCTGGTAGAAGGCCTCGGCCCGTGCCGCATCAGGGACGAAATACACCACGTGCGAGAGCGTACGCGGCAGGGCCGGCAGTTCCGGCGGCAGGCCCAGCTGATTGGGCGCGCGCTGCGGGTCGCCCGGACCGTTGACGCGTTCGGCGGGCATGACCAGGGGGCGGCGTACGGTCAGCTGGAAGGCCAGCGCAAAGCCCATGTCGTCCACGCTGCGTACCACGCCGTCACGACGACTGACTTCGCGGTCGCGGCGCAATTCGGTTTCGATGGCGTCCAGGGAGGCGGCATCGGCCACCCCGTAGACGGTTTCGCGCAACAGGCTGGCGGTGCTCATGGCCGGCGGGAGGGTGGCATCGTCGCGGGCACGCAGCACGATGGCGGTGCCATCCAGGGCTTCGAAACGGTCGTCGCCGGCGTCGCTCAGGCCATAGTCGAGCAGGTACTGGCGGCAGGCGGGCAGATCGTCCACGCCAAAGACCAGGGCATCGGGTCCAATGATGTTCATGCGGATTTCCTTGTGATTCAGTCTGTGTGTCATCGGTGATCGTTCTGCCTCAGCCCCGGGTGCGACCACCCAGGGTCTCGGCCACCCAGTCGGCGATGACGTGGCCGGCATTGATGGAGTTATCGAAACTGGCGTGCTGCACCCCGCCTTCGCGGTCGGTGAAGATCTTCAATTCGCGCTTGGGGCTGTTGACCAGTTGTTCGTAGGTGCGATGCGCCCACTTGAGCGGAATCTGGCTGTCCTTTTCGCCGTGGGTGACCAGGAAGGGCACGCGGATCTTTTCGACCACGCCATCCAGGTGCACGTCTTCGGCGATACGCATGAAGTCGTCGACGTCCTTGGCGCCCCACACCCAGCACACGTGCTGCCAGTAATGCGGCACGGGGAAATCGCCCTCCTTTTCCAGGCGACGCTTCTGCACGTCGCGCCAGTCGTGATTGGCGCCCCACACCACGCCGCAGGCAAAGCGCGGCTCCATGGCCACCACGCGCGGGCAGTAGTAGCCGCCCAGCGAAACGCCTTCGCAACCGATGCGTTTGGGGTCCACGTCATCGCGCTGCTCCAGCCAGTCCACCACGTGAGCCGCCCAGTGCTCGGCATCGAAGCGCGCGGTCATGCCGTGCAGGCGCAGGGCTTCGCCGGTACCGGGCTGGTCAATCACCAACGAGGACACGCCGCGCTCGGCCAGCCAGCCGGGCAGGCCGACCAGGTATTTCATTTCCTTGGTCGAATCCAGGCCGTTGAGCTGGACCAGCACCGGTGCCGGTCCCTGCACACCGATGGCGCGGGTATAGAGGCCCGAGATCACCTGGCCTTCATAGGGGATCTCGACGCGCTGGCAGTTGTCGCCGGCCAGGGCGATGCCGCGCTGGAACACTTCGAGGAAACGCCGGTACAGTGCCAGCCGGCCCGGCGCACCGTGGCCCTGCAGGCGTTCGCAGGTCAGCAGATA
The DNA here is from genome assembly GCF_001994935.1 of Herbaspirillum sp. VT-16-41. Taxonomy (NCBI): domain Bacteria; kingdom Pseudomonadati; phylum Pseudomonadota; class Betaproteobacteria; order Burkholderiales; family Oxalobacteraceae; genus Herbaspirillum; species Herbaspirillum sp. VT-16-41. The sequence continues at coordinate 211,801 of NZ_MUXB01000106.1, forward strand.
GCTGGCGGCGCGCTTGTACTTGGCGCCGGCCGAGAGCAGCCGGCCGCGCACTTCGTCCTCGGCGGCTAGGCTGCACAGCTTTTCCGCCATGTCCGCCCAGGTGGCGCGGAAGGCGGCCGTGCCTTCGGCGTCAGGCTGCTTGGCCGCCTCCTGCAGAGGTGCGCACATGGCTTCGATCTCGCCGATGCGCGCCCCCATCTCGATGGCAAGGTCGACGGAAAGATTCCAGACATAATTCGTCGGGAAGTAACGGAACATGGTGAAACTCCTTTGATGATGAGTGATGCTTGGGGTGGGCCGGACCCAGGTCCTCAGTGCGGGCCGCCCAGCCACAACGGCATGGCGAAGTTGATCCAGATGGCATCGCTCTTGGCCGTGTTGGCGGCGTACAGACCGCGCTGGACATTCATGTTGATGCTGAAGGGACCGGCGTTATAGGCGACGGTCGGGCCCATGGCGAAGCTGCGCATGCGATTGCCAGGGATGTCGCTGCCGTTCTGGCGGTCGTCGGTGAACTGGTTCAGGTAGGAACCGGTCACGCCGACCTTCCACTTCCCGAAGTTCCAGCCGCCGATGAAATCGGCCACGTAGGCGGTGCCGGAGCGGTAATTGGTATCGCTGTTCTTGTCATTGAAGAGCAGGCGGTTGGAGATGCCCAGGTCCAGTCCATCGGGATCGTTGTGGCGTATCGCCAGCACCGGCTGGTACGAGGTATAGCCCACTGCCACGCTGGGGCGGGCGGGATTGTAGGAGCCGGTCTTGAGTGCGAAGTCGAACCCGAACGTGACATTGGTGTGGGCCGCCACATCCCAGCGCAGCAGCAGCGGCGTGACGGTGACGTTGGACAGGCCGTTGTGGTTCTCGCCGTGGCCGGCCACTTCGGTATGCAGCGACACCACCGGCAGCACCAGTTGCGAATACACCTTGGCGCCGAACCATTCCACGCCATAGGAGGCCAGCAGACGCGTGGTGGCGGAGAAAGCTTCGGACTTGAAGGGGATGGGCAGCTTGTTGCCCTTGTTGTCGTACAGACCGTCGGCACTGCTGTAGTTGAATTGCTCCACCGCAAACAGGCCCGGGATGGGCGGCAGCGCGGCGATGTATTCACTGGTGGACCCGGTGGGGAATGGCGAGATGCCACCTTCAAACGCTTGTGCGGACTGCATGGCCGCCGTGCCCAGCATGCCCAGGACGGCGCATGTGGCCAGCTGCTGGACTGGTACGTATCCTCTCTTCACTTCTGTCTCCTTGTCTCCTACCCTGCCTGGCTTGTTGTCTCGCCATCGCGGCGTCTTTTGGGGGCCAGGCCGAAAGCAGCGCGCAGAGGGCGCCGCCGGCTTGCCGTGCCGGCCCTTTCTTCGATCTGCGGGGGCCGTGCAGCGGATGAGGGAAGCTTAAGTTCGAGCTTGATATTGATCAAATGGATTGTTTTGATTCATGATATGGGCGGCATCAATACATGACCGCGCCCGCACACCCTGTGTACAGAAGGCCGGCACGCCCGAACAACGGAGATACGCCCATGCGCTTCAACAAGCTCGACCTCAACCTGCTGGTCGCCCTGGATGCCTTGCTGACTGAACTGAGCATCAGCCGCGCCGCCGAGAAGATTCACCTGAGCCAGTCGGCCATGAGCAATGCGCTGGCCCGCCTGCGCGAATATTTCGACGATGAATTGCTGATCCAGGTCGGGCGCCGCATGGAAGCCACGCCACGGGCCGAAGTGCTGCGCGACGCGGTCAATGATGTCCTGCGGCGCATCGAGGGTTCGATCGCCGCCAAGCCGGCTTTCGTGCCGGCGCAATCACAACGGGAATTCCGCATCTCGGTCTCGGACTTCAGCCTGAGTGTGCTGGTGCCGCGGGTGATGGCGCGTGCCTACGCCGAGGGGCCGGGCATCCGCTTTGCGCTGATGCCGCAGGTGCAAGACCCGCCCCGCTCTCTGGACCGTGCCGAGGTCGATCTGCTGATCCTGCCGCAGGAATTCTGCACGCCCGACCACCCCGCCGAAGAAGTCTTTCGCGAACGCCACGTGTGCGTGGTCTGGCGCGACAGCCCGCTGGCCGACGGCGAACTGACGCTGGAACGCTACATGAACGCGGGCCATGTGGTGATGGTGCCGCCGGGCGCCAATGCCTCGTCGGTGGAAGCGTGGATGACCAACAAGCTGGGCTTTGCCAGGCGCGTGGAAGTCACCAGTTTCAGCTTTGCCTCTGCGGTGGCGCTGGTGCAGGGCACGGACCGGATTGCCACCGTGCACGGCCGCCTGGCGCGCAAGCTGGCGCCGCAATGGCCGGTGGTGATCAAGGAGAGCCCGTTGCCGCTGGCCGAGATGCATCAGATGATGCAGTGGCACCGCTATCGCACCAATGATCCGGGCATCGAGTGGCTGCGGCGGATATTCCTGGAAAGCGCGCGGGAGATGGATGCTGTACCGACCTGAGCGACCTTAGCGACCTGAGCGACCTGAGCGGCCTGAGCGGCCTGACTCACTGCAGTGTCAAGCGGCCCTGATCCTGTAGAAGAGGTCGGCGATATAAATCGTATAAAAAATATTCGCCATCGGACCAGAACAGGCTCAACAGGCTCAAGAAAAAAAGCCCTGCCGCCCCGAGGGCGACAGAGCTTTTCTGCAGGCTTGGACGCTGCGCCTGACGGCGCAAGCGGGTGAGGTCAGAAATCGACCTGCGCCGACAGCACCAGCGTGCGGCCGGACGAGGTACCCACATAGCCGTTCTGCATCAGCCAGTAGTTCTTGTCGAACAGGTTTTCGATATTGGCGCGGTAGGTCACGACCTGCCCTGCCGCCTTGGTGATGTAGCGGGCACCGATATCAACGCGGGTCCAGCCCGGCACCTTGAGCGTGTTTTCATTGCTGTACCACATCGAACCGGTGCGGGTCACGCGGGTATTGAGCGCCAGGCCTTGCAGCCAGGGCGCGTCCCAGTCCAGCCCGAGGTTGAAGTTGCTGCTGGGGATGGCGCCGACATCCTTGCCGTCGTTGGTGCCATTGTCGGTGTGGTATTGCTTGGCGTCGAAGAAGGTGCCGCTGGCATTGAAGCGCAGGCCGCGCTGCAGTTCGCCATAGGCCGCCAGTTCCAGGCCGCGCACGCGGTTGCGACCATCCTGGGTGGTGGTGTTGATGCCATTGACGAGGGTGGTGCTGGAATTGGCCTGCTCGATCTGGAACACGGCGGCAGTGGTGGTCACGCGGCCCCAGTCGATCTTGGCACCGGTCTCGATCTGCTTGGATTTGTACGGCGGGAACAGCTGGTTGGGATTGCCGTCGGTGGCTGAGGGGAAGCCGCCGGCGCTGAGGGCTGCCGTGTAGTTGGCGTAGAGGGAGACACTCTCCATCGGCTTGACCACCACGCCCAGCACCGGGGAAATGGCGGTCTTGTTGGAGGTTTGGGTATCGTCAACCAGGCTGTGCGAATAGACCTGCTGGCGGCGCAGTCCGCCGATCAGGCGCAGGCGGTCATCGGCCAGCGACAGGGTATCGGTCAGGGCCACGCTGGTCAGGCGCACCTGGCTTTGCGGCGTGGGCTGGCCGCGGCTGCCGGTGACGGTGGGCAGGGCCACCGGGTTATACAGGTTGGAGGTGACGCTGCTGGGTTCGGAGAGGTAGAAATAATCGGTCTGCTGGTTCAGCATGTTCACGCCCAGCATCAGGGTGTGCTTGATGCCGCCGGTATTGAAGCGCGCCCGCATGCCGACATCGGCAGAGGTGGAGGTCACCTGCTGGTCGTAATAGCCGTTGTACAGGGTAGCCGTGTCGCCGCGTGCATTGAGGATGGTGGCGCCGGGCCAGCTCTGGGCGGAACTGGCGACGTGGTAGCCGACTGCGCCATAGGCGGTCAGCTGGTCGTTGATGTCGTATTCCAGACGGGTGGTGGCGGCCTTGTCGTCCGATTGCAGCGTGGTGCCGGGATACAGATTGGTCTTGCCCGAGGGCGCGTCCGGCATGACCAGGCTGCTGATGCTGAATTGCGGGCGGAAGTTGCGGGCATCTTCATGCTGGGTATAGGCGTCCAGGCTCCAGCGCACACGACCGCCGTTGTAGTCCAGTCCGACCGACCCCATGCTCTGCTGTTGATTGCTGCCGGACAGGCCGGTATTGCCGTCGGCATAGAGCGCATTGACGCGCACGCCCCATTCCTGGTTTTCACCGAAGCGGCGGCCGAGGTCGGCCTTGAGACCGAACTGCGAATTGGACAGATAGGTGGCCGTCACGCTGGAAATGGGGTCTTCATGGGCGCGCTTGGGAATCAGGTTGACCGCGCCGCCGACACCGCCGGCCGGCCCCATGCCATACATCAGGGTGCCCGGACCTTTGAGCACTTCGATGCGCTCGACCATGGAGATGGGCATGCGGGTCAGCGGCACCATGCCATACAGGCCATTGAAGGCCACATCGTTGGCCGACATGGTGAAGCCGCGGATCTGGTAGCTATCGCCAAAGCCACCGTTGCCATTGGTGTTGCGCACCGAGGCGTCGTTGGCGATGACGTCGCCGATGGCGCGCGCCTGCACGTCTTCGATGCCTTGCGACGTGTAGTTGGTGGTGCTGAACGGGGTATCCATGACGCTGGCAGTGCCGAGCACGCCCAGGCTGCCACCCCGCGCCACCAGGCCGCCGGCATAGGGGGCGGTCGGGTCGGCGCTTTCGGTGATGGTCACGGTGGGCAGGACGGCATTGGCGTTGCTGCCCACGGTGGGTGCCAGCAGCGTGTAGCCACCATCGGCATTCTTGACGGCCTGCAGGCTGGAGCCGCTCAACAGGGCGGCGAAGCCCTCGTCCACGGTGTAGCGCCCGGACAGGCCGGCACTCTGGCGTTCGCGGGTCACGGCGGGGTCGAACGAGAGCAGCACGCCGGCACGGCGCGCAAAGCTGTTCAAGACCTGGTTCAGCGGGCCGGCGGGCAGATCATAGGCCTGGCGCTGGGCGTCACTGGCCTGGGCCTGGACGGTGGCCATGGGCGTTGCCAGGGCAGCCAGTACGGCCAGCCTGGAGAGGGTCGGACGGGAGGGGAAACGGGTCGTTGTTTTCATGTCGGTCTACGGTGATGGGCGAGCTTGCTATCAGGTAAACCGAACGAGCTGCAAAAAACTGCAGAGGCTGGCCAAGAAATCTTTACGTCGTGCTGTGTGGGGCTGCTGCCCGTGGACGCAGGGTGATCCAGTAGGAAGTCCAGGTATCGATCTGCACCGGCAAGGTACGCGCGATGGCGGCCAGGATACGCGCCGGCTGGTCCAGCGGGAACACGCCCGAGATGGGCAGCGACGCAACAGCCGGATCGCAGCGCAGCCTGCCGCGCAGGTAACGGTCCAGCTCGGCCACCAGTTCGCCCAGCGGCATGCGGTCGGCGACGATGACGCCGTCGGTCCAGGCCAGCGCCTGTTCATTGGCGGGCGTCAGATTGCCGACCAGGCCATGCTGGTCGAACATGCCCTGCCGCCCGGCATCGATGCGCACGCTGCCAACGCCATCCCTGGCGGTGAAGGCCACCGCACCGGCATAGACGGCCAGTCGCATGCCGGCCTCGCTGTCACGCAACTGGAAGCGGGTACCCAGCGCACGCGCCTGCCCCAGGCGGGTGTGGACCATGAACGGACGATAGGGGTGGCCCTCTTCGCGGGCGGTGGTGATGAGCACTTCACCGCGATGCAGCTTGATCAGGCGCTGCTGGTCGTCGTAGGCGGTGTCGATGGCCGTGGCACTGTTGAGTTCGAGCACGGTACCGTCGGCCAGCAGCACACGCCGCCGCTCGCCCACCCGGGTGGAATATTCGGCCATCAACGCCGGCCAGGAGGTGGCCATGCCGGCGCCGGTGGCCACCAGCCCTACCCCTGCGACCAGGCACAGGGCCTTGACGGCGAAGCGGCGGTTATGACGACTGCGGGCTTCACCATCGCCGATGCTGCCATGCGCCAGTGTGCGCGGTAGCGTGGCAACCCGCTCGCTCAACGACTGCAGCCGCTGCCAGGCCAGTTCGTGCTGCGGCTGCTCGGTGCGCCAGCGGCGGCAGGCTTCGTGTTCCTGGGCGGTGGCGGTGCCCGATTGCAGCCGCACCATCCAGTCGATGGCGGTCCTGACGATGTCGTCGGTGGGAGCGGTGATCTCAGCGGCCATATTGGACGCTGTAACAGGCGGTGAAGGCACGCTTCATGTATTGCTGTACCGAACTGAGCGAAACCTGCAGGCGCTCGGCGATCTCGGCATAGCCCAGGCCATCCAGTTGTGACAGCAGGAAGGCGCTGCGCACCTTGGCCGGCAATGCGGCCAGCATGGCATCGATTTCGTTGAGGGTTTCCAGCACCAGCAATTGCGCCTCGGGCGATGGCAGGTGCTCGGGCGGCAGTTGCGCCAGCAGCTCCAGGAAGCTGGCTTCCAGCGCGCAGCGACGGAAATGATCGATCACCAGACCGCGTGCGATGGTCGCCAGCAGGGCCCGTACTTCCTCCAGATAGAAGCTGCGGCGCGACACCATGACCCGCACGAAGGTGTCCTGGGCCAGGTCGGCCGCCAGTTCCGCATCATGGGTGCGACGGCGCAGCCAGCCCAGCAGCCATTGGTGATGACCGGTGTAGAGGCCAGCGATGTCTGGGTGACGCGGAGCGGGTTGGACGACGTCGGTCATGACGGCGAAAAATAATGAGAACTGTTCTCATTATAATCCGTAAAGAACGGTGCGCCAACAAACCTTCATTTACGGATGAAGCCTTGTGAATTAATCGACGGGAAAAACGACAAAGCCCCGGCACGAGGCCGGGGCTTTGTCCAGGTTTGTACGGCCCTGGCTTGCTGCCGCCCACCGTAACAGTGGCCGGCAGGAGCAGAACTGCAGCTTCCCTCTTTACTTGACCACGCTCAGCAGCGAGCGCTTGCCACCCTTGTAGGTGTACAGGGTCAGGGTACCGTTCAGGATGTCACCCTTGGCGTCGAAGGCGATTTCGCCGGTCACGCCCTTGTGGTGGATCTTGGCCAGTTCTGGCAGGTAGACCTTGGGATCGGAAGAACCGGCCTTCTGCATGGCATCGGCCAGGGTCATCAGCGCATCGTAGGTGTACGGAGCGTAGATCACGACGTCCTGGTTGAACTTCTTCTTGTAGGCAGCCTTGAAGTCGTCCAGCGCCTTCTTGCCTGCTTCGGTCACGCCACCGGCTTCGGCGCAGACCACTTCGCTGTCCTTCAGACCGGGGCCAGCCAGGTTGGGCAGTTCGGTGGTGCAGATGCCGTCACCGCCCATGAACTTGGCAGCCACGCCCAGCTGATCCATCTGGCGCAGCATCGGGCCGGCCACGGCGTCCATGCCGCCGAAGAAGACCAGATCAGGCTTCTTGGACTTGACCGAGGTCAGGATGGCGTTGAAGTCGGTGGCCTTGTCGGTGGTGTACTGGGTCGCCACCACGGTAGCACCGGCAGCCAGCGCGCTCTTGCGGAATTCCTCAGCCACGCCTTGACCGTAGGCAGTACGGTCGTCGATGACGGCGACGTTCTTGCCCTTGAGTTCATTGACGGCGTAGCGACCCAGCACGCCACCCAGCTGGCCATCGTTGGCCACCACGCGGAAGGCGGTGTTGAAGCCTTGTTGGGTGTACTTGGGGTTGGTGGCCGACGGCGAGATTTGCGGGATGCCGGCATCGAAGTAGATCTTGGAAGCGGGGATGGTGGTGCCCGAGTTCATGTGGCCGACCACGCCCTTGACCTTGGCATCGACCAGGGCCTGGGCCACGGTGGTGGCTTGCTTCGGATCGGAAGCGTCATCCTGGGGAACCAGCTGGAAAGTCACTTTCTTGCCGCCGATCATGAAGCCCTTGGCATTGAGCTCGTCCACGGCCATGCGGGCGCCGTTTTCGTTGTCCTTGCCGATGTGGGCGTTGGGACCGGTCAGGGGAGCGACGTGACCGATCTTGATGACCTCTTGTGCCTGCGCAGCCCCTGCGAATGCGAACGCTGCCACGATGGCGGTGGCGACAGGAATCCCTTTAATTTTTTGCATGAAATGCTCCTATTACTTCCGATAGAGTGATTGAAAACGCAGTTCGTTGTGCCATTTGTTATATGCGCTGACCAATCCTGACATCCGCGAACGAAGGCCCGGACGATCAACACCGCAGCACCCCCAGTTGCTGACTGGATGTTGCTTGCGGACTCTGCTACTGCAAAAAACGAGCCATGCCCCATGGCATCACGACTCGGGAGCCCTCCCCGTGGTGTTTCCCGCTTAAAAAGGGACGGAGCCACCTCAGGTAAGCGGCCCGGACGAAACGCCAGGCCAGGCGGGGCAGTTCCTACGACGCGATCCACCCCGCTGGGCAGAATACACCGTAATGGTGCGGCTGGGAGCGGCGCACGGAGACCAGTACAGTTCTTCAGACAGATCGCACGTTTTATGCACTTTTTTAATACGCGGCATTGGGTTTCGCACCAAATGGGAACGTGAAACCGAAAAAAACTGCACGCCCGCACAAGTGGTCGCAGGGGGTACGCATTTCTCACCAAGGTACTCATCCCGCAAGATGAGAAAATCGGTTTGTCCGCGGCCACCCTGCTCCCTCGCTGCCTCGCGTTTGAAGGTGTAAGCACGACTTGCGCCAGTCAATTGACGCCTTGAAAAATCCAAAGCCCATCCCTATACTTAGCACTCGTCACGGCAGAGTGCTAACAGCCCGCCGGGCGCAATCCCCTTTTTCTTGCGGTGAGGTTTGCTGCATTTGGAAGAAAACCGTTGCAGGCTTCGCCGCAATCAATGCTAACTTATTGAAAATTAAGGAGTTCTCATGAATCTTCGCCCTTTGCACGATCGCGTCATCGTCAAGCGCCTCGACCAGGAAACCAAGACCGCTTCCGGTATCGTTCTGCCTGATGCAGCGACCGAAAAGCCGGACCAGGGCGAAATCCTGGCCGTCGGCAATGGCAAGATCCTGGAAGATGGCAAGGTCCGCCAACTGGCTGTGAAGGTCGGCGACCGCGTCCTGTTCGGCAAGTATTCCGGCCAGGCCGTGAAGGTCGATGGCCAGGAACTGCTGGTCATGCGCGAAGAAGACCTGTTCGCCGTCGTCGAGAAGTAATTCGGCATCCGGCCCGTCTGTATCTTCATATATAGAGGGCCCTCGGCAACAAGACAGCAGCCGGCGCTTGCCCCAGCTTTCAGCACCAAGCCCGGCGACATGAACTGAACCGAATTTCTGGAGAATCCAACATGGCAGCAAAGCAAGTTATTTTCGGCGATGAAGCACGCGCCAAGATCGTCAACGGCGTCAACATCCTGGCCAACGCAGTCAAGGTCACCCTGGGCCCCAAGGGTCGTAACGTCGTGCTGGAGCGCAGCTTCGGCGCCCCGACCGTGACCAAGGACGGCGTTTCCGTCGCCAAGGAAATCGAACTGAAGGACAAGCTGGAAAACATGGGTGCCCAGCTGGTCAAGGAAGTGGCTTCCAAGACCTCCGACAACGCCGGTGACGGTACCACCACCGCTACCGTGCTGGCCCAGGCCATCGTGCGCGAAGGCTTCAAGTACGTCGCCGCCGGTTTCAACCCGACCGACCTGAAGCGCGGTATCGACAAGGCCGTCACCGCCATCGTCGGTGAAGTGAAGAACCTGTCCAAGCCCACCACCACCTCCAAGGAAATCGCTCAAGTCGGCTCGATCTCGGCCAACTCCGACGCGGACATCGGCGACATCATCGCCAAGGCCATGGAAAAGGTCGGCAAGGAAGGCGTGATCACCGTTGAAGACGGCAAGTCGCTGGAAAACGAACTGGACATCGTCGAAGGTATGCAATTCGACCGCGGCTACCTGTCGCCGTACTTCATCAACAACCAAGAGAAGCAGATCGTCGCCCTGGACAATCCCTTCATCCTGCTGTTCGACAAGAAGATCTCCAACATCCGTGACCTGCTGCCGGTGCTGGAACAAGTCGCCAAGGCTGGCCGTCCGCTGCTGATCGTGGCTGAAGACGTCGAAGGCGAAGCCCTGGCTACCCTGGTGGTCAACAACATCCGTGGCATCCTGAAGACCGCTGCCGTCAAGGCTCCTGGCTTCGGCGACCGCCGCAAGGCCATGCTGGAAGACATCGCCATCCTGACCGGTGGTCAAGTGATCGCCGAAGAAGTCGGCCTGACCCTGGAAAAGGCCACCCTGGCTGAACTGGGCCAAGCCAAGCGCGTCGAGATCGGCAAGGAAAACACCACCATCATCGACGGCGCTGGCGAAGCTGCCGGCATCGAAGCACGCGTGACCATGATCCGCACCCAGATCGGCGAAGCAACTTCCGACTATGATCGTGAAAAGCTGCAAGAGCGCGTGGCCAAGCTGGCCGGCGGTGTTGCACTGATCAAGGTTGGCGCTGCCACCGAAGTCGAAATGAAGGAAAAGAAGGCCCGCGTCGAAGATGCACTGCACGCTACCCGCGCTGCCGTTGAAGAAGGCGTCGTGCCTGGCGGTGGCGTGGCCCTGCTGCGCGCTCGCGCCAACGTCAAGGACCTGAAGGGCGACAACCCCGACCAGGAAGCCGGTATCAAGATCGTGCTGCGCGCCATCGAAGAGCCGCTGCGCCAGATCGTCTTCAACGCCGGCGACGAGCCGTCGGTGGTGGTGAACAAGGTGCTGGAAGGTTCGGGCAACTTCGGCTACAACGCCTCCAACGGCACCTACGGTGACCTGGTGGAACTGGGCGTGCTGGATCCGGCCAAGGTGACCCGTTCGGCTCTGCAGAACGCTGCCTCCGTGGCCAGCCTGATCCTGACCACCGACGCCCTGGTGGCCGAAGTGGCTGACGACAAGCCGGCCGGCATGCCTGGCGGCATGGGTGGTATGGGCGGCATGGGCGGTATGGACGGCATGATGTAATTGCCCTCCTGCTGCGGGCCATGGATGACATGGCCTGTGCTGCAAGAAGAAAACCCGCATCGGTGACGATGCGGGTTTTTTATTGTGCTGGTGCCACTGGATGGTGGCCGATTTCGCTCTGCGCGGCAGTTCCGCTCCGCGCTACCTTTCGATCGGCATTTGCCGCTGGTCGTGCCGGATTTGCGATCAACTCTGAGTCGCCTGCCCTCTGTCTCTGGAGCGGTCGTGCCAGCCGACCATATTCCAGGACGGAAGCTTGATGCAGGAATTCACACAATGAAAAAGACCCGCATCCTTGTGGGATGCGGGTCTTCGAACAGTGCGCCCTTGCAGGCGCGGCGTCCAACGTCTTAGAAGCTGTGGATCATCCCGGCATTCAGACCGGTCTGGCTGCGGTTGGCGCCCGGGATGCGGTCGCTGGCCGTGCCGACGTTGTACATGTCGTTCGAACGCAGGTTGCGCAGGACAGCATACGTCGTGGTGCGCTTGGACAGGTCATACTTGGCGCCCAGGTTCAACTGCACCAGGCGACCGTTGGAGCCCTTGACGAACTTGGCGCTGGTCAGTTGCACACTGCTGATCAGCGACAGGGCCGGCAGCAGCTTGTAGTTCACGCCTACATCCAGAGTCTGGCTGGACTCGTTGTTGGGACCGCCGATGGCAAAGTCAGCCTTCTCTGCCGGCTTGTAGGCAGGATCCTTGCGCTTCGGGTCGACCAGCATCGCGAAGTTGTAGTCCTTCGGGTTGTAGTCCGGACGTGCTGCGGTCAGCGGCAGTTTCACGCGCGAGTACGAACCGTAGACCTTGGCCGGGCCGAACTGGTAAGAAGCCGCCAGGGTCCAGGTCTTCAGGCAGGTGTCGCCATTCTTGCCGGGGCCGTTGCAGGCTGCCGCGCCATTGACGTCACTGGCATTCTTGGAATCACCCATCTTGCTCTGGAAATAACCCAGGCCGACGTTCAGCGGGCCGTTGGCGTACAGGCCGCCCAGGCCGAAGGATTGACCGGAACCGGTGCGGCCGGCCTCTTCGCCGAAGCCATAGATCAGGCTGCCGGTGAAGCCGTTGAAGTCAGGGGAGTTATAGCGGATGGAGTTGTTGACGCGCTCGCCGTTGGTGCGGTCCAGGTTCAGCGAGTGGATGCGGCTGACACCGCCGCCGAAGTCACCCGGCGAGGTAATACCGCCGATATCATCCAGGACGTCCTTCTGACGACCGGCCAGGATGGTACCGAAGTTGCCCGAAACGCCAACGAAAGCCTGACGGCCCCACAGCAAGCCCTTCTGACCAGCTTCGCCGGTATCGACGTTGAAGCCGTTCTCGATGTTGAACACGGCCTTCAGGCCGCCGCCCAGGTCTTCGCTACCCTTGATGCCCAGGCGCGAGCCCTTCATCAGGCCGGAATCGAGTGCCACCTGACCGCCGGTTTCCTTGCCGGAAGTGATGATCTTGTTGGTGTAGGACAGGCTGGCATCGACCGAACCATAGACGGTGACAGTGCTTTGTGCATGCGCCGCGCCGGCGAAGGCAGCCAGCACGGCCAGGGCCAGGATGGACTTTTTCATAGAGAGTACTCCGTAGTGGTTTGATTGCTGTTGATTGGCGGGTGCCGGTCGCGATCTCGCGTGGCCACCCCCACACTTCCCGGAAGATGACTTCAAGAAGTTACGGCAAATCTAAACGGTATTTATTTTCTCAATCGATTCATAATTTGAATTGTGTCGATTTATGAGATTATTCTGTATCTTTATTGCAACCAATGCCAACAAAAAGGGACGTCCCTTTTTGCTGCTTCAGTAATGAAATCCACACTGATGCACGATGACGATCCCCGGCATCCACTCGATCACGATGCGGTGTTCGCCGCACAGCCGGATGGCCCACAGGCCCGGCAAGCGCAGCGGCAACCGGGTCATGCGCGCGGCAGGCAGCGGGGTGTCGTCTTGCAGCCGTCGCAGCAGGCCCAACAGCTCGCGGGCCGTGACACGGTCGTGGCGGCGCCACCAGGCCAGGTCCTGCCGGGCCATCGGCGAAAGCCAGAGCCTGTTCACGAAGGGGATGGTCCGGATGGCAACGTGGCCCGCAGCTGCTGAAGGCTGCACAGGAGCCGCTCGGCATTGAGGTCGTTACCCAGCAGGTGCAGGGCCTCCTGGACTCCGCGCCAGACCGATTCCCGCACCAGCACGAGGTTTTCGGCGTTGTCGCGGGTGAGGATGACTTCATCGATATTGGCCAGCTCCAGCAATTCATCGAGCCGACCATTGAGCGCCTGGACGGGGTATGCGTACATGGGAATAGGTGTAGTCGAGGCAGCAGGCGGTACGTAGCGCACCGGCCACCACCGGGCCGAAAGAACGCAAAAAGATACGCTTCCCCGGACGCCCGGCGACGATCCCGGCAAAAATTGCTGCACCCACTAGAATTTATTCGAAGACTTTGTCGTACCAGGCCGGCAACCAGCGCCTGGAAAAGTGCCGATGCCGCCCTGGAAGTCAGTCTCCAGGCGGCTTCCCGTCGCATGCTAAGACGCGGAGGTTATATGCATAAGCGAAAAATTGTTTTCCCTATATAACCTTGCCGCCTTAAAATAGCGGCTTCTTATAAAAAATATCGATGGCAGTGGAGACCTGTGATCCGGCGACCGCCCGCGCGTCTCCCTGAGGGGTTGTGCCGGGATGCCGGCACCCGGGGGCCCGCTGCCATTTCCGTTCCCATCATGATCGAAATACAAGCTGTCACCCAGCGATTCGGCAATGTCGAAGCGGTGCGCAACGTCGAACTGTCGATCCGCAAAGGCGAGGTCTTCGGCATCATCGGCCGCAGCGGCGCCGGCAAGAGCACGCTGGTACGCACCCTGAACCTGCTGAACCGCCCCACCTCCGGACGTATCATCCTGGACGGCCAGGACCTGACCACCCTGTCCTCGTCCCAGCTGCGCGAGGCCCGCCGTGGCATCGGCATGATCTTCCAGCATTTCAACCTGCTGTCCTCGCGCAGCGTCTACGACAACATCGCCCTGCCGCTGGAACTGGCCGGCAAGAGCAAGTCCGAGATCGCCGCCAAGGTGGAGCCGCTGCTGGAACTGGTGGGCCTGACCGCCCTGCGCGACCGTTACCCGGCGCAGATTTCGGGCGGCCAGAAACAGCGCGTGGGCATCGCCCGCGCACTGGCCAACGATCCCAAGGTCCTGCTCTCTGACGAGGCCACCTCCGCACTGGACCCGGAAACCACCCGCTCCATCCTGGAACTGCTGCACAAGATCAACAAGGAACTGGGCCTGACCATCGTCCTGATCACCCACCAGATGGAAGTCATCAAGGACATCTGCGACCGCGTGGCCGTGATGGAAGCCGGCCAGGTGATCGAACAGGGCGAGGTGCTGGAGGTGTTCCGCCAGCCGCGCCATGAAGTCACCCGTGCACTGATCGGCGACGTCATCGCCCACGAACTGCCCAAGGGCGTGCTGGCGCGCCTGCGCGAGCGCCTGGCCCGCGCCGATGCCGGCCAGGGCACCGACCACCTGTTCCGCTTTGCTTTCACCGGCAACGATGTGGACCAGCCGCACCTGTCGGAAGCGGTGCGCCGCTTCAACCTGAATTTCAACATCCTGCACGGCCAGATCGACGAGATCCAGGGCCAGGCCTTCGGCTCGCTGGCGATCCTCGCCAACGGCTCGCAGGAAAACATCAACCAAGCCATGCAATACCTGCGCGAGCAGGGCGTCGTCGTCGAGGAGCTCAACCATGTCATCTGAACTGATCGATCTGTTCGTCAGCTCCTTCGGTGAGACGCTGATGATGGTGGTGATTTCCGGCCTGGTCGGTTCGCTGCTGGGCATCCCGCTGGGCATCGCCCTGCACATCACCGAAGACAAGGGCGTACTGCCCAATGCGGTCTTCAACCGCGTCGCCGGCCTGCTGGTCAATGCAGTGCGCTCCACCCCCTTCATCATCCTGCTGGTGGCGGTGATCCCGATGACGCGTTTCTTCGTCGGCACCTCCATCGGTACGGCTGCCGCCATCGTGCCGCTTACCATTGCCGCCGCGCCCTTCATCGCCCGCCTGGTCGAGACCGCCTTGCGCGAAGTGGACCACGGCCTGGTCGAAGCCGCACAGGCCATGGGTGCGAACACCTGGCAGATCATCTACAAGGTCTTGGTACCAGAAGCATTTGCTGGTATCGTCGCCGGTCTCACGATCACCTTCGTCAGCCTGGTCGGCTATTCGGCCATGGCCGGCGCCATCGGTGGCGGTGGCCTGGGTGACCTGGGCATCCGCTACGGCTACCAGCGCTTCCTGCCGGAAGTGATGCTGGCGGTGGTGCTGATCCTGATCGTGTTCGTGCAGTTGGTGCAATCCCTGGGAGACCTGCTGGTGCGCAAGCTCAGTCATCGCTGAGTGGCCGCAAGAGCGTGCCAAGAGAGCGCCAAGAGCGCCACGCGCAACCGGCATCGATAACACCGCGCAGCTATCCGCCGCGCATTTCAAAAAAGCTTGAAAGGAAAGTCATGAAGCGTCGTCAGTTGATTCAATTCATCGCAGGCCTGGGCCTGGCCGCCGGCCTGGTGTCGGCCCCCGCATTCGCCGAAGACCAGATCAAGATGGGCGTGACCGCAGGTCCGCACGCCGAGATCATGGAACAGGTCAAGAAGCTGCTGGAAAAAGACGGCGTGCAGATGAAGGTCATCGAATTCACCGACTACATCCAGCCCAACGCCGCCCTGGCCGCCGGCGACCTGGACGCCAACTCCTACCAACACCAGCCCTACCTGGATGCGCAGATCAAGGATCGCGGCTACAAGTTCATCAGCGTCGGCACCACCATCACCTTCCCGATGGGCGTGTACTCCAAGAAGGTCAAGTCGCTCAACGACCTCAAGCAAGGCGCCCGTGTCGGCGTGCCCAACGACCCCACCAACGGCGGTCGCGCACTGCTGGTGCTGCAGGCCAAGGGCGTGATCAAGCTCAAGGCCGATGCCGGTCTGAAGGCCACCCCGCTGGACATCGTCGAGAACCCCAAGAAGGTCAAGATCATCGAACTGGATGCCGCCCAGCTGCCGCGTTCGCTGGATGACTTCGACGCTGCCGTCATCAACGGCAACTACGCCGAATCGGCCGGCCTGTCGCCGACCAAGGACGCCATCGCCGTGGAAGCGTCGACCGGCCCCTACGCCAACGTGCTGGCCATCCGCGCTGCCGACAAGGACAAGCCCTGGGTCGCCAAGCTGGTCAAGGCCTACCACAGCCCGGAAGTGAAGAAGTTCGTGCTGGAGAAGTACAAGGGTTCCGTGATCACCTCCTGGTAATCCGCCTCCCCTGCAGCATCCTTGCAGCAAACGAAAAGGCCAGCTTCGCGCTGGCCTTGTTGCTTTTCCGGCGTGCTCAAATCATTTAGATGATTTGAGCACGCCGGAAGGAAAGCCGACCGAGCGGCACAGGCGCACTCAGTCCTTGCGCTCCCGGTGATCCGGCGCATTGCGCCAGTCGTCCTCTTCCTCGTCTTCCTCATCCTCGGCCGGCAGGGCATCGGGGTTGTCGGTGGAACGGTAGGTCGCCAGCAGCTCGGCACGCGACGCCGGGGTCTCCAGCGAGATGCGCCCCAGCGCACCACTGCGGTAATCCTGCAGGAAGGTATGCGCGGCCTTTTCGAAATCGTAGTCGCCACCCTTGAGACGGAAGCCCCGCTTGGCCGCCACGCCCTCCACCACGGCCACGCCATCCATGTCCTCGGGATCGAAGCCGTAGCGCGCCTTGAGCAATTGCGGATAACGCTGCAGCAGCAGGTCGGCCAGGAAGGTGGCCACCTCTTCCTCGATCAGCGCATTGCTGCCCACCGCATGGCTGGCGGCCAGCATCAGGCCATCGCTGGGGTGCTCGATCTTGGGCCACAGCATGCCCGGGGTATCGGTCAGGACCATGTTGTTGCCCAGGTAGAGCCGCTGCTGGGTCTTGGTCACGGCCGGCTCGTCGCCGACTGCCGCCACGCGCTTTTTCAGCAAGGCATTCATCAGTGTGGACTTGCCCACGTTGGGGATGCCCATGATCATCATGCGCAAGGGCTTCAGGGCCGTGCCGCGATGCGGGGCCACCTGCATGGCCAGCTTGGGCACGCGTGCCACGTCGGAGGGCTTCTTGCACGACAGCGCCACGGCGGTCACGCCCTTCTGGCTGTTGTAGTAGTCGATCCAGGCTTGCGTGGCCACCGGGTCGGCCATGTCGGTCTTGTTGAGGATCTTCAGGCAGGGACGCTGACGCGCATTGCGCAACTGCTCGATCATCGGATTGCAGCTGGCCTGCGGCAGGCGGGCATCGACCACTTCGATGACCATATCGACTTTTTCCATGCTCTCGGCGGCCTTGCGGCGGGCCGAGTTCATGTGACCGGGGAACCATTGGATGGACATGCGGGATTTCTTTCTGGTGCGTATTTCGTTGAAGGCGCTATTTTACGGCCCTGCCCCGCCAATCCCTAACAAATCCCCAATAAAACAGCCTGCCGCGCACAAGTCGGGGCAGGCTGTTGGACGGGGAACAACACCGCGCTCAGGCGCGCCGGGTCACCCATTACTCCTTGACAACACCGACGAAACGCCACACCAGCCACAGCGCCAGCCCGTAAGCGGCGGCCATGACGCCAAAGGCCAGGCCATTGCGCAGCCCCCAGCCGTCCACGCTGTGCAGGATGGCGCCCATCAGGGCCACGCCGACCAGGGCACCGATCTGGCGATTGGCGTTCAGGGCCGCCGCCGCGCTGTTGGCGTGGGCCTTGCCGGCCACCTGCATCACCACCGTGGTCATGGCGGGGATGGCCGTGCTGATGCCCAGGTTGGCTGCAGCGCAGACCACGGCCAGCACCCAGTAAGGCGTGTCCGGGCGGAAGCTCATGGCCACGGCGGTAAACACCGTACCCACCGACAAACCCAGCAACAGCGGCACGCGCGGTCCCCAGTGCGCGGCCATGCGGCCCGACATCAGGTTGCCGAAGAACACCACGGCCATCATCGGCACCAGTTGCAGGCCGGTATGCAGGGCATCGGCACCGCGCCCCTGCTGCAGGAACAGCGCCAGGTAGAACAGGTTGCCGTAGATCCCGAAGTTGATCATGAAGCCGATGCCATTGGCGGCCGCAAACTGTGGTGTGGCGAACAGGGCCTTGGGCAGCAGCGGCGCCACGCCACGCAGTTCGTGTCGCACCAGGGCCACGGCGGCCAGCACTGCCACCGCCAGCCCGGCCAGGATGCGCGGCGAGGTCCAGCCATAGACCGGCCCCTGGATCAGCACAAAGGACAGCCCGGCCAGCATCACCACCCCGGCCAGGTGGCTATACAGATGCAGGGCACGGGCCTGCCCGGCCACCTGCGGGATGAGCTTCCTGGCCATCAACAGGCCCACCAGCCCGACCGGCACGTTGATGAGGAAGATACTGCGCCAGCCCAGCCAGTGGATCAGCACGCCCCCCACCAGCGGACCGATGGCTGCGGCCAGGCCGACCGTGGCCGACCACACGCCCAGCATGCGGGCGCGCACGCGGTCATCCTCGTAGACGTGACTGAGCAGGCTCAGCGAACTGGGCATGAAGAAAGCCGCACCCAGCCCCTGCAGCAGGCGCGCCGCCACCAGGAAAGGACCATTGGGCGCCGCCCCGCACAGCAACGAGGCCAGCACGAACAGGAAAAGTCCGGCCAGGTACAGCTTGCGCGCGCCGAAGCGGTCGGCCAGCGCACCGCCCACCAGCAGCATGGCGGCAAAGGTCAGGGTATAGCCATCCACGATCCAGACCAGGGTGGACAGCGGTGCATCGAGACTGGTGGCGATATTGGAGAGACCGACGTTGACCACCGTCACGTCCAGCATGGCCATGACGAAACCGATGGCCAGCGCTACCAGTGGCAGCAAGCCAGCCCGATGGGGTAAAGCGGTGACAGGGGGATGGCCGGCGGGTGCCGGGCCAAGCGGACGAGGAACGGAAGACATGACATTCTTTCTGCGCGAAGGGCGCAAGGGAGAGCGGCAGACCCGCTGCCGGTACCCCCGGGGCGAGTGACGATGGATGGATTCTAGGCGTTCGCTGCGATGCAATAAAGAGGTATAAAATCAGCGGGCTGATGCAAATCTGCATCAGCTCATCTACCCGGAAAGCACATCCTCATGGACTGGGACAACGCCCGCATCTTTCTCGCCATCTACCGCGTTGGTACCCTGCGCGGTGCAGCCGAGCACCTGGAGATCGACCAGGCCACGGTCGGCCGGCGCCTGGCCGCGCTGGAAAAATCGCTGGGCGCACGCCTGTTCCTGCGCACCCCGGGTGGCTACGTGCCCACCCCTGCTGGCGAACTGGCTGCAGCGGCCGCCAGCCAGATGGAGCAAGGCGCCGAGCAACTGCAGCGGCAGATGCAGGGAATCGACGAGCGCCTGTGCGGCGTGGTACGGCTGGCCGCCACCGACATCACGGCGCGGCATTTCCTGTTGCCGGCCCTGAAGCGGCTGCGGGAATCCCATCCCACCATCAAGGTGGTGCTCACCACCTCCACCCAGTTGAGCAACCTGACCAAGCGCGAAGCCGACATCGCCGTGCGCACGGTGCGCCCGGACGCGCCGGACCTGATCACGCGCCATCTCAAGCGGCTGCACAAAGGCATGTATGCGTCCAAGGCCTATGTGAAAAAGCGGGGGCGGCCCGAATCCGGCAGCGGTTTGAAGGGGCATGACGTCGTGATCTACCCGTACAGCATCTCGCCGAACAAGCCCGAACAGATCTGTGGCGAATCCATCGTCCATGCCAACGTGGCCATGGAAGTCAGTACCGGGCTGGTGATGTACGACTGCCTGCAGGCGGGATTCGGGATCGGCGAACTGCCCATCCATGTGGGCGACGCTGCCAGCGGGCTGGTGCGCATCTGGCCGGAACGGGCCACGCCCTACGACATGTGGCTGGTCCTGCACAGCGACCTGAACCGTACCGCCCGGGTGCGGGCGGTGGCCGATGCGATCATCGCGGCCTATGAGGCCTACGAGCCCCACCCGGCCTAGCGCGCCAGCAAATCCTCGCCGCGCGCGCGTGGCTCACTCCAGGTCGGCCAACACCTTCAGGTGGGCCACCACGCTGCGCCCCAGCGCCGAGGGGCTATAACCTCCCTCCAGGCAGCTGACGATGCGGCCCTGGGCGTACTGGTCGGCGATCTTCATGATCTGCCGCGTGATCCAGGCGTAATCGGCCTCGACCAGCCCCATCTGGCCCATGTCGTCTTCGCGATGGGCATCGAAACCGGCCGAGATGAAGATCATCTGCGGCTGGTGCGCATGCAGCGCCGGCAGCCATTTCTCGGTCACCACCTGACGCACCGCCCCCCCATCGGAGTAGGCCGGCACCGGTACGTTGACGATGTGCGACTCGGTCGGACCATCGCCGGAAAAGGGATAGAAAGGATGCTGGAAGAAACTCACCATCAGCACCCGTGGATCATGGGCAAAGATGTCTTCGGTGCCATTGCCGTGATGCACGTCGAAATCGATCACCGCCACCCGCTGCAGCCCGTGCACGTCGATGGCATGCCGAGCCGCCACCGCCACGTTGTTGAACAGGCAAAAACCCATGGCCTTGTCGTGCGTGGCGTGATGCCCGGGCGGACGCACGGCGCAGAAGGCGTTGTCCAGCTCGCCGGCCAGCACCGCATCAGTCGCCGCCACGGCCGCGCCGGCCGCACGCAGGGCCGCATTCCAGCTGTGCCGGTTGATCAGGGTCTCGCCGTCGATGGAGTAATAGCGCTCGCCCGACAGGCTCAGCGCATGACTGTGCTCGCGCACGTAATCCACGGCCGCAGCCGTGTGTACCCGCTCCAGTTCGGCCGGATCGGCCAGCGGCGCTTCCCGGCGGTCGAGGAATTGATCGATCCGGCTCAGGATCAACTGATCTTCGATGGCCTCCAGACGGGCGGGGGCCTCGGGGTGCCAGTCGCCCATTTCGTGGCGCTGGCAGTCGGCGTGCGTATAGATGGCGGTGGTCATTATTGCTCTTGTTACTAACAGGCAAGCCGTGGCCGGCCGGGTTGTCTCATCGGGCTGGGGCCTGTTCACATTCAATCTACGAGTGCGAGAGGTCGCCAAGCGTTGACTGCCTAGGCGCAGCGACGCGCCGTAGTGGTGCTACGGCAAGGAGCTGCAACAACGGCAGGCGACGCTTGGCGGCCTCTCCCGGAGGGTTGGCGCCAGATTGAATGTGAACAGGCCCTAGTGTACATCCGCTGTCGCGTATCGTGTACGGGACGCAGCACCCAGCATGCACCAGCACGGGGCAAGGGGGCCGATGCGGTATACTTGCAGGCTTGTCCCGCCCCTGCTCCGCTGACCAGATCGCTTCACCGCTTGCCGCTCATGCCCATCTCCCTGCCTCGCCTGACTTCGTCCCTCTCCACCCTGTTGCTCGCCGGCCTGTGCGCCCTGGCGCCGGCAGCGCATGCGCAGGACGGCAAGCCTGTGGAAAAGAAAACCCAGAAAAAGCCGGCAGACAAAAAAGCCGGCAGCGACAAAGCCAAGCCCAAGGCCAAGCCGCCAGCAAAGTCGGCAGCGAAGAAGAAAGTCGTGGCAGACGATCAGGGCGAGTTCGTCAACTTCAATGACTGGAAGGACGTCGGCCGCTTCATCGACGAGATGGTCGAGCGCAACCAGTTCCAGCGGGGCGACCTCAACGATCTCTTCGCCAAGACCCGTTATGTGGACAGCGCCATCCAGCTGATCAAGCCGGCCCCCAGCACCAAACCCAAGAACTGGAGCGCCTATCGCGCCCGCTTCGTGGAACCGGTGCGCATCAATGCCGGCGTCGAGTTCTGGAATACCTATGGCGTGGCGCTGGCGCGCGCCGAAGCGCAATACGGGGTGCCGATGGAAATCATCGTCGGCATCATCGGCGTGGAAACGGTCTACGGCCGCAACACCGGCAACTTCCGCGTCATGGATGCGCTCACCACGCTGGCCTTCGATTATCCCAACACGCCCAATCGCGAGGCCCGCATGGCCTTCTTCCGCGGCGAGCTGGAAAACACCCTGCTGCTGGCTCGCGAGGCCGGTATCGATCCGCTGTCGCTGCGCGGCTCCTATGCCGGCGCCATCGGCTGGCCGCAATTCATGCCCGGCAGCATCCGCGAATACGCGGTCGACTTCGATGGCGACGGCAAGATCGACCTGCGCAATTCGCCGGTGGATGCCATCGGCAGCGTGGCCCACTATCTGTCCGTGCATGGCTGGCAGCGCGGCGAACCGGTGGCCTTCCCGGTCACCGTCTCGGCCGACAACCTGCAATGGCAAGCCATGCTCAACCAGGGGCTGGAGGCCAAGTACAGCGAAGACCAGTTGCACGCGGCCGGCATCTCCACCCCGCCGCTGCCGGCCGGCCAGCGCTTCGGCCTGGTCGATCTGCAGAACGGCACCGGCCCGACCGAGTACTGGATCGCCACCAATAACTTCTACGCCATCACACAGTACAATCGCAGCTACTTCTATGCGATGTCGGTGGCCGACCTCGGCCGCGCCGTGGCCGTCGCCCGCAATCGCTGAGCCGGCGACCACGCTGGCCGATACGACGGAGCGCCCGGCGCTCCGGCTCTCCTACCCTCCACGATCAGAACCACCATGAAACGCATTGCACCCCTGGCCTCCACGCTGATGCTGACGCTGGCCGGCACCTCGCTCGGCCTGTCGGCCACTGCCCGCGCCGCCGATGTCGGCGACGACAAGGGCGAAGCGCTGCCCACGGTCAACGTCACCGCCAGCGGGACGACCAGGGATGGCGCGCGCCCTCGATCAGCCGCCGTGGCCGGTTTCGACGATGCGCCGCTGCTGGATACCCCGGCCTCGGTGGCCGTGGTCACGGCCGCGCAAATGCGTGACCAGCAATCGCGCCTGCTCTCGGACGTGGTCAAGAACGATGCCGCCATCAACGAGAATTACGCTCCGGTGGGCTATTACGAGAACTTCAGCATCCGTGGCGTGACGCTCGACCCGGCCAGCGCCTATCGCATCGATGGCCTGACGGTGACCGGCGAACAGAACATCGCGCTGGAAAACAAGGAACGCGTCGAATTCCTCAAGGGCGTGGCCGGACTGCAGGCCGGTGTCAGCAGCGCCGGCGGCATCGTCAATTACGTGACCAAGCGCCCGGCCGATGTACGCTCGATCACCCTGGGTACCGATTCCTACGGCTCGCGCTACCTGGCCACCGACCTGGGCGTACTCTTCGGCGAACAGAAACAGTTCGGCCTGCGCATCAACGCCGCGCATGAAGACATCCACTCCTACGTCGACCATGGCGATGGCTGGCGCGACTTTGCCTCGCTGTCGGCGACCTGGGCGCTGTCCTCCAAGACGCTGGTGCAGTTCGATGCCGAATACCAGCAGAAGGCGCAGCACTCGGTAGCCGGCTACCAGCTGCTGGGCGGCACCACCCTGCCCTCGAGAGTCTCGCCCAAGACCATGCTGACGCCACAATCGTGGGCGCAACCGGTGCGCGACAGTGCGCTGAACTACCGCCTGCGCGTGGATACCGAATTCAATGCCGACTGGCGCGGCTACGTGCAGGCCGGTCGCAGCCGGGCGGTGATCGATGATTACCTGGCTTTCCCGTATGGCAGCGGCAGCTTCGCTTCCACCACCTTCGGTGCCAATGGCGACTTCGATGTCTATGACTATCGCGTCCCCAATGACGAACGTCGCAATGACGAAGCGCAGGCGGTCATGATCGGCAAGTTCGCCACCGGCTGGCTGCAGCACGAGTTGACGCTGGGCCTGGCGATGTCGCGCCGGACCGTGGACAAGCCCGATGGCATCAGCGTGTTGGTGGGCGAGGGCAATATCTATACTGGCACACCGGAATTGGCACCGGCCACCGATGTTCCCGGCCCGGCCTATCGCAACCTGGACAGCCGCCAGAAGGCGATGTTCTTCAGCGACCGCCTGCAATTCTCCGAGCGCTGGCAAGCCATCGCCGGCGGCCGCCAGGTGTGGTTGAACGAGCAGGCCTTCGATGCCGACGGCAACGCCACGCGCACTACCTCCCGCAACCTGTTCCTGCCGCAACTGGCACTGATCTTCAAGCCGCTGCAGGACCTCTCGGTCTATGGCAGCTACGCAGAGACACTGACCCTCGGGACCTCCGCGCCGTTCTGGGTCAGCAACTTCCCGACCACCTTGCCGCCTTCGGTGGCACGTCAGCTGGAAACCGGCGTGAAATGGGATGTCTCGCCTGACCTGGCACTGACGGCCGCCCTGTTCCGTATCCGCAAGGCCTACGAATACCAGCAGCCGGATTCCAGCGCCAGCGGCTTTACCTACGTCCAGCAAGGCCGCCAGACCAACACCGGCATCGAGCTGGGCGCCAGCGGCAAGCTCAGCCCGCGCCTGGCCGTTGGTGCCAGCGTGGCCGCCACCCGCGCACGCGCCAGCGATACCGGCACCGCCGCCTACGATGGCCAGCAGGTGGTCAACGTGCCGCGCCTGCGCAGCAGCGTCTATGCCGATTACGCGCTGCCCGGCGTGGAAGGCCTGAACCTGATGGGCAACTGGCTCTACAGCAGCAGCAAGCCGGCCACCCGCGATGGCAGCGTCAATCTGCCGGCGGTACATGTCTTCAATGCCGGCCTGCGCTACCGCATGCGCATGGGCAGCCATACCGCCACCCTGCGCGCCAACATCGACAACCTCTTCGACAAGCGCTACTGGAAGGATGCCGGCCAGTACCTGGGCGACGGCTATGTGCACCTGGGTGCGCCGCGCACGGCGCGCCTGTCGCTGCAATACGATTTCTGACCGGTTGCCGCGATCATGCAAGCCGCCTCGCACCATCTCACCCGCGTCATCAGCCATGGCATGGGCGCCGAGCCGGTCATCTCCGACTGGCCGGCGCTGACCTCCGCGGAGGTGGCCCGGGTGCTGCATCACTATCCCGAGGTCGGCCAGCCGCTGCGGCTGGAGTGGCATAGCCCACGCCCGTTCTCGGCGGCCTGCGTGATGCAGACCGCCAGCGGGCCCGTCATCGTCAAGCGCCATCATGCGCGGGTACGCGATGTCGTCGCACTGGCCGAGGAACATCGCTTCGTGGCGCACCTGCAGGCGAACGGATTGCCGGTCAGCCCGGCGCTGGCCACCGCCGAGGGCGCCACCGCGCTGGCCGACGAATACTGGACCTATGAAGTATTTCCGCTGGCGCCGGGGGTCGACCTGTACCGTGAGGCGATGTCGTGGACGCCCTTCAGCAGCGGCCAGCATGCGCATTCCGCAGGCCACATGCTGGCACGACTGCACCAGGCATCGGCCGGCTACGACGCGCCGGCGCGGCCGGCGCGTCCGCTGGTGTCGAGCTTCACCATCTTCTCGCAGGAAGACCCGGTGCGGCCCCTGCAGGCTTACATCGAACAGCGTCCGGCCATCGCCGATTACCTGGAAAACCGCCCCTGGCGGGGCGAGGTGGCACAGCACCTGCTGCCCTGGCACGCCGGATTGAAACCCTATCTGGATGAATTTTCGCCGCTGTGGACCCACAACGACTGGCATGCCTCCAACCTGCTGTGGAGCGATGCCACCGAACAGGCGCAGGTGGAGACGGTACTGGACTTCGGCCTGTGCGACCGCACCTGCGCGCTGCACGACCTGGCGACCGCCATCGAGCGCAACATCGTCGAATGGCTGGCCATCCCGCAACGCCAGGTGCAGCTGGTGCACCTGGATCTGCTGGATGCGATGCTGGACGGATATGCCTCGGTGCTACCACTGAACGCGCGCCAGACACGCGCATTGGCGGCGCTACTGCCGCTGGTGCATGCCGAGTTCGCGCTGGCCGAGCTGGATTACTTCCACGGCGTGACGCAGTCGCCGCAGAATGCCTCGCTGGCCTATGACACCTATTTCCTGGGCCACGCTGCGTGGTTCCACACCAGCGAAGGACAGCGCCTGCTGACGCATCTGCAGCATCGGGCCGATGCGCTGGAGCACAAGCCGGATAGGGCTTCCGCTGCAGTCAATCAGGCCGCGCGCTGAGGCACAGGCGCCACGTCGCGCAAACCTGGTGGAGAATCAGGCAAAATCCTTGATCGTTTCCGGTTCGATCAACACCATCTCTTCATTGGCGCCCAGCCAGACCTGACCATCCTGGATCGTGCATTGCAATTGCATGGTGCGCTGCGCCAGGGCCGCCAGTGCCTGGCTGGCCTCGGCCGGGATATTGACCACCTTCAGGTTCTTGGCGCGCTCCACGCGGCTGCCGGTCTGGTTCCACCAGATATTGGAGACGCTGCTGTAGCTATACACCAGCACCCGGTCGGCGCGGCCACAGGCCTTGAGGATGGCGCGGTCATCGGGCTGGCCGACTTCGACCCAGAGTTCGATGGTGCCGGTCAGGTCCTTCTGCCACAGGTCGGGCTCGTCGGTATCGGAGAGTCCCTTGCCGAAGGCCAGTGACTCGCTGGCGTTGAGGGCGAAGGCCAGCACCCGGATCATCATGCGCTCGTCGGTCTCGGACGGATGGCGGGCAATGGTCAGTGCGTGTTGCTGGTAGTAATGCCGATCCATGTCGGAGATCTGCAGGTCAGCCTTGAAGATGGTGGATTTGAGCGCCATGGAATGTGTACTTGTACTTGCTAAGGAAATGCGGGGCCGCCGGTACGGGGCCGCCGCCAAAGGTTGGCAAGCATAGCCGATCTGGCCGGTGCGTGGGCATTTGTGGCGGCTTGAACTGGCCGGCGGCTGCCCGTGTCCGCCTGCCCATGCGACAATGCCGCCCCATGAACGCCACCTCCGCCTCCCCTGCCGCCGAGCCCCCCTTCAGCGACGACGACGTCATCGCCCTCACCCGCGCCTGGCTGGAACAGGCCGTCATCGGCCTCAATCTTTGTCCCTTTGCCAAGTCGGTCCATGTGAAGGACCAGGTCCGCTACCACGTCAGCCAGGGCCAGGACTGGGACAGCCTGGCGGCCGATCTGGAACAGCAATTGGCCTTTCTGGCAAAGACCGACCCGGAACAGGTGGACACCACCCTCTTCATCATTCCGCTCGCATTAGCCGACTTCCACGAATACAACGACTTCCTGGATTGGGCCGATCGCATCCTGGAACGACTCGAGCTCGACGGCGTGCTGCAGATCGCCAGCTTCCACCCGGACTACCAGTTTGCCGACACGCAACCCGACGATATCGAGAACTACAGCAATCGCTCGCCTTTTCCCATCCTCCATCTGTTGCGAGAAAACAGCATCGACAGGGCCGTGGAAGCCTACCCCGATGCCTCCGCCATCTTCGATAAAAACATGGTTACCTTGAGGAAATTGGGGCTAACTGGCTGGAACATGCTGCCATTTGTCGTATCAAAACGGCAACGCTAGCAATTTTTCGAGGAATGCTGTTAATATCTGTTACAAATTCGGGCATGAGTTTCTGCAACTATTGTGGAATAGAATTTTCTGACTGCATGAAAAATGTGCAATTATTTCTATATAGACATAGAATTATTGTTGTGCTGCCTCAAGCGCACTTGGTCAGAGAACAGAGAACTTGATAAGCGTTGTTTTGAAGTCGTTCTTTGATAGGGCTTTCGTTATCCTGCAGAAAAAGGCATCGCCTTGGCTCTCAGATACCGTCAGTCGCGTTTTGCAGTTTTACAAACAATTAATGCATAGGCGCAAAGCCTTCCACAAACATCTGCATAATGGAACGTCCCGATCATGACTACCAACGATACTGCTGAAACCAACTCCATTTCCGATCATGTCAACTACGATCCGAACCATCTGCTGGATGCGTTGATCGAGAAGCTGCACCTGAAGAATGACGCAGCCCTGTCACGCGCGCTGGAAGTGGCGCCGCCGGTGATCAGCAAGATTCGTCACCGCCGCCTGCCGGTGGGTGCATCGCTCTTGATCCGCATGCATGAAGTCAGCGAGCTGTCCATTCGCGAGCTGCGCGAACTGATGGGTGATCGCCGCGAGAAATTCCGCATCAGCGACAAGCAGTTCAAGCCGAAGCCAGGTGCTGCTCCTGGCGCTGCGCCGACCGCCGGTTCGCCGGAGTAGGCAACGGCCCGGGACCTGGTCCCGACTGTGCGACAAAAACAAAACGGAGCCATTGGCTCCGTTTTGCATTGTGCGTCATGCGTCGGCCGGCGTCAGGCCGGGAACACCCCGGTAGAGAGATAGCGGTCGCCGCGATCGCAGACGATGAAGACGATGGTCGCGTTCTCCAGCTGGTGCGACAGCCGCACTGCCACCTCACAGGCGCCAGCGGCCGAGATGCCGCAGAACAGCCCCTCGGTCACGGCCAGCTTGCGGGCCATGTTCTCGGCATCGGCCTGGCTGACCGATTCGGTCTGGTCCACGCGGGAACGGTCGAAAATCCTGGGCAGGTAGGCCTCGGGCCACTTGCGGATGCCCGGAATGGACGAGCCCTCTTCCGGCTGGGCACCGACGATCTGCACCTGCGGGTTCTTTTCCTTCAGATATTGCGACACACCCATGATGGTTCCGGTCGTGCCCATGGCACTGACGAAGTGGGTGATGCTGCCCTTGGTATCGCGCCAGATTTCGGGACCGGTGGTCTCGTAGTGGGCCAGCGGATTATCCGGGTTGGCGAACTGGTCCAGGATCAGGCCTTCGCCGTTCTTCTGCATCTGCTCAGCCAGGTCGCGGGCGTATTCCATGCCGCCGCTCTTGGGCGTGAGCACGATACGCGCGCCATAGGCCGCCATGCTCTGGCGGCGCTCCTCGGAGAGGTTCTCCGGCATCAGCAGCACCATCTTGTAGCCACGCATGGCCGCCACCATCGCCAGCGCGATACCGGTATTGCCGCTGGTGGCTTCGATCAGGGTGTCGCCGGGCTTGATCTGGCCACGCGCCTCGGCGCGGGTGATCATGGAATAGGCGGCACGGTCCTTGACCGAACCGGCCGGGTTGTTGCCTTCGAGCTTGCCGAGGATGATGTTGTTGCGGCGCCGGGCTTCATCGCCGCCGATGCGCGGCAACTGGATCAGCGGGGTATTGCCGATGGTGGATTCGATGGTCGGATAAGACATCTGCTGGGCTTCCTTGCGCAGCCGTGCACACGCACGGGGGCGATCTTTGGTCGAAACAAGCATTCTAATATGACTGCAACGCATGTGCCGGCGACGCCACCTAACAAGATGCTTATATGGATATAGCCAAAACATCGTAGGGACGACCAGGCAGGATCCGGGCGGGGGCAGTCGCAGCAAGGAGCAAGGAAGGCAAAAGCCTGGAACGGTTCCCAAGTCCTGCAAATACGCGCACACTGCCACCTATCAAAGTGCACAAAAAAGCGGGCGAAGCTGCCCCATCAAAACAGCTGTGCGCGTTTTCGGAGACGCCATGCACACCCACGAGATCAGCAACCAGGTCCCGGACCTGCACGACTACAACCTCTACCGCAGCGACGCCGCCCTGGTCGACGCCGTCCGGCGCGAAGGCGCCCACTGGCACGACTGCACCCTGGCCAGCCAGGGCGAGGCGCTCGGCAGCGCCGAGATGATGCAGCTGGCCGAACTGGCCAATCGTCACACCCCCGTATTGCAGACCCATGACCGCACCGGCCATCGCATCGACGTGGTCGAGTTCCACCCGGCCTGGCACACCCTGCTGGAACAGCTGCGCCGCGCGGGCTTGCACGCCCTGCCCTGGATGCAGCCGGGCGATGGCGCCCACGCCGCCCGCGCTGCCGGCTACTTCCTGCATGCGCAGATCGAGGCCGGTTCGCTCTGCCCGACCACCATGACCTTCGCCGCGATCCCGGTGCTGCAGCAGGAACCGGCCCTGTTCGAACAGTTGCGCACGCGCCTGTTCTCGCGCGAGCACGACGCCCGCGACCTGCCGATCACGCACAAGCGCTCCATCCTGATCGGCATGGGCATGACCGAGAAACAGGGCGGCTCCGACGTGCGCAGCAATACCGCCATCGCCATGCCGGCCGATCCGCTCAACGACGGCTGCGGCACGGCCTATCTGCTGTCGGGGCACAAGTGGTTCTTCTCGGCGCCGATGTGCGATGCCCACCTGATGCTGGCGCGCACCGAGAACGGCCTGTCCTGTTTCTTCGTGCCGCGCTGGCTGCCCGATGGCACGCGCAACCCCATCCTCCTCCAGCGGCTCAAGGACAAGCTCGGCAATCGCTCCAACAGCAGCAGCGAGATCGAATTCGAGGAAGCCATGGGCATCATGGTCGGTGCCGACGGGCGCGGCATCACCACCATCCTCGAGATGGCCAACCATACCCGCCTGGATTGCGTCATCGGCAGCGCCGCGCTGATGCGCCAGGCCCTGGTGCAGGCAATCCACCACGCCCGCCATCGCAGCGCCTTCGGCCGCCTGCTGGCCGAACAGCCGCTCATGCGCAACGTCCTTTGCGACCTGGCCCTGGAAAGCGAAGCCGCCACCATGCTCATGCTGCGCCTGGCGCATGCCTTCGATGCCCCGGACGACCCGTTGCAGCGCGCCTGGAAACGCATCGTCACGCCCGCCGCCAAGTTCTGGATCTGCAAGCGTGCCCTGGAATTCACCGGCGAATGCATGGAAGTCTGGGGCGGCAACGGCTACGTGGAAACCGGGCCGATGGCGCGCCTGTACCGGGAGGCCCCGGTCAATTCGATCTGGGAGGGTTCGGGCAATGTGATGTGCCTGGACGTGCTGCGCGCCATTGGCCGTGAAACGCAAGGTTTCCAGCTACTACTGCAGGAACTGGAGGACGCGGCCGGCGCGCATGTTTCGCTGGCGCAACGCGTGAGCGCCCTCAAGCAGATGCTGCAGGCACCCGAGGAAGAACGCGAAGCCTGTGCCCGGCGGCTGGTACAGCAACTGGTGCTGGCCCTGCAGGGCATGCTGATGCTGCGCCACGCCCCTGCCGGCTCGGCCGATGCCTTCCTTGCCAGTCGTGGCGAAGGCGATGGCGGCCGGGTCTACGGCACGCTGGCAGGCCACAGTCTGCCGGCCCAGCAAGCCATCCTGCAGCGCGCCTGGCCGGGCTGATCCCGGCCCCCCACCCGGTTCAACCTCGTTCAGCCCGGCAGGGATGGCAGCGATGGCATCAGGGGGCTGCGTTCGCCCCAGGCCACGAAGAGCTTGCCACGGCGTGTGCGCAGGCGGCGCTGCTTCATGGCCGAGTAGACCAGTTCGGACAGAGTACGCTGCTCGGCCGCACTCATCGTCAGCGACATGCGGTACATGCGCAGCAGCATCAGGGCATTGTTCATGAAGGCGTTGTCGGCCGCGTCACTGCGCGCCAGCGCCGCCATCTGCGCCGCCAGGGTCAGGTTGCGCGCACCCTCGGCCGCCGCCGCTAGCAGTGGCTGCCTCATGGAGGGCGCATCCTGCAGCGCGATGCGTTCCAGCACCATCCGATAAGCGGCTTCCAGTTCGCTGCTCTCTCCCGCACTCTCGCCCAGCGGTACTCCGGCCAGGCCGGCCAGCAGTTTTTCCAGGGCACTGAAGCTGCTCACATGACCGCTCAGGTCGCCGTCACGCCAGCCGCCGCCGGCAGGGTCGAGCAGCCACGCCAGGAAGCCATGGTCCAGCCGGGTCATGCTGGCCGCGCGGCTGGTCAGCAGGCGCTGCGCGATGGCGGCCTCTTCACTGCTCATGCGGCCTGCCTGCGCCAGCGATACCGCACCCGCCTGCCCGCTGGAAGCGCCGCCATAGGAAGCCGGGCCGCCGGCGCGTGCCTGCCGATAGGTGGCCAGATCCCGCGCCAATGCATCCACCTCGTCCAGCGCCATCCCGTTGGCCTGGGCGTAGGCATAGGCTTCGGCCAGCAGGCGCCGGTCGCCATAGGCCAGGAAATCGCGGCTGGCCACACCGGCCGTGGTACGTCGCACCGGCGTAGGTTCATCCTCGCGCCGCAGCACCCCGAAGACCCGTTGCAGCAGGACCAGATAGGCGCTGTCCTGCACGCTGTGGGCGGCATTGTTGACCTGGATCAGGTCGGCCAGGCGCGGAGCGGCGGCGATCAGTTCGGCCAATGACGGCCCCAGGCGGGGCAGCATCAGACCCCGGATGACACCGCCGGCCAGCGCCAGCGGTCCCATTGGCAGCACCAGCGTTTCCAGCATGCGCGCCAGATCGATCTGCTGTTGCGGCGGCAACGGCGCCTGCGGCTGCAACTGGTAGAGATCCAGATATTGCTGCAGCAACTGGGCGTAGTTGTCGGGATAGGCGGTCTGCTCCAGGGCCGACAGGCTGGCGTAGAACACCAGCGCTGCGGTGATGACCGGCTTCCAGTCACCGCTGTCGAGGGCTCGCTGGAACACCGGCGCCCAGAATTTCTGGTCCAGCTCGGTACGCTGGTTGGCGGCGGCGTAGCGCTCATTGATGGTGTAGGCGCCGCTCTCGTCATAGACGATGGCCGACAGCTCGGCCCGTGACCAGCCCGCAAACGGATTGGGGGCGCGACCATACAGTGCTTCGGTGGCCTGCCGTGCCTGGTTCAGGCGACGCGGATCGGACGAGGGCGGCACCTCGGCATCGGCCGCCGCAATCGCGTCGGCCCCGCGTCGTGCCGCGACCAGTCTTGCCTCGATGGCGAAGAGCGTATTGCGGGTGATCGGCAGCGTGGCGTCCAGCATCGCCTTCACCGCCGCCGGTGCACTGGCAGTGGCACCCTGCGCCGCTTCGGTGGAATCCACCGCCGCCGTGGTGACATGGTCGACCGCCGTGGCCAGGGCCGCCATGAGCTTGCCCTGCGCCGACAGTGTCAGCGTCACGCCCTCATCGGGCGGCACTGGCGGCGCCGTGGCACTGGCGGCCGTGCTCGCCGGTGGCGTATCGCCCCGGGGGTGTTGCTGCGTGGTCAGTTGCGCGACGGCTTCGCGCGCCATGATGGCCAGATCGGTTTCCATCGCCATGTCCGCTCTCCTGGGTCGGAGTTCTCATGACTTGGTTACGGTAGAAAATCGACAATCTTTACACTTGCAAATCGGCATCATCCAGGCGGGACGCGGCGTCTCGGGCGATCACGGTCTCTGCAGGACGTGACAGTTCAGGATTTCTCCGATGCGCGGATGACGGGCCAAGCGCTACAGTGAAGGCACAGGAGAACGCCATGAACAAAGCCTACCCCGTCATCGCCATGATGACGCTCATGCTGGTGCTGCAAGCCCAGCGCAGCGAAACAGCCACAGCGGCCAACCTCGCCGCGCTCGATATCTCGGTGGTGGTGGCGGAGAAATGCCGCATCGATTTCTCCGAGGGCAGCGCCGACTTCTTCCAGGTCTGCTCGGTGGGCGGGGGCGCCGCCAATGAGCGGGCCCAGCAGGTGACCGGCGCGGTCAGCGCACTGGCACCGCAAGATGACCCTTACTTCCTGGAACGTGACCCCGACCAGCCAAAACGGCAAGCCAGCGTATCGGCCGGCCCGCCGGTGGCAAGCACAACAGCGCCGATCCGACGCGGCCCGCGGGTGGTGGTCATTCCCTATTGAAGCGCGTCGCGATCCTGCTCCGGCAGGGTGATGCGCCGCCTTTCCTGGCGCGGCTGGTAATGATTGGGTGAACTGCGCAGGGCCTTGCGGAACATGTTGGAAAAGGCGCTCTGGCTGCGATACCCGAGGGCCTGCGCTACCACGCCCACCGCATCGCCACGCGCCAGGCGCACCAGTGCTTCGCTCAGATGCACCTGCTGCACCCAGTGCCGGAACTGCAGGCCGGTTTCACGCGGAAACAGGCGAATCACCGTACGCACGCTGGCCCCACCCACCCCGGCCCAGTCGGCCAGCGCAAACTGCCGCCCGGGCTCGGCCAGGATGGCTTCGCAGATGGCCTGCAGGCGGCGGTCCTGCGGCCAGGGGATGGCCACCGGAATGGACGGTGCCCGCGCCAGCTCCGACATGATCAGGGCCGCCACATGACCGGCGCGGCTCTCCGGTTCATATTCCCTGGGCTCGGCCAGCGAGGCCAGAATCAGTTCGCGCAGCAAGACCGAGACTTCCAGCAAGCGGCACTGTTCACCGATCGCGCGCCCCTCGGCCTGAGCGATGTAGAGGGTGCGCATGCTGACCTTGCTCAGCATGCGGATTTCGTGCTCGACCATGGGTGGCACCCACAGGGCGCGTTGCGGCGGCACCAGCCACACCCCTTGCGGCGTGCGCACCTGCATCACGCCTTCCACTGCGTAGAGCAACTGGCCACGCGCATGCGAGTGCGCCGTCAGCAGGTCGCGATAGGCCAGTTCCCGGGCAAAGGCCACCACCACACTGCGTGCCTGCTGGAAGGCATTGACCTCGGCACTGGGACAGACAGGCTTGAGCTGGGCAACCATGGCATTTAATCGCTAACAATTGGCATCATCATCAATAGATGCCAATGATACGCTTCGCTCCTCCCTTTTTGTTCACTCGAACTGCTCATGTCATGACAAGTGCTACCGATCCCAACACCTCTGCAGCCTCCGCCGCCGCCACCCAGCCCGCCATCAGCGCTGCCCCGCCGCTGGTGATGAGCATCATCCTGGCCTGCGGCGGCGCCCACCTGATCAACGACATGATCCAGGCCCTGCTGCCTTCGATCTACCCCATGCTCAAGACGGGCTATGGGCTCAGCTTCACCCAGGTCGGGCTGATCACCCTTACCTTCCAGGTCACCGCTTCGCTGCTGCAACCCTGGATCGGCATGTACACCGACCGCCACCCGCAGCCCTGGCTGCTGCCCACCGGTGCCGTCGCCACCTTGGTCGGCATCGTACTGCTGGCGCTGGCCGGCAGCTTCAGCGCCTTCCTGGTGGCGGCGGCGCTGATCGGCATCGGCTCCTCCACCTTCCACCCGGAAGCCTCGCGCATCGCCCGCATGGCCTCGGGCGGCCGTTTCGGCCTCGCGCAATCGACCTTCCAGGTCGGCGGCAATGCCGGCTCGGCCTTCGGCCCCCTGCTGGCGGCCGCCATCGTGGTGCCTTACGGGCAAACCCATGTGGCCTGGTTCCTGGTGCTCTCGGCGCTGGCCATCCTGGTGCTGTCGCGGGTGTCGTCCTGGTACCGCAGCCACCTGGCCGCCGGCAAGGGCAAGGGCAAGGTGCTGGCCCGTCATCAGCTGCCGGCCTCGACCGTGCGCCGCGCTCTGGTAGTCCTGGCCCTGCTGGTGTTCTCCAAGTATTTCTACATGGCCAGCTTCACCAGCTATTTCACGTTCTACCTGATCGACCGCTTCCAGATGTCGGTGGCGTCCTCGCAGCTTTACCTGTTCCTGTTCCTGGGTGCGGTGGCCGTGGGCACCTTCGTGGGCGGCCCCATCGGTGACCGCATCGGACGCAAGCTGGTGATCTGGATTTCCATCCTTGGCGCGGCACCGTTCGCCCTGATGCTGCCGCATGCCAACCTCTTCTGGACGGCAGTGCTGTCGGTGGTGATCGGCCTGATCATTTCCTCGGCCTTCTCGGCCATCGTGGTGTACGCCCAGGAGCTGGTGCCGGGCAAGGTGGGCATGATCGCCGGGGTGTTCTTCGGCCTCATGTTCGGCTTCGGTGGCATCGGTGCGGCGCTGCTGGGCCACCTGGCCGATCTCTACGGCATCGCCTGGGTCTACGGTCTGTGCGCCTTCCTGCCGCTGGCCGGGCTGCTGACGGTGTTGCTGCCGGACGTGCGGGAGCACTGACGGCGGAGAAAAACCCTGACCCAAAACAAAAGCGCGCTGGCTTTCAGGCCAGCGCGCTTTTTTTGGACCGCTGCGGTCGGACGGTCGTGACGCTTCAGTCAGTGCCGCCAGATCAAGCCGCGCTCAGGGAAGCGGCGGAGACAGCACGTGCATCGCCCCGGCGACGACGGCGCCAGGCCATTCCACCTACCAACGCCAAGCCTACCAGCAGCATGGCGTAGGTCGACGGTTCCGGTACCGGGGCCACAGTGCGCAGGGCAGCGTTGGAATAGAACATAGTCAGGTTGGAGTATCCCGGCACCTTGCCGCCATTGTTGGTCCAGTTGATGGCGAAGCTGCCACTCTGGGTCTGGCCGGCGGTCAGCACCAGGTTGTCGAACAGGAAGGAACCGGTGGCATTGCCCGCGTGGATACCCAGTACCAGGTCCATCTGCAGGCTCTTGCTGGAGGTGATGGTCCAGGTCCCGCTCTTGCTGTCGCTGCCCAGGGTGAAGCTGACGCTGATGTTGGAACCCAGCACCGAGCCCGGGCTGCCGACGAGCGCGCCGGTCGAGTCGATCTTGTTGAGCAGGTTCCAGGTCCCGCCGCCGAAGGCGCTGCTGAAGAGCGAGCTCGTTCCGGAGGGGCCTGCCTGCGCATTACCTACGGCAAAGGTAAAGTTGTCGGCCTTGTGAGCACTCAGGGTCACATCGTCGCGGCTGGCATTGGCCACGCTGGGGGCGCTCGGGGCGGCGCTGGCGCCCGAGCTGGCGATTGAACTGGCTACCATAAGGATGGCTGCAATCAGGGTTTTCATGGGCTTCTCTTTGTTGTCAATTCGACATTAATCCGGAAAGGATTTTAATCAAAAGACAACAAAAAGTTTAGCTAAATTTACAATCTTGTTTGCTACTTGCCACAAATGATTGCCTCGCTGCAGCTTTTTGCCTGCCGCCACTCACAGGCCGGGAGTGTCGGCATCATCGGCACCGGTGGAGCCACTCACCGACCTGCGCGGCGATGGCATTTCTTCCTGCTCTCAATTTTTCGGCGATTTAAGTCTCGCTTAATTTTCAACGCCTACAGTGGGCACATCGGGATCTCCTCTTTCCCCTTGTCCGCTGCGACGACATCCAGCGGATCTTTCAGGCCCGTCCATCCCCCGGACGGGCCTTTTTTTCGCCCGTTACCCGTGCTTCAGGGTGTGGCGTCTTTGTCGGATTGCCGGCTGCAAGGGATTTGCAGGCAGCTCAACCGTTCACTTATGGTCTTTCGTATGAGATCATTAACGACTGGCAATCCTGACCAGGACTCAATGGCAACCTGCCGCCAGCCCGGGTCAGGGCGGGCCAAGCTAACCTGTTCCCCCGGCGCGCCGGAGAGAAGTACGAGAAATGTTAAAGAAAATCAAAACGGAGGATCTGGTCCTCGGCATGTACTTCTGCGGCTTCGAGGCCGCATGGCTGGACCATCCGTTCTGGAAGAACAAGTTCCTGCTCAAGAACGAGAACGAGCTCAAGCAGGCCCATGCCAGTGGCATCGCCTATTGCTGGATCGATATTTCACGCGGCCTGGACGTGGCCGAACAGGCGCCCACGGACGCCCCCGAGGTGGACGCAGAACAAGCCGAACCCGCCCCGCTGCCCCCCGAACCAGCCCCGGTCCCGGCCATCGACACCACGCTGATGGATGCCATGTCCCTGCGCGAGACGGCCAAGAAAGCCACCAAGGCCATGTTCAGCGAAGCCCGCATGGGCAAGGTGCTGGACATGGAGCGTTGCGTCTCGGTGGTGGAAGAAATCGCCAGTTCGGTCGTCAAGAGCCCCAGCGGCATGCTCAGCGTCTTGCGCCTGAAGCTGGCCGATGAATATACCTACCTGCACTCGGTGGCGGTATGCGCCCTGATGGTAGCGCTGGGTCGCACCCTGGGCCTGGACGAGGCAGCCTGTCGCGAAGCGGGCCTGGGTGGCTTCCTGCACGACGTGGGCAAGGCCTTCATCCCGCATGAACTGCTCAACAAGCCCGGCAAGCTCACCGACGAAGAATTCACCCAGATCAAGAAGCATCCCGAACTGGGCTACAAATACCTGAGCCAGGACCCCAACGTTCCCGACTACGCGCGTGACGTCTGCCTGCACCACCACGAAAAGATGGACGGCAACGGTTACCCGGAAGCCCTGCGCAGCGGCTCCATCAGCCTGTATTCGCGTATGGCGGCGATCTGCGACGTCTACGACGCCCTCACCTCGGACCGCCCCTACAAGCGCGCCTGGGACCCGGCCGAAGCGATCTCCACCATGGCCACCTGGACCGGCCACTTCGACCGCGCCATGTTCCTGGCCTTCGTCAAGACCCTGGGCATCTACCCGGTGGGTTCCATCGTCAAGCTGGAATCGGGCCGTTCCGGCTTCGTGATCCGGCAGAACGCCCAGGACCTGACCCGTCCGGTATTGAAGGTGTTCCGCTACAACGACAGCATGGAAATGAGCGATACCGAAATCCTCGACCTGATGGCCACGCCCGAAGCCGATACCATCGTCGCCCGCGGCGGCGAGGAATGGGCGCGCCTGAGCCATCTGGATTCCATGCAATTGCTCAGCACCGGCACACCGGGCTAAGCCTGTCCCGATCCGCTCAGGCCATGCCCAGTGCCGTCATGAAGTGGCGGCCATGGGCCTCGTGGGAGGCATCGGGTACACCGATGTCGCAGGCCATCACGAAGGTGGAAGCGGCGTCGAAGAAACCCGTGGCGAGTTGCATGCAATCCAGCAGGAAGCTTTCCATGATCGTTCTCCTTGAAAGACCCGCCGCCTGATTGCTGCGGGCTTGAGAACATCATGCGGTCGCGCCGTGTCAATCCGATGTCAGGCGGTGCGGACTGGATTTCAGTTGAAACATTGCACCACCCACCGCCTGACCACCAGTCAGGCCGCGCTGACCTGGCGGATCGCCGCTTCCCAGGCGTGGATTCTTTCCTGCGCCTGTTCCCGCGTGAAGCGCGGCTCGAAGGTGCGCTCCATGCGCCACTGCGCGGACAACTCGGACAGATCCCGATAGACCCCGGTGGCCACGCCGGCCAGGTAGGCCGCGCCCAGCGCGGTGGTCTCGGTGACCTGCGGGCGGATCACGGGAATGCCCAGCAGGTCGGCCTGGAACTGCAGCAGCAGGTTGTTGGCGGCCGCTCCGCCATCGACCCGCAATTCGGTGATGGGCGAGACCGCGTCCCGCACCATGGCATTGAGCAGGGCCGTGCTCTGGAAGGCGATCGATTCCAGCGCCGCGCGGGCGATGTGCGCCACCGTACTGCCCCGGCTCAGGCCCACGATGGCGCCCTTGGCCGACGGGTTCCAGTAGGGCGCACCCAGGCCGGTGAAGGACGGCACGAACACCACCCCGCCCGAATCCTCCACCGTGCAGGCCAGGCCTTCGACGTCGGTAGAGGTCTTGATGGCTTTCAAGCCATCACGCAGCCATTGCACCACTGCGCCCCCGATGAAGACGCTGCCTTCCAGGGCATATTGCTTGCGTTCGTCGACCTGGCAGGCGGCGGTGCTGATCAGGCCGTTGTGCGAGGTGGCGCACTGGTCGCCGGTATGCAGCAGCATGAAACAACCGGTGCCATAGGTATTCTTGGCCATGCCGGGGCGCACGCAGGCCTGTCCGAACAGGGCCGACTGCTGGTCGCCGGCGATACCGCCTATCTTCACCGGCGCGCCCAGGTGCTGCGCATCGATCTCGCCATAGAGATGGGCCGAGGCATGCACCTGCGGCAGCATCGATGCCGGAATGCCCAGCCACTGCAGCAGTTCCTCGTCCCAGGCACCGGTGTGGATATTCCACAGCATGGTGCGCGAGGCGTTGGAAACATCGCTCACATGCAGACGGCCGCCAGTGAGCTTCCACACCAGCCAGGAGTCGACCGTGCCGAACAGCAGTTCGCCGCGCTCGGCACGCTCGCGCAGGCCGGCCACGTTATCGAGAATCCAGCGCAACTTGGTGCCGGAGAAATAGGGGT
Source organism: Herbaspirillum sp. VT-16-41 (assembly GCF_001994935.1). Taxonomy (NCBI): domain Bacteria; kingdom Pseudomonadati; phylum Pseudomonadota; class Betaproteobacteria; order Burkholderiales; family Oxalobacteraceae; genus Herbaspirillum; species Herbaspirillum sp. VT-16-41. The sequence goes on from NZ_MUXB01000106.1 coordinate 251,263, forward strand.
CGAGCACCAGCCCGGTCTTCTTCTGGATGGCCTCGCCCAGGCCGCGTTCGCGCAGCGCCGCGCACACCACCTCGGCGCGTCGGTCCTGCCACACCACGGCGTTGTAGACCGGCTTGCCGGTGGCGCGCTCCCAGACCACGGTGGTCTCGCGCTGGTTGGTGATGCCCAGCGCGGTCAGCTCACTGGCCTGGATGCCACTTTGCGCCAACACCTTCTGCGCGGTCTGCAACTGGCTTTGCCACAGGTCCATGGGGTCGTGTTCGACCCAGCCCGGCTGGGGGAAGATCTGCGGGAACTCCTGCTGGGCGGTGGCCACGATGGCCCCGCTCTGGTCGAAGATGATGCTGCGCGAGCTGGAGGTTCCCTGGTCGAGGGCGAGCAGATAGGCCATGCTGGTTCCTTGCTGACGTACTGAAAACGGCGGGTTGAAAATGAAGCCTTGAAAACGGAAAAACTGAATCAGACCGGCTACAAGACCGGTACACCAGAAACACGAAGACGCCATCCCGACACAAGCCGGGATGGCGTCATCCTACGCGTGATGCGGATCAGATTGCACGATCAGACTGCATCAGCGTACGCGGCCATCCTTCCAGGCCTGCAGCAGCTTGTCGTAGGGGATGGTCTCGCCCTTGGGCTTTTCGTTGGCCAGCTTGGCCCACGGCGCCCCCTTGTCGGACAGCCAGGAGGCCGGGTCCTTCTTCGGGTTCAGCTTGGGCGCGCACTGCTTCATGCCGGCGCGCTGCAGGCGGGCCATGATACCGTCCATCTCGTCGGCCAGGTTGTCCATCGCACCTTGCGGGGTCTTCTCGCCGGAGATGGCCGAGGAGATGTTCTTCCACCAGATCTGCGCCATCTTCGGATAGTCGGGCACGTTGGTACCGGTCGGGGTCCACGCCACCCGTGCCGGGCTGCGATAGAACTCGATCAGGCCGCCGTACTTGGCCGCATTCTTGGTGAAGTAGTCGGAGCGGATGTCGGAGTCACGGATGAAGGTCACGCCGACGATGGACTTCTTCAGCGAGACGGTCTTGGCCGTGGTGAACTGCGCATACAGCCAGGCCGCAGCCATCTGGTCCGGCGGGGTGCTCTTGAGGAAGGTCCACGAGCCTACGTCCTGGTAACCGTTCTGCATGCCATCCTTCCAGTACGGGCCGTGCGGGCCGGGGGCCATGCGCCACTTGGGCGAGCCATCGGTGTTGACCACCGGCAGGCCCTGCTTGGTCATGCTGGCGGTGAAGGCGCTGTACCAGAAGATCTGCTGCGCGATGTGACCCTGCGCCGGCACCGGGCCGGCTTCGGAGAAGGTCATGCCCAGCGCCTCGGGCGGGGCATACTTCTTCATCCAGTCCAGGTACTTGGTCAGGGCATAGACCGCTGCCGGCGAGTTGGTCGCGCCGCCGCGTGCCACCGATGCGCCCACCGGGGTGCACTTGTCGTCGGCTACGCGGATGCCCCACTCATCCACCGGCAAGCCGTTGGGCAAACCCTTGTCGGCGGCGCCAGCCATCGACAGCCAGGCATCGGTGAAGCGCCAGCCCAGTGAGGGGTCCTTCTTGCCGTAGTCCATGTGACCGTAGATCTTCTTGCCATCGAGTTCCTTCACGTCGTTGGTGAAGAAGGCCGCAATGTCTTCATAGGCCGACCAGTTCTGCGGCACGCCCAGTTCATAGCCGTACTTGGCCTTGAACTTGTCCTGCAGGTCCTTGCGTGCGAACCAGTCGGCACGGAACCAGTACAGGTTGGCGAACTGCTGGTCGGGCAGCTGGTAGAGCTTGCCGTCGGGCGCGGTGGTGAAGCTGGTGCCGATGAAATCCTTCAGGTCCAGGCCGGGGTTGGTGTATTCCTTGCCGGGGCCGGCCATGTAGTCGGTCAGCACCACGGTCTGGCCGTTGCGGTAGTGGGTACCGATCAGGTCCGAGTCATTGACCCAGCCGTCGTAGATGGACTTGCCGGATTGCAGCGAGGTCTGCATCTTCTCGACCACGTCGCCTTCCTGGATCACGTCGTGGATGACCTTGATGCCGGTGATTTCCTCGAAGGCCTTGGCCAGGGTCTTGGATTCATAGGCGTGGGTATCCAGGGTCTCGGAGACCACGTGGATTTCCTTGACGCCCTTGGCCTTGAGCTTGGCGGCAGCGTCGATGAACCATTGCATCTCGCTGACCTGCTGCTGGCGCGACAGCGTGCTGGGCTGGAATTCCGAATCCACCCACTTCTCGGCCGCTTTGATGTCGGCCCAGGCATTGCCGGCGACACCGGCCATCGCCATGGCAGCCACCAGCACGGTTAATTTGATTTTCCGCATGTTCTGCATCATGTCTCCTCGTCACCTTCCCCTGAATTGGCGTGCCGGGTAGGGAAGGAGTATCCCCGGACGTCCGTTCTGATTGGCACTACAGATCTGTTGCCTGCTGCTATAAAAAATCGATGTCCAGCTCACCACGAACCGTTCGGACCGAGCAGGCCCGCCAGGGCCGTATCTAAGACGCTCAGCCTCATGCGAACCTTCGATACGCGGCTGCGCCGCTACTCAGGACGAACGGGAGTCATCAGCTCCGATCAGCCCTTGCGCATGATCAGCACCAGGGCGAGCAAACCCAACACCGCTGCGTACCACTGGTCCAGGTCGGTCAGGCCGACCCAGGCCAGGTTGATATAGGCCGCTGCCAGCAGTCCGATGAAGAGGCGATCGCCGCGGGTGGTGCGCATGGGCAGGAAGCCCTTGCGCTCGATCGTGGGAGAACGCACCTCCCACACCGTCATGCCCACCAGCATCAGTGCCACACAGGTGAAGAAGATCGCCACTGGTGGCGTCCACGACATCCACGCAAATGCATTTGCCATGATCACACTCTCCCCATTGCGAAGCCCTTGGCGATATGGTTGCGCACGAACCAGATCACCAGGGCACCAGGAACAATCGTCAACATACCGGCTGCGGCCAGGATGCCCCAGTCCATGCCCGCCGCCGAGGCGGTGCGGGTCATGATGGCGCTGATCGGCTTGGCGTTGACCGAGGTCAGGGTGCGCGCCAGCAGCAGCTCCACCCAGCTGAACATGAAGCAGAAGAAGGCCGTCACGCCCACGCCGGACTTGATCAGCGGCAGGAAGATACGCAGGAAGAAGCGCGGGAAGGAGAAGCCGTCGATATAGGCGGTCTCGTCGATCTCACGCGGCACGCCCGACATGAAGCCCTCCAGGATCCACACCGCCAGCGGCACGTTGAAGAGCATGTGCGCCAGCGCCACCGCGATGTGGGTGTCGGACAGGCCGATGGTGGAATACAGCTGGAAGAACGGCAGCAGGAACACCGCCGGCGGCGTCATGCGGTTGGTCAGCAGCCAGAAGAACATGTGCTTGTCGCCCAGGAAGCGATAGCGCGAGAAGGCATAGGCTGCCGGCAAGGCCACCAGCAGCGACATGACCGTGTTCATGGCCACGTAGATGATGGAGTTGATGTAACCCGAATACCACGAAGGATCGGTGAAGATCACCTTGTAGTTGTCCAGCGTGGGCGCATTGGGCCAGAGGGTGAACACCGACAGGGTTTCCTCGTTGGTCTTCAACGACGTGTTCAGCAGCCAGTACAGCGGGACCAGCGTGAAGGCGATGTAGACCAGCATCACCAGCACGCGGGTGAGGGTCTTGTCCTGGTTTTTTCCCTGGATTTTATTCATGTTGGCCACCCGAAGCATTGGCGTTGTTGCCGGCGCTCTGCATCCAGTTGTAGAGCACGAAGGACAACAGCAGGATGATGAGGAAGTAGATCAGCGAGAAGGCGGCGGCCGGACCGAGGTCGAACTGGCCCACGGCTTTCTGCGTGAGGTACTGGCTCAGGAACGTGGTGGAATTGCCGGGGCCACCACCGGTGAGCACGAAGGGCTCGGTGTAGATCATGAAGCTGTCCATGAAGCGCAGCAGCACCGCGATCACCAGCACGCCGCGCATCTTGGGCAGCTGGATGAAACGGAACACTGCCCAGCGGCTGGCGCCATCGATCTGCGCGGCCTGGTAGTAGGCATCCGGGATCGAGCGCAGACCGGCGAAGGCCAGCAGCGCCACCAGCGGTGTCCAGTGCCACACGTCCATCACCAGCACGGTCAGCCAGGCATCCAGCGGATTGGAGGCGTAGTTGTAGCCGATGCCCAGCAGGTTGAGCACGTAGCCACCCAGGCCGATGTCGGCGCGGCCGAAGATCTGCCAGATGGTACCGACCACGTTCCATGGGATGAGCAGCGGCATGGCCAGGATCACCAGCGTGGCCGAGGATTTCCAGCCCTTGTGCGGCATGGCCAGCGCCAGGCCGATGCCCAGCGGGATCTGCACCAGCAGCACGCAGAAGGAAAAGATCAGCTGGCGCAGCAGGGCCGCATGCAGCTCGCTGTCGCGCATGACATCCTTGAACCATTCCAGGCCGACGAAGACCTTCTGCTCGGGGCTGATGATGTCCTGCACCGAATAGTTGACCACCGTCATCAGCGGGATGATGGCCGAGAAGGCCACCGTCAGGAAGACCGGGAGGATGAAGAACCAGGCCTTGTTGTTGTAGGGCTTGTTCATGGGCTTAGCGTCCTATTCTCTGGTCGTTGCTGAAGTAGATCGTCTCGGGCTTGGCCAGTCGCAGCCATTGCGGCCCGGTAGCGATCTTCATCTCCGGCGCCACGCGCGCCTTCACGCTCATGCCCTCGAACTGCGCCGTCACCAGCTGGCTGGTTCCCAGATGCTGGACCTGCGTGACCTCGGCGCTGATGGCACCGGCCGTGCCGGGCGCGGCCAATTCGACGAATTCGGGGCGGATGCCCAGCTTCAGTTCGCCACTGCTGTTCTTCAACGCCTGCAACTGCGCCGCGTCCACCTGCACTTGCTGCCGGCCCAGCAGCACGGTATCGCCTTCGATGCTGAGCGGGCAGAAGTTCATGCCGGGGCTGCCGATGAAGTAGCCCACGAAGGTGTGGTCCGGCCGCAGGAACAGTGCCTCTGGCTTGCCCTGCTGCACCACCTTGCCTTCGGTCATGACCACCACTTCGTCGGCGAAGGTCAATGCCTCGACCTGATCGTGCGTAACGTAGATGAGGGTCAGCTTCAGCTGGTGGTGGATTTCCTTCAGTTTCTGGCGCAGTTCCCACTTCATGTGGGGGTCGATCACCGTCAGCGGTTCATCGAACAGGATGGCGGCCACGTCCTTGCGCACCAGGCCGCGCCCCAGCGAAATCTTTTGCTTGGCATCAGCCGACAGGCCGGCAGCACGCTGCTTGAGGTCGCGGGTGAGATCGAGCATCTCGGCGATCTCGCGCACACGCGCCTGCACTTCGCGCTCGGGCATCTTGCGGTTGCGCAGCGGGAAGGCCAGGTTGTCGAACACGCTCATGGTGTCGTACAGCACCGGGAACTGGAACACCTGGGCGATGTTGCGATCGCGGGTTGCCATGCGGGTCATGTCGACACCGTCGAACAGCACCTGCCCTTCGGAAGGCTGCAACAGCCCCGAGATGATGTTGAGCAGCGTGGACTTGCCGCAGCCGGAGGGGCCCAGCAAGGCATAGGCGCCACCGTCTTCCCACACCATGTTCATGGGTTGCAGGGCGTAGTCCTTGAGGCTGGCCGGATTGCCGCTGTAGGCATGGCCCAGGTTCTTGAATTCGATGCGGGCCATGTCAGTGCGTCTCCAACGGGGCGCTCAACAGGCGACCCTCTGTGTCGAACAGGAAAGCCTTGGCGGCGGCGATGCTGACCTGCACCGTGCTGCCGATGGCCACTTCATGCACGCCCGAGAGCTGCGCCACCAGCGGTACCTCGCCATGGCGCAGGTGCAGATAGGTCTCGGAGCCGGACAGCTCGGCCAGGGCCACGCTGCATCCCAGGCTCACGCCCGGTGCGTCCAGCGCCTGCAGGCGTACGTCGTTGCAGCGGATGCCCAGCTTGCAGCGCTGGCCTTCGGCCAGTGTCAGCGCACGGCCGGCAATCTCCAGCACGCTGCCATCGTTCATGCGGACGGCGGCCACGCCATTGGCCGAGGACACGGCCGTGGCATCCAGCAGGTTCATCGGCGGATCATTGAAGATCGCCGCTACCTGGGTGGAGGCCGGCGAATTGAACAGTTCCAGGGTCGGTGCGAACTGCAGCAGCCGGCCTTCGTGCATCACCGCAGTATGGCCGCCCAGCAGCAGGGCTTCCTGCGGCTCGGTGGTGGCATAGACCACGGTGGTGTCGCCGGTGGCGAAGAGCGAAATCAGTTCGCTGCGCAATTCCTCGCGCAGCTTGTAGTCCAGGTTCACCAGCGGCTCGTCCAGCAGCACCAGCGGGGCGCGCTTGATCAGCGCGCGCGCCAGCGCAGTGCGCTGCTGCTGGCCGCCGGAGAGTTCGCCCGGCAGGCGTTGCAGCAGATGGGCGATGTGCAGCTTGTCGGCGATCTCGTTGACGCGCCGGGTGATTTCCTGCTCGCCCTGCCTTTGCAGGCGCAAGGGTGCTGCGATGTTCTCGAACACCGTCAGGCCGGGATAGTTGATGAATTGCTGGTAGACCATCGCCAGGTTGCGCTCGCGCACCCCCACGCCAGTGACATCCTGGCCATCGACCAGCACGCGGCCGGCGGTGGGCCTGTCGAGCCCGGCGATGATGCGCATCAGCGAGGTCTTGCCGGCCTGGGTCGGGCCTAGCAGGACGTTGATGCCACCTTTGGCGAGATTCAGGTCAAGCGGGTAGAGGTGCGTTTCGGCACCGACCGTCTTGGCCACTTGTTTCAGTTCCAGGGTCACGCTGTCTCCTCACTGCATTTTTTTGATTGATGGTGGGCGTCGACCTGGGATCAGCTGGCGGCGTGATCGGGCAGACTCGCCAACCACGCCTCCAGCCGTCCTCTGTGCTGGGGCCCGCAGTGCAGGCCCAGCTTGCTGCGGCGCCAGAGGATATCGTCGGCGCCGCGCGCCCATTCGTGTTGCACCAGGTAACGCGCCTCGGCTTCATACAGGCCCGGGGTCAGCTCCTCGCCCAGCGCGGCCAGGCTGTCGGCCTGACCGATGATCTGGGTCACGCGCGAACCATAGCTGCGCGCATAGCGATGCGCAAGCGCGGCCGGCAGCCAGGGATGACGTGCCTGGAACTGGCGCAGGAAGGCGTCGAAATCGTAGCGCGCCACAGTCTTGCCGGGCTGTTCCAGGTCGCCGCCGGGCAGCGGCGCACCAGCTGTCCACGGCTGACTGGAGGCGCCCAGATGCGGCGCCAGCATGGCCAGCGCCTCTTCGGCCAGCTTGCGATAGGTGGTGATCTTGCCGCCCCAGACATTCAACATGGGCGCACCGGCGTCGTCGCATTCGAGCAGGTAGTCGCGGGTGATGGCCGATGCATTCTCGGCGCTGTCGTCCAACAGCGGACGCACACCGGAATAGGTCCAGACCACGTCTTCACGGCCGATCTGGCGCTTGAAGTAGCGGTTGGCCATCTCGCAGAGGTAATCGATCTCCTCGGCATCGATCTCGACCTTGCCGGCATCGCCGTGGTATTCAAGGTCGGTGGTACCGATGAGGGTGAATTCTTCCTGATAGGGAATGGCGAAGATGATGCGCTTGTCGGGGTTCTGGAAGATGTAGGCGTAGGGATGGTCGAAGAGGCGCTTGACCACGATGTGGCTGCCCTTGATCAGGCGCAGGCTGCGCCCGGTCCTGGCCTGCGGCACCGCCTGCGCGAAGCGTGCGGCCCACGGGCCTGCAGCGTTGACGATGGCGCGGGCGCGCACTTCTTCCTGTTGCACGCCATTGGCATGCTGATGTTCCAGCACGGCATGCCAGGCATCGCCCTCGCGGCGGGCGCTGATGCACTTGGTACGGGTGAGGATACGGGCGCCGCGCTCCTGCGCGTCCATCGCATTCAGGACCACCAGGCGCGCATCGTCGACCCAGCCATCGGAATAGACGAAGCCACGACGATAGTCGCCCTTCAAGGGTTGGCCCGCGACGTGCCGGGTCAGGTTGGCACCTTCGGAGGCTGGCAATATCTCGCGCTTGGCCAGGTAGTCATACATGAACAGGCCGGCGCGGATCATCCAGGCCGGACGCTGGTTGGCATCGTGCGGCATGACGAAACGCAGGGGCCAGATGATGTGCGGCGCCGAGCGCAGCAGCACTTCGCGCTCCTGGAGCGCCTTGCGCACCAGCTTGAATTCGTAGTATTCGAGATAACGCAGGCCGCCATGGATGAGCTTGGTGCTGGCCGAAGAGGTGTGCTGGGCCAGGTCATGCTGTTCGCACAGCAGCACCCGCAGCCCGCGGCCGGCCGCATCACGTGCAATGCCTGCACCGTTGATGCCACCGCCTACCACCAAGAGATCGTATTCGAGCGCCATTGGCCTGTTCTCCACTTTCCGCTTGTTCGCTTTTTGCTTCGTTCGCTGCACCCAACTCACCCATTTCCCGGGAGTTGGCAATGCCCAGTAAGATAAGCGACATCCCGAACGTAAATCAACAATTATTTGTTGTTTTAAGTTCGTTTATGTTTTTTAATGTTCATCTCTGATCGCAACCGTTAATCCTTTTTCAAGCACACCATGCTCAATCCCAGGCAACAGACGCTACTGGAATGCGTGCGCAAGCACGGCACGATCTCGGTCGAAGAGTTGGCTCAACAGCTGGGCGTGACCACCCAGACCGTGCGCCGCGACGTCAAGGCGATGGTCGATGCCAGCCTGCTGGCGCGCTACCACGGCGGCGTCGGCCTGCTGTCCTCGACCGAGAACATCGCCTATCCGGAGCGCCAGGTCCTGCATGCCGAAGCCAAACGCCGCATCGGTCGTACCGTAGCTGCCCGCGTGCCCGACGGCTGCTCCCTGATCCTGAACCTGGGCACCACCACGGAAGAGGTTGCGCGCGCCCTGCAACAGCATCGCAACCTGCACGTGGTGACCAACAACCTGAACGTGGCCAATTCACTGGCCAGCAATCCCGAACTGGAAGTGATCATCGCCGGCGGCGTGGTGCGCGCCCGTGACCGTGGCATCGTCGGCGAGGCGACCATCGATTTCATCCGCCAGTTCAAGGTGGACATCGGCATCATCGGCATTTCCAGTATCGAGATGGACGGCGTGCTGCGCGACTTCGACGCCCGCGAGGTCAAGGTGGCCCAGACCATCATCGAACAGTCACGCCAGGTCTGGCTGGTGGCCGACGCCAGCAAGTTCGGCCGGCAGGCGCTGGTGAAGATGGCGCACCTGTCGCAGATCGATGTGCTCTTCACCGATGCCCCTCCACCGCCGGAACTGGCCAAGCTGCTGGCCGAGACCGATGTCGAAGTGGTGATCGCGAAGTAAGTGCAAAGGGTGGCGATCCGGAAACTCCTGTGGCGGGTGAGGCTGAGCAGGCGCCCGCAGGGACGGACTAACGCCACTCCTTTCTGCGCAAAAAGTTGGTCGATGCGGCTGCGGAAATTGCCCAACGATCTTCTTTCAACCGCATCAAGCGGGTCATCGTGAGTACGACCTTGCCTCATATCAGGGAACTGATCCAAATGAGAATCTAGTCGCTGCGGTATTGCTGGAGAAAGCAGTCGCTCTATCCCAGCTTGAGTTTTATGGTTTGAATTGTCCTTCGTGGGGCGTCCCTGCTCCAGAGACGCTCGTGCCACTCACTTAGCCGGAAACCTGGTTGGAATGTCTGCATTTGGAGGGCTTAGAACTGCGGCGTTCTACGAGCTTCTGGCGACGGCTGGTACCAAGTATTTCCTCTCCTTTTCCGATCAGAAAGCTGTGCTCATTATTGGCTTTCGGGTCGCATCCGCCGTTGCGTTGTGGTTGGCACCTGAGATGCCGAACATTTGCGGTATATTCCAAGAAATATTAAATCAAAGCGGTGACCCGCTGCCCGTCGATTGTGATGGCGACTACCGCGGATGCATTGGCGAAATCGAGGCTGACAGGAGGGAGCGTTATGGCATTAGAAAAGATGAGGCGAGAATCTTTTCTAGGGCGCCGACCTTAGTGGCAAGAACCGATAATTCAGAAAACCGTTCTTGGCAATGTCCAGAATAAGCCGGAGTCGCTCCCTCAAGACACACTAGAAAATATGGATGAAACCCATGGTAAAAATAATGAACAAAAACCTGATCTTCCTTTTACTCATTTCCCTTAGCGCATTTCCTCTGACAGCCACAGCAGACTGGTTCCTTTCTGAAGAAACCAAGGCACTGATCGTCAAAGCCGAAGCGGGCGATGCTGAAGCGCAGATTCAGGTTGCCCTAGCTTACGATACCGGCAAAGGTGCGCCGCAAGATAGAAGTAACGCGATGAAGTGGTATCGCGTGGCTGCCGAAGGGGGTAATGTCGAAGCGCAGAACAGTCTGGGAAGCATGTTTCAGGAGGGAAAAGAGTACAGGGATGCACTTTTCTGGTACGAGAAAGCAGCATTGCAAGGGCATGCCCAGGCAACAAATAGCGCAGCTTATCTTTACGATATGGGGCTCGGCGTTCCGCAAGACAGAAATAAAGGTTTTGAACTCTATTCCAGAGCTGCAGACCTAGGCTGGGCCGAGGCAATGTGGAACATCGCCAATATGTACGGTGCTGGACAACTTGGAACGGCAGATGCGCGCATGGCTTGCGTATGGATTGTCCGAGCGTCGCGATTTGCTGGGCCAAGAGAGAGACGGCTTTCGGTCCATTTGGCTAACATTCTGCTGACCTGCTCCCCAATTTAGTACGAGAACGACTTGGAGTCTGCGGTTAAAAAAGTCTCTGCAAACTGTTGCGGCGTC